>JAUICE010000002.1 GCA_030428185.1 Gammaproteobacteria bacterium
AAGACCAAGCTAGAGCTCCCCTCAGAAATAGTGCTGCCAATATGGCAACGCTAAGACATATCGCCTTAAACCTTGCTAAATCTGAAAAAACAGCCAAAGTTGGTGTCAAAACAAAAAGACTTAAGGCTGGCTGGGATAACAACTACATGCTAAAAATGCTAGGGGTTATTTAAGCGCGATTGCCCTAATGTTTATCGCTCTACTTGCGATAATCAGCTTGCTAGCTAAAACAATTTTTAAATTTTCACATTCACTCATGGAAGCTATGTGTTTATTTAATACTGCCTTTCATGAGTCTGCTGGAGTAAGGCATGCATTCAAATCAAATTATTTCACTATCAGATAACCGTAATCTAAAAAATTTAGACTCCCCTTTTTGTTTTAATTACGGTGGCGGCTATTTTCAATTAACCCAAAAGGGAGTTGTTTTTATCGGTAGGAATAAAAATGGCAATAAACTACCACCATACTGGCTTTGCTCCCCTCTTAAAATAACAGCAAAGACACGTGATGCAAACAATGGCCCTTGTCCCAGTGCCCCGTACTGCTTTCACTCATAAAAAAACGACCAACTTTACTAGTAAGCTTATTTTCCAGCATAAAAGAAATTAGTTACATCTTATAGGCTCGTGCCTCTTCTGAATCCATAGTGAGTCTAGCTGGGTACTCGGGGTGCGGTAATTCTTCTAATTTTATGACACCTGAAGAAATATAACCACACTGATCGAACTCCAAATCTTCCTTAAGACAGCTGAGTAAGATAGTTATACACACCGATAAATTATCACTATCATCCTTCAAGCGTTTACTCAAAAACTTTTCAAATAACCCAAGCAGCATTTCTAATTTGGCTCCATCTAATCTGGGAGATGACTCAGAGCACGGTTTATAGTCAGCACATACCGTAGCAAGCGCAGCATGCGCTATTGTATTATACATTGGCGTTATTTGACCTTCTGCAACCTGAACATTACAAAGTAAGTTTTTGAGTAATGTTTTTATGTCTACTTCTTGCCATTCTTTAGGGCTATCTGGCGATAAAACATCTGACATTATCCACAGACTGACCTTGCCTCTATTGTTATAACCGCTACAGAGTAAAGTATCTGGCAATGTGTTTTCAAAGGTATCTTTCATGATAGGATAATAAATAAAATCAAGCCCAAAATGTTCGCCTTCACTGAAAGACATTGGTGTGATTTTACAATTTGAAGGGTAGGTGATTTCCATTTTTGTAACATTGTCATGTTGCTCATCGATATAAGTATCCAGTCCCATCGGCTGTGAAACTACCGTGACATTTCCACTTAATACTTTATCAAGTACTTCTTGCACTTCTTTGTCATCAGTTTTTGTAAACTGTGGAAGTAAGTCCACTCCTAATGCTTGCTGACGGCTTATAGCCTGTTCAAGCTGAACATAGGATAAGTGCTGTACTTGATAGGCGCTGTAAGGTAGCTCATGAGCTTGATAGCGGGTTATGCGTAAGGCGCAGCCAGTGTGGTTATTTGACCAAACGATGGGCAGTCTCATTGCTTGAGCTTGCATTTTACTCAAGCCTTTATCTTCTGAAGTTGCACAAGCAATAGGCTGCCCTTTTTTTGTTAATAAAAAAGCCGAGCCACGCTCGAGTATCACACTAGACTTAGATGCTTCGTTAAAGACGTCAAAAGTTGCATCACCAGGCACTCCAGTAATTAAATCACCATTATCAATATTTACTTTCGCCCTAATTGCAAAGATATAGTCAATTAGTCGACTAAAAAGGTTAACTGGAGGAGGAGTGTCTTGTCCAAAAATACGAAATTGAGGCATAAAAGGGCTCCGTTAAAAATCATAACCTAGCAATAATAATACATAAAGCAAAATACTCAAGCAAGCTGTTTTTTTTGCGCGCTCTTTTATAAGCCACATAACTCAATTGAATAGCCACCCTGTTTTGTCTACATGGTGTCTACATGAAAATTTTATGACTTTTTGAGTTTATCGTAACTTATTGATTTTATTGGTGGGCCCACAAGGACTTGAACCTTGGACCAACGGATTATGAGCCCCCGAAGTTAAATTTAACTTATTGATTTTATTATTAATTTAGCCGCGGGTTTTTACTAGAAATGGCGTACGATGTATAACAATGTCGTACCCAAATACGACGATCTCCCGAAGGATAATTGTACAAATATGCAGCGTCCTTCCTGTTCATTCTTACCTTGATGAAGGTGCATTACTTAGGGGTTAACCCCATAAATCAAAGCATAAACACCTGGCAAAACTAATAAGGTTAAAATGGTTGATGAAACAATGCCGCCAATATTGATATTTTTGACAACTTTGAATACTCAAAACAAATCGTCAGAGAAAAGCATCGCTAAATATTTTTGTGGAAGGGACACCTGAAAGAAATACTTTAGTTTTTATTTTATTTGTTGTTTCTTTTGGGCCGCATACATATATCTGTATATTTTTTATCTTATCAGTAAGGTAGCGTAATGTTTCATCTAAAATATTGGCTTCTGGAAATAAGCCATTCGATTTTAAAACACAGGGGATGTATTCAAAGTTATCAGAAAAGGGTGCCAGCGTTTGCAATTCCTCGTCGAAATAGATGTCATTGTCCTGACAGCCTCCATGAATAAGTGTGATTTTTCCTTGATGTTGTTCGCTTAAAGCTGTTTTGGCTATGGCCAATAAAGGCGCTAGTCCGGTACCGGTTCCAACGAGAAGCATATCAAATGATGAATGGTCAGGATTGATATAATAACATTTCCCAAATGGTCCTCTTATCTGAACCATCATATCAACCACGGCGGTTTTTTGAAGCCACTGGCTCATCGCTCCATCCTCTTTAAGCTTGATGTGCAGTTCAATATACCCTTCTTTAGCTGGCATGTTGGCAATGGAATAGCTTCGAGATATACCCTCTGGATTCACTAAATTCAGGTATTGCCCTGGAATCCAGTTTTTCAAGTTTTCTGCTAACAGTTTTATTCTAATGACATTGTGGTTGAGGTGAGATAGCTCTGTAATCATTGCTTGTTGTTGACACTCTGCAGCATCTGGGGCTTTTAGAGCGAGGGGTGATGTTGGTTTTGCCTGGCAAGCTAGAAAATACCCTTGAGATTTTAATGTCTCAGGTAAGCCTTCCTGCCATTTTGATTCAATTGGTCTGTCCGTTGTTTTTATTAAACAAGCTTGACAAACACCCGAACGGCAGGCATTTGGATAATCAATTTTATTGCGCAAAAGGCAATCCAGCACAGATTCGTCCTCCATCGAAAGGAGGACTTGCTCATTGTAATGAAGCTCAGTCATCGTATTGCCTGTCTAATACATCATCTCGAACGCTATTGGCGATAGCTGCTACTTCCTCAATATCTTTTTCATTCGCACCTAGTTCTTGCAAAGTTGCGCCCAGGTGTTCAATTACAAT
Source organism: Gammaproteobacteria bacterium (assembly GCA_030428185.1). Taxonomy (GTDB): domain Bacteria; phylum Pseudomonadota; class Gammaproteobacteria; order Legionellales; family Legionellaceae; genus JAUICE01. The sequence goes on from JAUICE010000002.1 coordinate 3,431, forward strand.
ATCCACATGGGTATCATTCAAACCACGTTTGATTAAATGGCGATGGCCTTCACGCATGTCTTTGCCTTTATAGTTATTGGGCCCACCGAAAACCATGGTTAAAAAGCCTTTTTGCTTTTGAATTTGCTGTTCCATATCGACATCATCAAAAAAATGACTGACTTTATCATCAGTTAACATTTTGCGGTAAAAGATATCAACAGCAGTATTGACAGCGTTTTGACCACCCAGGCGCTCAAATAATGATTCAGACAAGTTGTACCCCTTAAAGATGTATTTGAAATGCATCTTATAAAAAGAAATAATGTTCGTCAAGATATGTTTTAGAGAGAAAAGGTATGCAGTTAACCCAGTTTACTGATTATTCATTGAGAGCATTGATATATATTGCTCTCAAAAAAGAGCTATGCACCATTAATGATATTACCAATGCCTATGCAATTTCATCGAATCATTTGCTAAAAATTATTCACAATTTATCTAAGATGGGTGTTATTAAAACCACTCGAGGCAAAAACGGGGGGATTACAATGGCTCAAAACCCTTCAGATATTAACTTAGGTGAACTGGTTATTAAGCTTGAGCCTAACTTTGATTTGGTGCCCTGTTTTAATAAAGAGAAAGCAAATTGTTGTATTGCACCTGCCTGCAAGTTAAAACGAATTTTATTTGATGCCAAAGAAAGCTTTATAGCGGTTTTAAAGGAATACACGCTTGCAGATATTCTCCATAATCCTATGGATTTGAAAGAATTACTCTCTATTAGCGAGAATGCTTAGAGAACTGATTTATTTCTGGTGTTTTTGGCCAGGATTCAATAAACGCCTTAATAATCTTAGCATGATTATATTGTTTATCTTTTGCAGCATAAAATAATATGATTTTAATTTGATTTACTTTTCTTATTACCTCTTCAATTAATTTAGGGTTATGGCTAAGCTCATCGATATATCGACTGGCAAAATCCTGCCAACGCGCAGGATCATGATTAAACCATTTTCTAAGGTCCGAGCTCGGCGCAATTTCCTTTAACCATGCATCGAATGGAAGTTTATCTTTCTTTAAACCCCGCGGTCATAAACGATCCACTAAAAACCATAGCCCATCTCTTGTTGCAGGTGGCTCATAGACTCTACAAGTTTCAATGATCATTTTATTTGTCTTCATATACAATCCATTAATGTTTTATATATGTTTCTGAGCCAGCAACTGTCCAAAAATCCCTTGTTTAGGTTTGCCAGTTTCATCCAGTTTATGTAATTGGCCAGGCTTCTCCTTATACTCCAGAATTGACCAACCACTATCCTGATAGAAATGATATAACTCATTTGATTCTGCTAGATAAGTAAAACTTTCAGGATGGTTATAGGGTTCTGCTTTGATGGGGAAAACTAGAAAGTGCATTCCTCCTGTAGTGATAAGCGATTGCATCTTTGTCAGCAACGGCTCAATACTTGAGCGGTTTAAAAATTGAATGGCCACGGTAGAGTAAATGAAATCAAACGATTTATCTTTGATTATAAGAGGTTGGTTCAAATCATGAACAATTGCCTCAATATTCGATAATTGTTCTTGTCCTGCGATATGGCGAATATTTTCGATAGCATCCTCGTTCTTATCCACTCCGATAACCTCGTGCCCAGATAAGGCAAAATATAATGGATTTCGACCTGAACCACAGCCAACATCTAATATCGACATTTTCTCTCTGTCTTGCAGATTGGTTTGATAAATGGTCCATAAATCCTGATGTATAGCCCCCAGGTGGTATTTTTTCTCAAAATAGCGATATGATTGACAATAAAACTGCAAGGTTGCTTTGAAATCGGTACTTGTTGAGGCAATTTTATGCCATGACGCAGGAGGTATTATCTGTAAAGGGGACTTTGAGTTTAAGGTATGATGTGAGAGTTCATTTCCTTCTCCATCTAGAAAAACAAATTCAATTGTACCTTCATGCACAGTTAAGTGTCCCCAAGTACCTTCTTTGGTGCTGTGTTTATCAAGGAAAAACGTAAGGTTTTTCTCGTTATTGAGTTCAATTTGTTTGTAAGCCCGTAATCCTTTGAGTGTCTGTTGATAATTACTCATCATTATTCCCAGGTATTTGTTTGTTTCTTGCTGTTTAATCCTCTTATTTAAAGCAACCAACTTTTTGCCCACCCGAATCGAGCGTTGGCCATATAGGACATTAATATATGCCTCAGCGACCTTCCTAATTTGACTGATCCAAATTTAGCTTTTTCAACTCGTATGTATTTATAATAAGTAACACCTTGAGCTCGTTCAATTAAAGCACGTTGTGAATTTATAAGAGGGTTATGCTGATAAGCTACTTGCATAGCTTTGTGAAAAGTCAGTTTGCTAGTATGCGGAAAATTAATAAGTGGCGTTAACAAAATTAATAGTGTTGATATTCGCTTAGTTATTGTCATAAGCAGCTACTTCGTCCATGTATCCGATTTTAGTTCAAGAACCTATCATACACTTACATATAAGATGACTAAACCTAATTAAGACTCACTAGTTATAAGAAGAAACTGGATCAAAAACTGTTTTAGCAATTTACTTCTGGCTAAAAGCACAATAAGCCTAGCAACCTAAATAAGATATCGTAAACGATTGAACCCAATAGTCCGTTGGTTTTAATTATCTTGGCTATAAAATACAGGATGGTGGTCGTTGAATAAGGTGGTTTTGTGAGACTCATTGTCCCGAAAGAGTCCCGAAGCGTTACTTGGGAGAATATAAGCCATTAAAACTTCATATATAACCTATTGATTTTAAGGGTTAAATGGTGGGCCCACAAGGACTTGAACCTTGGACCAACGGATTATGAGCCCCCGAATCTTGACTTAATATATTGATTTTATTATAAATATGGCCGCGGGTTTTGACTGCTTTTGGCGTACAATGTATAACAATGTCGTACTCAAATACGACGATCTCCCGAAGTATACTAGGTGCTCTTTTTTAGAGAGTATTTCTACGCATTTTAACAATAAAACCCAATTGACATATGCGGGTTTTATTGTTAAAATATTATACATGGAACTTAATAATCAAAAAGCACTAAGCAAGCTACTTAAAAAATCAGTATTTCTCGCAAGTGAAGCGCGAGAAATGGGTATTCATCCTAGCAGGCTTAGTTATTATGTAAAAACTAATCGAATCGAGCGTATTGCACGAGGTGTTTATCGTGGTGTTGACTCTAGCATTAAAGCAGACTTTCAGTGGGAAGAGCTGATCCTTGTTGCTAACAGTGTTCCCAGTGGTGTTGTATGTCTAATTTCAGCACTGTCTATTTATAATCTCACTGACGAAATACCTAGAGTACATTGGATAGCCATTCCTCATGCCACAACAGCTCCAATAAGACAGCATACTCGCTTTATAAGAACACGTGATATAGAAACTGGAAAAATAAGTTATAAACTTGGAGAGGAAAAAATTTTCATTTTTAACCAAGAGCGAACCATAATCGATGCATTTCGATATCTCAGCAAAGAAATCGCAATTAAAGCGCTCAAAGAGGCGATAAAACCAAAAAAAGGTTTTTCATTTGACATGGTAAAATTTCAAAAATATGCAAAACAGTTTCATCTGAACCTCACCCCTTATATTCTGGCGGTTACGACATGAATGAGCAGGCCCTTAAAGCAAGATTAAAACATATAGCAAAAGAACAAGATAAAACTTTTAATGAGGTATGGAAACTATTGCTTCTGGAGAGATTCCTAGCAAGACTTTCAAGATCAAACTACAATGACAAACTTATATTCAAAGGTGGGCTATTGCTCTCCTATTACATAAATATTGGAAGAGAAACAATAGATATTGATCTATTAGCAAAAAAACTAGAAGCTGAAATGCCCAATATTAAAAATGTGCTAAATGATATATGTAATATTAACATTAATGATGGGTTAACTTTTTCCATAGTAAGCATTGAAAATCTTGATCATCAGCATATGAACTACCCTGGATTTAGAGCTATAGCACACGTACGATGTGATAAAATGAAAGACAATATACAAATTGATATTGGCGTTGGTGATTTTGTTGAACCAACAGAGATATCTTGGCCAAGTTTTTGCTATAAAGCTCAATCAATATTTTCTGATAGCATTTCATTACAAGTATATCCAGTAGAAACTATTTTTGCTGAAAAATTAGAAACTGTTGTTTCTAGGGGAGCTGCAAATAGCAGAATGAAGGACTTTCATGATCTTTTTTTGCTATCTCAATCATCAACAACGTCTAATGAAGAAAAACTTTCATCCTCAATTAAAAAGACTTTTAGTACGCGCAATACTCAAGTTCAACTACCAGTTTGTTTTACAAATGATGAGTACAAGCAGCTACAATTATTATGGTCTTCCCATTTGCGTAAAGTTGGCAAACCTGCTAAAGACTCTTTGATGCTTCCTGAAAACATTAGTGATTTAATTAAAGCTATTAATGAATTTGTAGAAAAGTCATATAAGAATAATGTTAGCCTATGAACAATAGGCTAACATGTTCAGCAATTAATTACTGTTTAAAAACTGCTTCTTCCCTTCACCTTCAAATAAGGCGACATAATCAAAGTCATTTGCAATCAACTGTTCAACATAGACTAAAGCGCCTAAGATAATATCTTTAGTATAAGCATGCATGCCAGATTTAATGACTAAACCGCCATATTCTATTTTACGTCTAGTATCTAAACGGCGTTTTTTGAGCTTGATTAACGCCTCATTTTTTTCAAGGCGGGCTATGAGTTGTTTTTGTTTGGTGATTTCATCAGACATTACCACCTCCAAGTGCTTGAGAAATTTTTTGAAACTCGCTTGAAAGGTACTCAGTATTGAGCTGATGAAGACCGTATTGAAAAGCTAGCTCACCTAGCTCTAGTTTTTTCTTTCTTTGCAACTGCTCGAGTTGCTGTTTGGCTTTTGCAATCCTCGCTAATAACACTTCCTCTTTTTGCGACAAATATACTGACATCGCGATACTCCATTGTTATCTGCAAAAGTGCACTTCACAACGTATCATAATGATCTTGTATTTCAAGAGAAATTACTTAAAAAGATCTGTTCCACTTATCTCTGAGTAAAGCGAAGAGCGCAATATACATTGGCAAGCAATGTTGCTATCCTGAGCTTATAAAAAAGCCAATTTCTTTGTTATAAAAAATATTTAATTCGGTCACATAGACAGCCTATGCTCCCTCATTAAATATTTTTCAAGCCTCGAACTTGTCATTTTTTATAAGCTCAGGAGGATATAGGATGCGTTACATGTCGGACTGTAGGAGACCACACATGAGAACAAATCATTGGCTATCGCATTTGCTCGCGCCTCAATCTACTCGAGAAGAAAAGGTCATTCAGCAGTAGCTGCTAGCGCTTATCGAAGTGGCAGTAAACTTTATGATAAACGCACCGGTATTACCTACGACTATACCAAGCGCACTGATGTTAAATTTCATGAAATTTTATTACCTAACAACACTAATAATAACTTTGAAGAGCAAGAACATCTTTGGAACACGCTAGAGGCTTCTGAAAAAAGAAAAGACTCACAACTTTGCAAAGAATTGACTCTAGCACTCCCACGTGAGCTTACTCTCGAACAACAAATTAAGCTGGCTAAAATGTTCTCTCATCGCTATTTTGTCAAAGAAGGGCTACCTTGTGATATTGCCATTCATGATAAGGCAACGGGTAATCCCCATGCCCATATATTAATACCGTTAAGGCGATTAGAAAGAGATAGCTTCTCAAAACTAAAAGCTCGTGATTTAGACCCGACCATTAAATCAGGCTTTGTTGTTGAAAAAGACTACTGGGGAGAGCTATGGCATGATTTTCAACAACAGTTTTTCCATAAAAAAGGGTTAAGCATCACCGTTGATATCAACAATATCATACCATTTAGACATTATTCAAAAATTAAAGGTGCTAATTATCTAAAAGAAGAAAATAGGCTAATAAAAAATATCACCCGTGAACTATCAAGGCGTGATATAAAAAACTTCATCAAGCTACTTTCATTTAAAGTCAGTGTCTTTACAGAAAAAGACATCAAAAAATTACTTTCAAAAATCATTAATCTAGATGTGGAGGCTATTAATCAAGCCACCCATAAAGTTTTAGCACACAGAAAAGTAATAAAACTTGTTGATGATAATGGCATTTCTCAATACACCACTACCTATCACCACAAAAAAGAAAAAAAATTGTTCAAGCGTGTTGATAAGCTTTCTAAACAAAAGCAACATCAAGCAACCATTGGCGCCAAGAGAATCTCAAAGCAGTTTAACTTATCTCAAGAGCAATCACTTGCGCTTAACTATCTTCTAGAGTCATCCGATATTGCTGTTTTAAGTGGTAAGCCCGGTACAGGTAAAACCTATCTATTAAAAGCACTCAACCAGCAGTATCAAAAATATGGGTACAAAATATTAGGGGCAGCACTTGCTTCACGTGCAGCAAAAGGTCTAGAGGCAGGCTCAGATATTCCCTCTTCCACCATTAGCTCTCTAAATTATCGCTTAAATAAAGGCTGCATTAAGCTTGATAAAAATCACATCATCATTATTGATGAAGCCGGCATGGTGGACTTTGAATCGTTTCATACGCTCATCAAGTATGTCACTCAAGCTAGAGCCAAGCTTATTTTGGTTGGTGATAGTCAACAATTAAAGCCGATTGGTAAGGGCGATATCTTTCGTGGTATTTCAGATCGCATTGGCTATTTTTCTATGGAAGATATAAAGCGCCAAAAGCACGCAAAAGATAGAGAAGCCTCTATCAACCTATCAAAAGGCAATATTCAAGCAGCACTAAATCACTATGATTCAAAAGGTGCTCTAAATTTTGAGCAAGGGGAGGCGCAGGTGATACAAAAGACCATTGATAACTGGTCTAGCGATATCAAGTCTCAAGATATCAAAGACAGCATTCTACTATCGTTCACTAGAAAATCCGTGCTTAAACTTAATCTTGCTGCAAGAAATAAAATAAAATCGCATAAAAAGCTTGGGGATGACGAGTATATCTACCCAGTTATTCGTTCTGACGATGCTATCTTCGATAAAAAAGGGGCAAAACTTACAAATAAGCTAAAGCTTGAGTATAAAAAATCTCAACAACACAATAAAATCCTTCTAGCTAACGGTGAGCGCATCTTATTTAAGAAAAAAGATAAAACACTGGGTGTCGATAACGGTGATTTAGCAACCATTACGGATATCAGGAAAAACCATATCAAAGCACAATTAGATAGTGGCAAAACAATACAGTTTAAAAATGGCCAGTACCAACACTTTGATTACGCCTACGCTCTGACCGTTCATAAATCTCAAGGCATGAGCATCGAAAATGCTCATCTCGTTATCGATAGCCCTTACTGGGATAAACATCTAAGCTATGTCGCCATGACCAGACATAAGGAGAAGTTAGCTATTTATGCTAATACTGAGCAATGCTCTAGTAAACTGCAGCTGGCTAAGAGTTTATCAAGCAACAAAATGCAAAGAAATAGCTTAGATATGAGGATACATGGCACTATGAAAAACAATCATATGGCTTCGCCACTATGTTTAACCGGTAACCCAAAAACAACAACACTAAGCATTAGAATAAGTAATAGACTATAAAGAGCTATTTTAAGATAGTTGTGTTTGTCTCGTGGTTTAGCATTTAAAATAAGCAAGGTTATACACATTTGCAGGCCATAATAAATTGCGAAAGCTCTCGAGGCTAAAGTAATAATTGAATAGATGTTAGTAGTCCAAGTAAGTACCATGCCAACAAATATGATAATAAGATAACTATTTTCCAACGATATCTTGTTAGATAAAGACTCAACGATTAATCCTCCACTGCCTATAGTATCTGCAATTGCTGCACTAAATTGACTCATAACAGCCGCGATTATTAACAAAAAAGGCAGTATAGGAGCAATCATACGACAGACCTCAATCGTTGTTGTCTCACTTAAAGAGTGAATGCTATTAAATGCAGTAAGTGTAGATAGAATAAAAACGACATAAATTGCTCCTGATAGAAGCTGAGCATATTTCATCGTTCTGACTCGTATGCTGGCATTGTAAGTCCCTTTTAAATAACGAGATGTTTCAAAACCTTGTATAATTATTAGCACACCAAGCAACTTCCTAAGAGATGAAACAAAAGGTTCGTGAGGATAAACTTTTAAAACCCATTCTCCATTAGCTATTTGCGCAAAGTTAAAAACCAAATGACTAACTATAAGGGCAATAATAATAGAAATTTTAATATTGACTGAATAAAGCTCTAACGACTCCAAAGAATGAAGCCCTCTAGTTTTACCAATAACTCCAATAAACAAAAGAATTACTGTTGTTAATAGTTTGTCTGTAAAATTTGTTGAAAATTGTATCCCTGTAAGTAAAAAGGTTGATAATAACTTTAAGTAAAAGGTTATTGAAATTAAATAGGCGACACCTAAAATAGCTCCAGAAATAACTTCTAGCCGGTAAACGCCTAGCAACTCAGCTCTGTCGATTGCTCGTTCAGCATTTAAAATATTAAATCTTAAGCTGCTACCAAGAGCATAAGCAGTGATCACAATAGCTCCCATAGCAATTGGGGCATATATGCCTGTACTTAAGATAAGCACCGGAGCCGAAACCAAAAAACCACTACCAATAATCGATGCAAGAGGTGTTACTGTCGCTCGCCATATAATTGATTGACGGACACTTTTTTTGAAAAGAGCTGAAAGTGTAATAATACTAACGACGACAACAACGACGTTATTTAGCAATGCATACTCCAAATATCACAATTAGTTTAACCGTCCCGTTTGATTAAGCTTCGCTCGTTTAACGAAACACTTTATCCTTAATCACGTGCATTTCGGTATCTTAAATAAAAAGTAGCGGGGATCAGCATTAATGCTAGAACCATCGCGCTAATCATCCCCCCCACCATTGGCGCAGCTATGCGCTTCATGACTATTGAACCAGTTCCGCTACCTAGCATAATAGGTATCAAGCCAACAATTGTTGCACCAACCGTCATAACAATTGGTCTCACTCTCAAAAGCGCACCATTAATAACGGCTTCAGTGACACTTTCTTTTGAGAGGGCGCCTTTTTCCTTCTCAGCATCAAGCGCCTGATTTAGATAAACCAGCATCACAACGCCAATCTCCACAGCCACTCCAGTAAGAGCTATCATACCAACAGCAACCGCAATCGACAGGTTATAGTTAAGAGCATACATAAACCAGATACTCCCCACTAATGACAGAGGAAGGGTCAGCAATATAACTGCCACCTCAAAAATTCTTTTAAAGTTCAAATACAGCATTAAAATAATAATGCTGATAGTTAAAGGAAGTACGTACATTAAGCGTGCTTTAGCTCGCTCCATATATTCATATTGGCCAGACCAGCTTAAGCTATACCCTTCAGGTAGTTTTAGCTTTTCCTGGATGATTTTTTGAGCACTTGCAACATAGCTACCTAAATCAACACCATCTATATCAACCAGCACCCAACCATTTAGGCGTGCGTTTTCACTCTTTATCGCAGGCGGCCCATTGATAACACTAATGTCAGCAACATCAGATAATAGGATATTAGCCCCCTTAGGTGTGACTAAAGGCAATGATCTTAATTTTGCAGCGGAATCGCGCCACTTTTGCGGATAGCGTAAATTAATCGGATAGCGCTCTCGCCCTTCAATAGTTTCCCCGATGCTAATTCCACCAACAGCAAGACTTATAACCTGCTGTATATCCTTTATATTAAGGCCATAACGAGCGGCCTTTTTCCTATTAATATCGATATCAACGTAGCGGCCCCCAGCAACCTTATCAACGTAGACTGATGATGTACCAGCAACCTTTGAAAGTATCGGCTTTATTTCTTCCCCAATTGCTTGAATAGTCTTAAGACTCGGACCAGAGATTTTAATTCCAACAGGAGTTTTAATACCTGTTGCTAACATATCAATACGTGCTTTAATTGGCATCACCCAAGCATTAGTTAGCCCTGGAATTTGCACCCTGTCTGAAAGCTCTGACTTTATCTTATCGATAGTCATTCCTTCACGCCAGTTTTTCTTGTCTTTTAATTGAACAACCGTTTCTATCATTGTTAATGGTGCAGGATCCGTCGCAGTATAGGCTCGTCCAACTTTACCAAAAACGCTTTTAACTTCTGGTACTGTTTTAATAAGCTTATCTGTTTGCTGCAAGAGCTCTCTAGCCTTACCAATAGAAATTCCTGGTAACGTGGTAGGCATATAAAGTAAGTCACCTTCGTTTAAATTAGGCATAAATTCAGAGCCTAATTGGCTTAAAGGGTAGGCACTAATAACTATCAGAAAAATTGTCACAAAAACGACTTGCCACGGATGACTCAATGTCCACTTTATTAATGGTCGATAAAGCGCAATTAAGCCACGATTTAAAGGGTTCTTTTTTTCCTCAGTAATCTTGCCTCTTATAAAGTATCCCATTAAAACAGGTACCAAAGTAATGGCTAAAAAGGCACTACAAGCCATAGCAAATGTTTTTGTAAAAGCCAGTGGAGAAAACAATCTTCCTTCTTGAGCTTGTAATGAGAATACTGGTAAAAAGCTCAATGTGATAATAAGCAATGAAAAAAACAGAGAAGGGCCAACTTCTGACGCAGCCTTTAGAATAACTTGCCAGCGCTCTTTCCCTTCAACATTTTTCTTTTCAAGATGCTTATGGGCATTTTCTATCATCACTATGGCAGCATCAACCATCGCACCGATAGCAATTGCTATCCCGCCTAGAGACATAATATTTGCATTAACACCCATTGCATACATGATCATAAAGGCGCCAATAACACCTAAAAGTAAGGAAAAAACAATAATAAGCGCTGAGCGAAAGTGAAATAAAAAGATAAAGCAAATAAGTATGACAACGGTAATTTCTTCAATGAGCTTTTCTTTTAAATTGATAATTGCGCGCTTAATAAGTGAAGAGCGATCATATGTTGGAACTATTTCCACACCCTTGGGAAGAGACTTAGCTAAAATTTTAAGTTTTTCTTTTACTTTTTTTATGACATCAAGCGCATTTTCTCCTTGTCGCATGACAACCACACCACCTACGGCCTCCCCTTTTCCGTCTAGCTCAGCCAGCCCTCTTCGCATTTGAGGACCAAGACGAATATTTGCGACATTTTTTAACAAAATTGGTGTACCTTTACTCGTTACACCGAGCGGAATACTTTCAAAATCCGCTTTATTCTTAAGATAACCTTTAGCACGTACCATATATTCAGCTTCAGCCATCTCAACAACTGAGCCCCCGACCTCTTTATTCGCTTTATCTATTGCCATCTTCACCTTCGATAAAGTCAGATGGTAGGCTTTGAGTTTTGTTGGTGATAATACGATTTGATATTGCTTAACCATTCCTCCAATCGTAGCTACTTCAGAAACGCCTGGAACCGTTTGCAACTCATATTTTAAAAACCAGTTCTGTATGCTAGTCAGCTCCGCCAAATCATATTTATGGCTCTTGTCTATTAATGCATACTCATAGACCCAGCCGACCCCCGTCGCATCTGGACCAAGCTCAGGTTTAGCCTCAGCTGGCAATTTGCTTGATACTTGACTTAAATATTCAAGCACTCTTGAACGTGCCCAGTATGGATCAGTGCCATCTGCAAAAAGCACATAGACATACGAATCACCAAAAAAAGAGTATGCCCTAACATTTGTCGCCCCAGGAACTGATAACATACTGCTAGCAAGTGGGTAGGTTACTTGATCTTCAACTACTTGTGGCGCTTGACCGGGATAGCTTGTTTTGATGATCACTTGAACATCAGATAAATCAGGCAACGCATCCACTGGCGTATTTTTAAGGATAATGAGTCCCGTTATAAACAGAAAAAAGCTTACAATAATAACTAAAACACGATTATTGATAGAGGTTTCAATTATCTTTTCAATCATTTTTCGCCTCTTTCTGAACACTTATATGATAAATAATATAAGAGCCTCTTTGGTTTTCTTTTAACAAGAAAGTAACTTTGTCACCAATATTAAAATTTTTAAAAGAAACGTTTTTATCAATAGGAAACTTCATGACCATCGATGGCATGTTGATGTGTGGTATCGGTTCGTGATCTAAAGTTATCGTTTGTTTTTTCTCATCAATCGCTAAAATTTTTCCACTTCCAATTATTTCACGCACTGTTACCCTTTTTTTCATATGGTGACTAATTCGTCTTAAACTCTGTTGCACGTTTGATTCAGAATCAATCAAGAACTGTCCGCTAGCAACAATTTTTTGTCCTTCTTTTAGCCCTCGCTGAATTTGAACCCAATTATCCATAGCATGGCCAGTGATAACTTCCTGTGCATAAAAATAATTATTTTTTCCTGACACAATGACATGATTAATACGATTATTTTGAATAACAGCGCTAGAAGGAATAGCTAGGATATTTCTTAGGGGGTTCGCATAAATGCTTATATCCGCAAACATGTTAGGCTTTAACAGTAAATCAGGATTTGGAAACTCTAGGCGAACTTTTAACGTCCTAGTTTGAGGGCTTAGCTCTGGATAAATAAATGTCACTTCACCTAGCCACTCCTTGTTTGGGTAGGTGTTAAATGTTGCCAAGCTTTTCTGGCCCAGCTTCACAATAGCGGCATCTTTATCATAAACTTCAGCATCAATCCAAATATGAGACAAATCCGTTATCATTAGTAATGTTTGAGCAGGCTTAATATAAGCTCCATCTCTAATTGATAAACTTGAAACAATACCATCAACCTCAGCGTATACCTTTAAAGTCCGGTGCGTTTTCATTTGTTTTTTTAGTAAGTTAATTTGAACATCAGACATGCCCAGTGTTTTTAATTTTTTCTCACTGGGTTTGATTAGAGATGGATTGTTTTTAACTGCCAACAAATATTCCTGTTGTGCGCTTATCAGGGTGGGCGAATAAATTTCAAAGAGTAACTGACCCTTTTTAACAGCTTCTCCATTGGAGCTTACTCTTAAGTTTCTTATCCAACCATCGACATAGCTATTAACCTTATCAATCGCCTTTTCATCAGCAGTGACATAGCCGACTGTCTCTATTTTTTGGGATAGAGTTTTTCTCTCCACCATTGCTGTTTTGATTGAAATGTTGTTTTGGACTGTTGGGCTGATCATCATGCCATGTTGATGTCCATCTTGATTATTAACATCGGCATAAACAGGGACTAAGTCCATACCCATTGGAGACTTTCCAGGCTTATCCCTTCGGTAATTTTGATCCATTGGAGCAACCCAGTAGAGAATTTTACGCTCAGTTTTTTTTGCCGAAGGTATAAAATGTTTTGCCAGAGAAAATCCAATGAGCATCCCAACTAATAAAACAGCAATGTTTCTAATCACTACCCTCATACTATCTCCCGTTTAAATAGAGAAGGTTTATTTTCTGCTTTGCCTGCATTAAACGAAGCTGCTCTTTTTTTATCTCAAGCCGATAAAGTTCAAGATAACTATCTGCTAACGTTGGAAAATCAAGTTTCGCATTTTGATAGGCAATCAGACTAGCCTCCGCGTAACTTCTTGCTTTAGGCAAAACTTGAGTTCGGTAGATATGGACTTTATCGCGAAAAGATAACCACTCTACATAGGAGTCATTTAAAAGCTCCGTTAACAAATTTAGATCTGATTTTTTTTGGTATTGGGCTGACAAGTGCTCAGAGAGCGCCGCTTGATAGTTTTGACTTTGCTTATTTTTAGTATTAACTGGTAGTGAAAGACCAATCCCAATTGAGGCAAAATCAGCCCGTTTCCGCCCATCTGGCATGCTCCGACGATATCCGTAGCCAGCACTAAAAGATAGCCCAGGCTTAAAATCTTCTTTCATCAGCATTGACTTAGCTTTATACAGTCGCGTCATATCAATGTCACGTTTTATAAGAGGGTGTGAGTATAAGTTTCGGTGTTGTTGCTTTAATGATGGCAATTTATATAACCAAGGCATACTTTTAGGATGGGTTTTCTTTGCTGTTGATTGGCCCAACCATCTAGCAAGGCTAGCCGTTGTTGCTTGATATGCCCTTTGAGCATTCACTATCTGCTCTTGCACTTTTGACAGCTGCATTCTTGCGTTTAAAACATCTTTTTGCTGAGCTTTATTGTTTTCATAAAGTGATTGAGTTACCTCAGCCAAATGTTTAAATGTTGCACGTTGCTTTAGTAAAATCCATCTAGCTTGACGCCAATAAAATCGTTCGACCCAGGCATTACGCAAATTCTTTAAAATATCTAACTGCTTCAGTGCGTGTTTCGAATAGGCTGCATGGGCTTTAATAGATTCAATATCATGTTTAAACTTTAAACTTTTTCCTTTTGGTAGCACCTGCTTCAGACTAGCTTTTAGCTGAGTCATGTTTTCTTGATTCAATCGAAAAGTATCTGTGGGCAAGTTCATCGCGCCAATTTCAAGCATAGGGTCCATCCATTGGGATTTGCCGATTGCTAAATACTGGTGAACACTTTGAACAACTGTTAGCTTCCTAAGCTCGGGAGCATTCTGTAAAGCAATAATCTCTGCTTGTTTAAGTGTTAGCGCATTAACATGAAAACATAAGAGGGTAAAAAATAAGCATGTAAGCCGTATCAATGCTAAGCACCTCTAGTAATGAGTAAAGTAACATTATGAAATATTTAAAAAGAGATTAATATAGGCAGGGAGAGGAAATCAGAATCTAGAAACTATGTATCTTTTTTGCGCGAACTGGATTTATACCCGCTTTAAGGACCAAAGCCTCTCTAAAACCCATCTGCATAATTTTTTCTGGCCGCATCAAAGGGACAGAATGAAGATGCGAGCTATTAGTACGACTATTTCCTCGATGTTGCACAGAGTAACTGTTATTAACTATCCGCTCTGTACGATTCCCTAAAAGCTTAGAAATAAATTCTGCATCTTGATAATCATCGGTCGCAAAAGCAATTATGGTTTTAATGTTAGTAAATGCTTTAGCCTCACTTTCACTGTAATGCTCTTTTGCTTGAGATAGATATTGCATCATCAAAAGGCATCTTACGCGATATTCACGAAGGAGTTTTAACGAGCGTCTAAGACGCTCAATGCGTCCAAGCGATGCAAACTCATCAATGAGGCATAATAATGGATACGGCTCTACTGCTAAGTCAGGCACCTTTTGTATCATACTAGAAATTAACTGTTGCCAAAAACAATTGATAATTGGTGCTAAGCGCTCCATATCATCATCACTAAAGCCAATGTAAATCGTCATTTTTTCTTTTCTGAGCTTTGTAATATCAAAATCTGTTTTAGAGGTCGCTTTATCAACAATTGGGTCATCGAATAACTCAAAGTAACCCGAAAACGTTTCTAGAATGGATGCCCGTGTTTTTTCATGGTTTTGATGATAGGAAAAGCCATTCTCATAAAAAGACTTGTCTAAATGATTGGTTTCTTCTAATTGTTTAAATAGCCAAGCATCAAAACCTTCTTGTTTAATCATACGATTAATTTCACCAAGCGTTGTTGGCCTTTCTGGTGTATCTAAAAGAAATAGCACCAGCGTTTTAAAAAGCTTGCGGCTTGCTTGTGTCCATATTGGGTCGCCTTTACTGTCTGGAATAAAAATATGCGCTAAACGCTGAATATCACGAATACGCTTATGTTTATCATCTGATATGAGTGACAGCGGGTTAAAGCAATGAGTCTCATCTTGTGCTGGCGCCCAAATATAAGTTTTATGGCCAAAATATCTTTGGCGGTATTTAGCCGTTTGCTGGTATAGCGTCAATTTCACATCATTACATACAACAGAATAGGGAAAGTGAAGTAAATTTGGTATGGCTATCGAGCGAGTCTTACCACTACCCGTTGGCGCAAAGCACAATACATGCTCAAAGCCATTGACATACAAAGGCAGGCTATATTTTTTACCAACGACTAAGCTTTCTGGCGCTTTTTTAAAAAAGCCTGCCTTAATGATTTCAAAAAGGTTGGCAAAATGTGCATTACCTAAGGCTTTGCTAGAATTATTTCCTATCTGCTGGTATAGCCATAACGATAATGGTGCTGCTAGCACAATCAACTGCGATTTTAAAAGTGTTGTTAGACTTTCTTTATCTTTAAAAAACTCAGGCAACCAATTGAGCCACGTGAGATAGGCTATTTTTTTATAATCACTAAAATAGAAAAACAGCCTAAAGACAAAATAGCTATCGACAATTAAAAGCAAAAGTACTGAAACGCAAAAAAAAGCAATTAAGCGCCTAGGCAACCCCACTAAGCCGCCTATTTATAGTAAATAGCACTGATATAACGCTTGTTGCCCGCTCGCTCTAATTGCACGATAACATCAATGACATCGAGGATTTCTTTTTTAATTTCACTATCTGTCATACTGGGCAAGTTATTTTGCTTATAAAGCTGGGTCATACGGGTAATAACTCCCTTAGGATTGTTGGCATGAATAGTTGCCATGGCGCCACTGTGGCCTGTTTGGCAGCTTGCAATAAAATCCAAGACTTCAGGGCCGCGTATCTCACCCATCAGTATCCTATCAGGTCGCAAACGCAATATGCAGCGCAGTAAATCTTGCATGGCGTAATTGACTTTATCATTTTGGGATAGAAGCGAGACTTTATTCAGTTGAGAAATAGATAACTCAAAGGTGTCTTCAAGCGTAATAATACGCTCTTGACTGGGAATGCTTGCAAGACAGGCGTTTAACAGTGATGTCTTGCCACTACTGGTCGCGCCACTAATGATGATATTTTTCTTTAAAAATATCGCTTTTTCTAAAAACGCCATCCATAGCTTTTTTTGATATAGTGATAGTAACTCTTTTTCTGATGTTTGGCTCATCACATCACCATCAATTAGAGAGCACGACTTTACTTCTTTATAAAAACCCTGCTGATTTAAATCTGATAGTGTCAGTTTATGCTTGGTTTGTTTTCTGATTGATAAAGTATAATCCTTTGCAGCGGGCGGCATGACTAATTGGACGCGCATATCGTCATAAATATTGCCTGATAAAATAGGATTGTCCTCACTAATCACCTTGCCATTCTCATTGGCGATAAAGGTAAACAGTCTTTTCAGATAAAGCGCTGTAATATCCGAAATGAAATATTGAGTCATGACGCCCGCTTTTTCCACCCAAACTTCACCAGGCTTATTGATTAAAATCTCAGAGACTTCGTTATCATTAAGCCAAGGTTCAAGTATGCTTAAAAGCCCATCACTACCCGGCTTATACTTCTTCTTTTCAGGCGCTATCATGCAATACACCGTAAAAGTCGATATCTTGAGCAACAAATATGTGTATTGACTCGCCTTGATGGATAAGAAGTGTTGGCTTTAGCTCAGTTTGTCGTGATAGGTCTTGGCTAGACTGCTGGTAAAAGCTTTGCTTTAAAAGGCTTGGATAAGATGGCTGCATGGTGTTTGTCATATGGTTAACGTCTCCATAAACACCTAGCACTGAAAGCAAGCTGCTGGCACTAAAGCGCGCTAAAAAATGATGATTGATGCTGTTGGCAGCAAGGCCTGAGCGGCCCATGCTATCTGTGCTAGGAGAATTGATATTGGCTATCGTGCCATCAGGTAACAAAATACGTTGCCAAATGATTAATGCTCGACTTTGGCCATCTTTAATTTGCGCACTAAATTGGCCTATCGCCTCACTCCCCTTTGGAATAAGCAGCTTGCTCCCGGTTAAAGAATAAACATCGCGTGAAAGGATAGCTTTTACCATACCAGGCAATTCTGAGCTAATGGCTATTTCAAGGGTTGCCGCTATCATCTCGCCTGCGACAATTGTAAAATCAGGATGGGGAAGTTTGGATGCACTCACGTTTAAAATACTGCTCCCATGATTTAAAAACGCGTTATCCTCGCCTTCCCTAAATAATCCTTGCTGTTGATTTGTTTTTTGAGTGGTTGCTTTTTTTGTAGGCTCACCTTGAAACGTATAAAGCGTCATGGGTGCATTCATGCGCAACTTCGCTTCTTTGGTTAAAACTGAATACCCTGGTTTGTTGGATGCTTTACTGTGCTTAGGATTTAAATTATTTTCAGACAGTTTGCTTTTAACTTTAGAATCACCTTTAACCTCTTTTAAAGATTCCAACACCTCGAGGTTTTGCTTTAAATCACCACTAAGCACCCCACGATGAAAACTACCTGTAGATTTTGCCTCTCGATTATGGTGAGGGAAAAACATCATCAAGAATAAAAAAAGACAAAGTCCAATAACGATAGCAAATGCGCCTTTTTCAATGGTTTTATCTAAAAGACTGCCGACTTTAATTTTACGGGTGGCAAATACTACTTCACGCATGGCATCAAACTGACTACGTTTTGGCATGTTACCTCCTTGTTTGATGTATGGCTTTTTTATTAAATACCGATGCCGCACGCTTTGAACCCTCTCTTAGGGTAAATTGTGGCGCTGTAAAATGCGCGACCAAGTAATTACCTTGTCTTCGTAAGTTAACCACTGATTCGCAGCCAGACTTATCTGAGATGGCGAATACTGCAGGGACTGATTGATTGGGCCTTAATTCAAAATAAGTGAATCGTCCATCATCAAAGACATGTAAGGGCATGACTTGTTTGTTTCCTGAAAAGCTATACTGCCAATTATAATTTCGTGGGTTTTGAGGGGCGCTCACAAGAGAGCTCTTACGCTCATGTGCGAGCTTTAGCTTCCTATTCAGCTTTTTCTTCTCATCTAGTGGATAGATAAATTTCACTGCGTAGGTTTGTTTGTTTTCATTGCTTAGCTCCTTTGAGGAGTTTAAATCAAAATAGTAAGTGTGCTTATTAGTGACAATAGTAAGATTTGCCTTTAATCCCAAACTGGTTGGTTTGATAAAAAGCATATTAGCTAGGGTTTCCTGATGACTTATCATCCAGCTACTACTATCTCCTCCTTCAATGTCTTGAATGACTTCATCTTGAGAAAAAATAAGCTGTGTCGTGGTAAAGGGGCTACCTTTAATAGCGACAACATTATTTTCTTGAAAAGCCACTTGTTTGATTCGACTATCTGTTGCAAATGATAGCGGCGTTTGCTTGGCATAAGCATTCACTATAAAAACTGAAAGCAACCCCAAACCTATTTGTTTTATTCTCATTATCACTCCTTTTTTAAACTTGTGCCTTTTATCGATATAGGGCTGCTATCTTGGCTTTAGACAAGTCATTGCAACGCCGTATAAAGGCAAGAGAGTAGCGCTAGACGTTGCGTTGCTGCGTGTCATATCTAGTCACCTCAAAGCCCGACCAATTGAGCCACCTATCGTTTGGCGATTTCGGCATACCGGTATAACGCCAAGCAATCATCGCGGTTCTTGTTTGCTCTTTTATTTGATGAGTGAATTTATCAGTGTCGGTCATTTTAAAAACTACTTCAGCAAGATTGTGATGTGATTGCTCTTTGTCTTTATTGAGCGATTGATTTTCTAGAAAGTTAACGCTATAGACATGAACACTTCTGTCTGCTTTAACACCTAAGGTGTTAATCGGTGAATTAGGGTTACGTTTATTATGTAAGTCGATGTATTGCCCCGCCACATAATCACTCGATAATAAATTAGTTAGCTGATATTGGTATTGATAAGAGCTAGCACTAAAACTCTCACGGTTAATCACATAACGGACAATATCAGACTCGACTTGCTCAGGTGTCTTAGGCTCCGCATCATTTAAAGGCTCAACCGTTGTTAATCCATTATCATAATGGTGAATAACCAACGGCACTAACGTTCGAATATTTGTGAGCACCAATACGGTAATCACCAATAAGCAATTAAAGCCTATAGACGCACCAAATCCTAGTCGATACCAAGAAAGCGTTACCTCACGATTGGCACGACATTCATCCGCCCAAGAGCGCGCATATTTAAATATGTTCTTTTTTTGCCTGTTAGTGCTGTCCGCTTGCATTAAAAACCTCCTTGCAAGTGATTTTTGATGGAAGAAAAATGTTGCTTGACACGCTCCATGCCACGATAAACGGCTTGTTGTGAGCCATATGGTGTTAAGGAGCTTGCGGCTCTTGCAGAGCCCGATAAAAGTTGCTTTGATGGCATTAAGGCTTTTGATTGACTGACCACACCTAAAGTGCTGCCAACAAATGCACCAACCATGGCCGAGCCATGTCCTGTTGAGCAGGCGCCACCAATGGATTTTGCGATACGTGATGCTTCTAAGACCACCATCACACAAAGGGCTGCGCAAAATGATAACGGCACCCAGCTCACTAACTTGATACCCGCGGCTTTAGCCAGATAATGACCACCGATAGACCAGTGCACCAAGCTTAGTGCCAAGCCCACGACACTAGAGACAAAAATTAAAACAAACGAGTAACCAACTAAATTGCCTAACCATCTGTCAAAAAAGCTTCTTGTATTATCAAATAAAGTAAAACTGATAAATAATGGTGCGACACAATAACAAACCGTCATCATGAGCTTTGCTACCACGATTTCAAAAAAGGCAAGGCCTACCACTAAGCAACCAGCGATATAAATAACAAGAGAGGTAAACAATGGCCCTGGATTCATCAACGAGCCTTTAGCCCAAGTCCATGTGCCGACTCGTATCACTTCAATGAGCACTGACTGTAATCCGCCATTAATCCCAGTGCCTGTAAAAATCGGTATGTCTAATGGATTGATTTGCATTAAGACGGCACCCAATTCACTCGATGCCTTATAGGTCAAATTGACGACAAATTCAGAAAACATGCCCCAGTTCATCGCAAAGAGATAGACAAATGTGATGCGTAGTGCGACCTTGGTAAATTCATGCACCGGTGTTTTAACGATGCCTCGTGTAATTGCCAGCCCAGTCAATGCCATATATAAAACACACGCCAACCCTAATGGCTTCTCTAATAGATTTGCTAAGGTTTTATAACCATTTACCGTATAAGCATCGGTGATTAAATTAATCTGCGCAGTTAGCTTTAAAATAATGGTGGCGTATGTGGGTACTTGCATGCGCTTAAGCCTTGTTATAATCCCAAACATTAACCGGCGTTTGCGGGCAATACTTGCCAAAATTTGGGCATGGGCTATTGATATTCGTTTGCGCACAAGCCCCAAGTGATAACACCACCATTAAGGTACTTATCCATTTCAATTTCTCTTTCATTTAAACCTCCACTGTTTACTCATCGGGTAATTGGTTAAACGATGCCATCTGCTCTTCGATAAAAAGCTTGTTTTCTTTATCGCTTGCAGACTGTTTATTTAGGATGCTTAGTTGCTTTAAGATTTCGGTTTGCACATTGGCATTTTCAGCGGTGAGTCTCGCATTTAAATCAATGGCGCTTTTGCTATTGCTTGCTTTTTCAATTTCACTGCTTAATTTATGGATATTGTCAAAGTGCTGATTAACACGGTTATAGCTTGCGGTCGCTTGTGAGTCCGCGTTTTGTGCTAAGAGCTTATTGTCTTTGTATTTTTTATAGTTCGTACTTTCTTGACCTTTAAATAGCTTGCTATCTAATAAGGGATGTGATTTTTGATAGGATTTAAGTAGCGACTGGTAGCGAGACGAGTTGCCCCCAGAGATATTATTGATGGTATCTTGCCAATTATCAGCAGACCATTGTCTATCTTTTAAATCATTTAGCGTGTTTTTAAGATTACCCCAGCCGTAATTGCCTTGATTAAAATCTTTAAGGCGCGATAATTCTTGTAATTGGTCTTTGGTGGCGGTTAGTTGTGATTTAGCCTCATTTAAGGTATCAAGTGAGATGCCGTATTGACGCATGATGCCATCGGCAATGTGCTTTATGGGCCCTAATAAATCATCAACAATACCCGCATGTGACGAAAGGGAAGTTAATATCAATCCGACGACTACAGCTTTTTTATAATTATTTACGTGCATACACCACTCCTTTCAATATAATCTGGCAGCCAATCGGTTGGGTTATAGCCTTTTTCAATAATGAGTTCGTCAAGCAATCGATTAGACTTCTCAGTTGCTGATAGCACTCTGAGCTCTTCTTTCAGGGCACTTAAATCTAGCTTACAGAGTATCGACTCATGCTCTTGCTTATAGAGAAATAAGCGTGATGAGGGGTTATTGCTAGCAATTGCCTGGTATTCAGCGGAATTTAGCTTTAATTCATCGCAGTAAATATTTTCTTTGGCACTGGGATTGGGGAATAAAATCAAGGTCGCTTTGTTATCCATGATTTGCGCATGAATACTGGACTCCACTATCGTTTGTGGCGACTGTGTCATCATAATCACATGCGCATTTTTCTTTCGGATAGTAGGTAGCCACTCCGATAACACCTTTTGCCAATACGGAGAACCTAAAACCTGCCAAGTCTCATCGATAACAATTGAGGTAAGCTTTCCATCTAGCGATTCACGCATACGATGTAATAAATACATATAAACCGGCGTTGAGATATGATGAGTTACCGAGTCCATTAAAAAGCTCACATCAAAGCCATTGATTGCTTTATTAAGTGATAGCGAGTCCTCTTCATTATCAAATAGCCACGCATATTCGCCGTCTTTACGCGCACCTTCTCCTTTTAACCAGCGTTTAAGCTCGTTATGTCTTGGGAAGTCATGCGGCAAGCATTTGGCAACAACACTTAAGCATCGATATTTGCCCTCTAAATCATCAAAAGCATAATCGACACAGTCATTGACCACTTCAGATAGCTCGCCATCCAAAATCACTTCATCTGATTTAAAAAGCAGCGAGCAAAACCATTGCTTGATAAAACTTCTATTTTCTTTGCTGTCTGGCAGCTTAAACGGGTTAAAGTGAACCCTGTCTGAATTAGAAGGCTTTACTATCGTGTAAGTCCCATCATTGGCTAACACAAAAGGACGTGACGCCTCATCGCGCTCTAGATAAAAACTCCTTCCTTGATAGCGCATTAGTTGCGCCACTAAAAAATTAGCGAGCACCGTTTTACCAGCGCCATTGCCGCCAATGATTAAGGTGTGACCTTTGGAGGGATTATCTTTTGAGCCTTTGGCATGTAAATTTAAATAGACGTTTTTTTTTGAGGGGGTATCAACTAGCGTTACAGCACTGCCTAGATGATTTTCATCTTGATATCCTTGCGGCTCATTATGTAGTGCACAGAAGTCTGCAAAGTTCTTTGCTGTTATCAATGCACGTCGAGCCAAAAAGAGTTGATTGGTTGGTATTTGGCTGAAAAATGCCGCCTCTAACCCTAAATTTTCTTTAAAGACCGTAATACCAGAAAGCGCGTAGGCTTTACTGGCTTTATTGATTGCCTCCTCTAGCTTGGATTCCGTATCATTTATCAACATCAAAGAGTGCTGGTAATGGCCTAGTAATGTTTTATCACTAGCGATTTCATCTTCAAGATGAGATAAATCGCTAATCTGGGTTTCAGCTAAGTCATTTGCTGAGTGTAACTTACCCCGCTTTAAATCAATCGCCTTAAGTGATTCATAACGTGCCGCAACCTCAAAGCTATGTGTTGCAATAAACTCATTATCAATCGATTGTATTGGGTCAAAGATGATGTTTGCGCTATGCGATGGGTATTGCTTGATAGAAAGCATCGCTGCAAAGCGTGTATCATCCTTGCCTGCACCCTGAAACTGGATGTTTGAGCCAAATAGAATTTGCTTTTGACAAAGGTATGGCGATATTTTTCCCTCAGGATAAAGCGCGTTATCCCCTTTAACCTTAATGCCACATCCCGCATTAGTAAAAAGTGATAAAAAATATAAAAGCTCGCTATAACCTTTTTCTTTATCATTTTCACCAAGCAACGCTGGGTTGAACGATGATAGCTTTGATAGCAGCTCGTCACGCTTTTGTATTAAGCGATTTATTTGTGTTTCTCTTGTTGCGCTGTAAGCACTCATTGTTTTTGAGTGCGAATAGCTTTTTAACGATACAACTGGGCCTGAAGACTTGTGACTGCTTTTTAAAATAAGCGTGAAATAAATGTCATTGCAGTAGCTGTTTTTAGTTTTTAAGGCATTAAAGTAGGCTTGATTGATTTGGCTTGCAAATGCCGATTTAAATTCACTAGTTAATCTCATGTCAGCTTTTCTTCTATGAATAGTAACATGCGTAATAAAACTCTCATCCAAGCCTAAAAGCGCTTGATGAAGTTCAAGGTGTAATTGATTGAGCTTGATATTTTCTTGTGTTGCATAAGGCACACCCTCGATTTTAAAAGTAGAGCCAATATGACCATCAGCTGACTCAAAGATAGTTTCGCTATTTAAATGGGTTATCGGGAATACATCAGATAAGCTCATTTCTTTTTTCGTTAACACCAATGAATTAAAAGGGTTCATAACACCTCACACCCCAGATAGACTTATTTAGTTGATTGGGAAGCAGAAATTTTGCTTTAAGCACATTAAAAAAATGCGGGTCGATACGGCATATTTGCCAACCGATTAAATGCAGTGGGAAATAACAAAGCCCGTAAAGCAAGTTACCTGTTGCGATTAAAAGTGCCATCGCAACGATTAAGTTAATGCCAAAGACTTCTAACGTGACGCCGGCTGTTAATGCCGGTCTCGTTAGCGCGCCATAGAGTGGATTTATCATGAGGTTTTCTTCCATAACTAACCTACCAGCGCGCTATAAATTGATGAGCTACCAAAGACCACGCCTAAACCAATGAGCGTTAACAAAAACTGCTCTTTGGGAAAACGTTGCTTAAAGATACAAAGGTAGCCCGAGCCAACCACTGCAATAAGACCTATGCTTTTAGCCACATCACCTTGTAAGAACCCAACTAGCTTATCTAAGATGCTGGTAATGGTGATATGGCCACTGCTAGCAAGCGCATCCAATGGCAGCAGTAAACTTACCGCTAGTGGAATAAGAAAGTGTTTTATTTTCATCATGAATTCCTTGTAAATCTGAAAAACTTAAGCAAGAGTTCAAGCTTTATATCGAGCTTGAATCACCT
The DNA here is from genome assembly GCA_030428185.1 of Gammaproteobacteria bacterium. Taxonomy (GTDB): domain Bacteria; phylum Pseudomonadota; class Gammaproteobacteria; order Legionellales; family Legionellaceae; genus JAUICE01. The sequence continues at coordinate 28,417 of JAUICE010000002.1, forward strand.
TTTCATTAAAGAGCTCTTCCCTATCAATATCGACATCCCTGTCCGCCAAAAACGCTAAGCGCACACTGGTTCCAACAACACCCAATACTTTGACAAATATCCGACCGTTATCTATGACGACCTGCTGCCCTTCTCTTCTATCTAAAACCAACATCTCATCTCCTTTTTTTATTCAGAAATCGCTAATTTTTTTTTGATACTTCCCATGTGGTGTTTTTGCACCTCTGGTTTAGCCACATCAATTTCTTCTGCTTTAAACCACTCATTTCGCTTAATTTCTTTACGGCATAGGCCAATCAATTGCGGTAATGTTGGTGGATACTCCAAATGGTCTCGACAGTGTAATATCGCCTTTACCAACACCTCATCACTGTAAGGTTTTAATCCCTCTAGCCACTGATTTTTGCTAAAGGCCAAAAAATCAGTATTTTTAAAATGATTGCGCCAAACATAACCGTAAAAGGCAGAGAATTTTAAAAATAAATTATCAATGCGCTTTTTATGATGAGCTGTGCAATCTGAACTTGACGACGTTACTTGTTTGCTCTTTGGTGTCGTCTCCTTCTTTGCAAGCGTCGTAGAACGGGTCTTTAACGGCAGTTCGTTTAAAATCTGTTTGACGGCTTGCATGCTGCTTCTCCTCTAGCATCTCTTCTGTGACTTCATCTTCCCAAGCACGCTGTGCTAGCCAGTTTGCGGGATATTTCCACGGGGCTACCCATTGACCTTGTGACTTTTGTTGTTTGTAAAAAGCAATCTGTGTTTTGAGTGACTGCATGATTTGAGTAATTAAACTTTCATCCGGGTTTAATAATTCAAACTCAGCCAGTGCTTTTTGCTTGGATTTTTTTACAGGGTAAATCGACCAGAATTTTTCAAAAGATAAATATAAATAATTATTATTACTTAGAGGTATGACGGCTTCTGGTGTTTTGTTAGTGTCGGCTTTTTGTAACGAACTGCTTGATAAACCCTTATTTACAGCGTTTTCTTGTGATTTGTTTATGACTTCTTGCTGTGACGCCTTTGTGACTGCTTTGTTTTGAGCATAACTCGACTTACCAGCCAATAAGCATTTTAAAACAAGCTGCTTGTCACTCGATTGAATAGTAATTAATCCAGCACGCTCTAAACCTTTTAACGCACGGCGAAGCTGTGCTTTAGAAGGGGAGCCTGATTGAATGCCTGGGTGAGGCTCAACGTATAAGGATTCTGATAGGGATTGATAGCTAATACGGCGCTTAATGCCAACAAGAGAGGAGTGCTTATCCATATACGGACGAGCACCAAATATATAGGCTACTCGCTGTATATAAGGTAAGTCCCTCAATGCAGATAGCTCTATGTTATTTAAAACTACAAAATCCATCTTCTTGCTCACCGCTGTTAAAAACCAATATCAAATGGTTATATTTGATATCACATATTACTCACTATGAACTTTATTCTTTCAGAATATGTTTTTTTATTTTATTCAGTCAATGAATTTCTAGCTATGTAACTAAATGAACTTGAATGAAATTCTAGTCAGTTAATTTCATTAAGTGGTCGACTTCAGCGCTGTGTAGCAGCGTTATAACTCGCTAAAAAACAAAATCAAGTTTGTAGGTGACAGGTCCTTTTTTATGTTGCCATGATTCACTCGCAATATTCCTAGGACGGTATTATTATCTCTCTGTGCTCATTTGTTAGCCATAATTGGTTTTCATGGTATCATCCTTGGAACTCAATTCTTAACTTTAAAACAGTTTTTCATGGAAAAAACATCTCGTAAATATGGGGTAGTTGTTAGAGTAAAAAGAAGGATCTCCGATATTTATTTCGATATACCCTGCTTAACAAAAAAAGTCCTCCCAGTAGTTATTTTTGAGCAATTAGTGGCGGCATTTTGTTTAAATATTTCAGCATATTTTACCAAGGTTGATCGTATGCATTTCGGTAAAATTGGCGAATACATATCTTTTTTCTATTGGGGCAGTTTAGTTGGCGCATTGCTAGGTGCTTTCTTAACTTTACGTATTAGGAGTACCAAAATTTCTGGTGTTTGTCTTGTGGCTCTTGGTATATCTTTATATTTTCTATGTTCCTCGACAGATACTTTTAAAATATGTTTGGCAATGCTTTTTATGGGGGCCGCGGGTACAACAGCAGCGACAAGCAATAGCTCAAGTTTGATTCGATCTGTTGGTGATGCTAGTCATACAAAGTTAAAAATAATTAGTTTGGAATTAATATCGTTTAATTTATGTTTTTCATTCATGTCTTACATATTGATGTATTTAACTCCGATTCAAATAGTTTTATTTTCTAAATTCTTATCATACGGACTAATTGTAATAGGAGGATATTCTCTCTTATATCTACAAAATAATATTTTTCATTCTATATATGAGAAGAAATTACTCAAGATGAAGCTAATACTTCCTAATGAAAAATGGAATTTTTCCGTTTTAATGATTATGGTTGTTTTATTTGGTTTGATTTTTTCAATGGTTAAGGTTATTTATACCCCAACCTTAATTAACAGGTTTGGTAACAGTCTTATTTCAGTTGCTGTTGCTTCAATCAATCCATGGCTTGTTTTTATCGTCCAGCCATTAATAATTGATAAAATTAAAAAAGGTAGTTCTTCATGGTGTCTAGGAGCGGGCGGGCTTATTACTGGAAGCAGTTACTTTATATTTGGTTTTGCAAGTTCATTTTGGTTGACAGCCATATCGTTAGTATTCTTAACATTTGGGGAGATGTTGTTTGCTCCACTATCGAAGCATTACTGTGTGCAGTCTTTTAAAAAAGGAGAAGAAGGTCTTGCTTTAGGTGTTTGGCGTTTTTTCTTTCTTGGGAGTGGGACAATTGGTCCAGAAATTTCAGGATTAATAGCTGATAACTATGGAAGTAGTTTTGTTTGGGGACTTTGTGGCGTGTTTGGTTTGGGTTGCTTGCTTTTTTCAACGAGCTTAAAAGAGATGAAAAACAAAACAAAATGTGTGATGATAAACTAATAAGATCTAAAAACAATGAAGAGTGAATATGAATATATATAACTACTTGGTGACGTTAGCATTAAAGCCGTTATCTCTGAAAAATGAAAGAGACATGAGTTCATTGGATTCTTTAGGTACCTCATCTAAAATAAAGGACATGCTATCTCAACAAGGGTATGAAGAAATTCATGGAGATAAGCTAGCCTGTGAAACAAGAGCCCCGGATTTATAAGTGATTTTCTAAGATTGTAAAATGAACGAGTTATACATTGTTGGCTCCGGTATCAAATTTTTATCTCATTTAACCCTTGAAGCCAAGGCATTAATTAATGAGGCAGACTGTGTATTGTATCTTTTAAATGAAACAGCCATGAAGCACTGGGTAGTTGAAAATTCAAAAAAAGCTATTTCTTTAGATGATATATACTTTTCTAGTGAAAAGCGCACTGAGTCATATCGTAAAATAGCTTCAAAAGTTATAGATATTTCTTTACAGCATAGAAATACATGTTTTGTGATCTATGGACATCCACTTGTCCTATGTGAGCCAGTAGTAAAAATCATTCGATCAGACTCAAGACAATCTAATAAACTAAGAGTGAATGTTTTGCCGGGTATATCGAGTCTTGATTGTTTATTCAGTGACCTGGAGGTCGATCCTGGAGAGTTTGGTATTCAAGCATTTGAGGCAACAAATTTTGTAACGCATGACTATGATTTCTCTATTCATTCAAATTTAGTTTTGTGGCAAATAGGAGTCTCTGGTATCACAAGCATTGTTTCAACAGAAAATGAGCAGTTAGAAGCAAAGAGGTTGAAGTCTATCGCATTAATAACTAAAAAATTACTCAAAAAATATGACTGGAATCATGAAGTTTACTTGTATGTGGCCGCACAATATCCACAAATTTCTTGTGAAATTCAAAAAATAAAACTATGTGATTTGCCCAACGTGAGCATAAATCGATTAGCTACAGCATATATCCCGCCTTTAGGTTATGCAAAAAAAAGTAGCAAAGTATTAAAGGATTTATCCTAGAAATTTGTAGGTGTTATTTGAACACAACCCCTTAGAAATTGACCCTCAAAACAAAAGTCAGTGTAGTTTTTTTTCTTCTCTGTCGAGAACACAAATCTTGGATCAATCTCACACAAGCGTCTTGTATTTTGAATCTGTTTGCTATTTTTAGGTGGAATATTATGGAAATAGGAAAAGGATACATTATTATGAAGCTCAGAGAATACTGTTCCAGATAACATAGAGCTTTCTTTGCTCATTTCCTCAATAAATCTAGACAGAATACCATCCATAATTTCAATTTCCTGATTGGCAGTTACTCTTTCATTTTTCTTTGTCAAAAAATGGGGGGTAGTTGGATTTTGGAATGAATAATATACAGGATCTTTTTCCAACTCATATGAGAGCGAGTGGGGTACCATTATAGTCGGAAATTTCTTTAACTGAAAAGATTCGGAGATCAAAGGTTGAATTTCATCTATAGGTAAGAGTTCATTATTAACAGCAGGAATATATCCGGGGTGTTCACCAAGAGCGATCTTAATAAGATGAATAGCAGAGTTCGTTAAATATGGACTGGATATTCTAAGATTCCTATCTTTTTGAACTTTTGAATAGAAAATATCATAGAATACACTATTTGAATTAAAAGAATCTTTCGTGCTTTTACCTTCTAAAATATAGTTTTTTACTTGCTCCCAGGCTGAGTCATTAGTAATTGCATTTATCCACTTGCTGCTGAAATAAGCCAAGCATAATTTCCATTTTGTATCACTACATTCACTAATAGCCTTAAAGAGAGAAAAATGATCTGATGATTTTCTTGGTGTAGAAATATCAGCTCCAATATTCCTTTTAAGTCTGTTGATTCCTATATGGCTATTAATACTTGGAAGCATGAAGGCAGTTCTTGAGCCGGCGGTCGCTTTTAATATGCCATTTGGAGTATAAATTCTACCTTTTTGTTTCTTTAGAAGAATGCCTTTGTTGAAAATTGTGCCTGGGCCATCTACTTGAAAGGGTATCACTTGGTCTGAAAACTCAATGTAGTATTCAAGTTGTTTCTCAAGTATTACGCCTAGTGGTGATGAAAACATACCATAGCCAAGATCAGTAACAATCTTTTTATCTACATCCGGGGATGACATGCTTATAAAACCACCATCCTGCGTAGGTAAAAATGAGTTCGATGTATCGCCCTTTAGCATCCCGTATGGAAAATATAAGAGATAAATTGGAAAACTCTTACCTGGAGAAACATCATCAATCAATTTTGTTAAGTGAGGATCAACTTTACTAAATCTTCCTCTTACATTATCCCACGAGGTTCTTACAGTTCCTTTATTTTCATCATTTGATACTAACATCTTGATAACTTAACAGCTCGATATAAATACACTTATAAAAATGGTTTTTATAAGTATTATACATTATGCCTTTTAAAAGTGATTTGGTAAATAAGAGATTTGTGTTCGAATAACAGCCAATTAGATTGGCTAAATAAATTTTTAGGAGAATGACAGGAACATGATTAATTTAAGTTAGGAGTAAAAAAATTTTTTTCAAATGAATTCAACAAATGGAGTAATCTCAATGCAAAAAAGAAATTCTAAGGAATTGCCGCAGGAAATTTTATTTATCACCGATATTGAAAAAATGATTGGAAGAAATCGATTAACGCTGCGACGTTGGTGGACCGATGGTAAATTTCCTAAGCCTATCAAACTACACGGAACTACGCTGGCATGGTCAAAAAGTACAATTGAAAGATGGATTGAAGATAGTATAGAGATCAAAAATTAAATCAAGTTTTACAAGGATGAAAAATGAGTAACTTATCAATTCTGCCTAGACTCATTCGTCTTAGAGATGCCCCCTCATATCTGGGCATGGATCGGCACCGTTTTAACAAAGAAGTAAGACCCAAAGTGACAGAAGTCCCTATGGGAACACAAGGAATAGCCTTCGATAGGCTTGATTTAGATGCTTGGGTCGACGATTATATACGCTGTAGTGGTCGTCCTGCGGTAGCCAAGCAGAGGAGTTTGGAACAATGGGACGAAAAAAATCGCCAGGTCTCTTTAAAAGGGGAAACTACTGGCATATCGATAAAGCGATCTTTGGATGTCGTATTCGAGAAAGCACTGGTACGAGCAACCTCGAAGAAGCAGAGAAATACTTTGCAAAACGTATCGAAGAAATAAGGCAGGCAAGTGTATTTGGTGTTCGCCCCAAGCGTACTTTTATGGAGGCAGCTATTAAGTATCTGGATGAGAATCAACATAAACGGAGTATTAGTGATGATGCAGGTCGCTTGCGAAATCTTGTTCAGTATATAGGTAAATTACCTTTGGATGCGATTCACATGGGTACTTTGCAACCTTTTATTGATGGTAGGCGCAAAGATGGCGTAAAAACACGAACCATTAATCATGGTTTGAAAATTGTACGCCGAATAGCGAACTTATCTTCAACAGAGTGGATCGATGAGTATGGGCTGACTTGGTTGGCTACCCCACCAAAGATAAAATTACTACCAGAGCATGATTTACGCAAGCCTTATCCGTTAAGTTGGGAGGAGCAACAAAAACTTTTTTCTGAGTTACCTTCTCATTTAGAAAAGATGGCATTATTTGCTGTCAATACTGGATGCCGTGAAAGAGAAGTGTGTCGACTACAATGGGACTGGGAAATAAAAATCTCTGAAATGTCACATTTGACGGTATTTATCATTCCTCCTGAGCTTGTTAAAAATGGTGATGAACGACTTGTTGTTTGTAATCAAGTTGCAAAATCGGCTGTAGATAGTCAGCGAGGAGTACATGAAAAATATGTTTTTACCTTTAAAGGGCGGCCGGTTACTCGTATAAATAATACTGGATGGAAGGAGGCTCGCAAGAAAGCTGGATTAGAGTTTGTAAGAGTCCATGACTTAAAACATACTTTTGGTAGGCGATTACGCTCTGTTAGTGTGAGTTTTGAAGACAGGCAGGATTTATTGGGGCATCGCTCTGGCAGAATAACAACGCACTATTCATCAGCCGAGTTGCAAAATTTATATGATGCTGCAAATAAGGTTTGCGAGAAAAAACAGAGTGGGGTAGTACTTACTTTGTTACGCAACCCTAATAACCGAAAGATAGAAACAAAGCAAAATAAGAGCGCTGTGCGCTTATAAATTGTTTTGTGGCCCACAAAATCCCCACAAGGATTTTATGGAATAGAAGGGTCAGTTTTAACTTGTTGATTTTAAAGAGTTATATGGTGGGCCCACTAGGACTTGAACCTAGGACCAACGGATTATGAGTCCGCTGCTCTAACCAACTGAGCTATGGGCCCGAGATGCCGCAGAGAACACTGCGGCAAAATAGACAGCAACTTTAAGCTTACTTTTCCTCGGTGTCAATAAAGCTACGTAATTTTTCTGAGCGCGAAGGATGTCTTAGCTTACGCAAAGCTTTTGCTTCAATTTGACGAATACGCTCACGCGTCACATCAAACTGCTTACCAACCTCTTCTAGGGTATGATCCGTATTCATGTCAATACCAAAGCGCATTCTCAACACCTTTGCCTCTCTTGGTGAAAGGGTATGCAGAATTTCAAGCGTTGCTTCTTTTAATCCTTCAGACATAGCTTTATCAATTGGCGAGTCAATATTCACATCTTCAATAAAGTCACCTAAATGCGAGTCTTCATCATCACCAACTGGTGTTTCCATAGAAATTGGCTCTTTAGCAATCTTCAAAACTTTACGAATTTTATCCTCAGATAAATCCATTTTTTTCGATAGTTCTTCTGGAGTTGCTTCACGCCCCGTTTCCTGAAGAATTTGTCTTGAAATACGATTGAGCTTATTAATTGTTTCTATCATATGAACTGGGATACGGATCGTTCTTGCCTGATCAGCAATTGAGCGCGTAATAGCCTGACGAATCCACCAAGTTGCATAAGTAGAGAATTTATAACCACGACGGTATTCAAACTTATCCACCGCTTTCATCAAGCCAATATTACCTTCTTGAATCAAATCTAAAAATTGTAGACCACGATTCGTATATTTCTTCGCAATAGAAATAACCAAGCGTAAGTTCGCTTCGACCATTTCCTTTTTAGCACGACGCGCTTTCGCTTCACCAATCGACATACTGCGATTAACCGACTTAATCTCAACAATCGATAAACTATACTGCTCTTCAAGCGCTTTCAATTTTCGCTGTAAACGCTGTACCTCGATAGCAAAATCGCCAAGCTCTCCATGTTTATCCGTCCATGAAAGATCTGTCTCATGACCAGGAAAAGACTTGATAAAAATCTTTCTTTTCATCTTCACTTTATTAATACAAATCTTCATGACATCACGTTCATGTGCACGAATTTCAGTAAGCATATTTCTTACATAACGAGTTAGCTTATCAACCTGCCTAGGCGCCAGCTTAATTTTTAGAAATGCTTCACTCATTGCATCAATGGCTGCTTGTGATTTCTTGTGCTCACGACCATGCTTTTCTATAAGAGAAAGTGCTGCATCATAATGTTTACGAATTTCGGTAAAGCACTCTCTTGCTCTTTCTGGATCTGGACCGGTATCTCCCTCGTCTCCATCATCATCGTCGTCATCAATATCATCATCAATATTTTGATCATCAGATAACACACTACCAATTTCACTCACTGGAGCATCATCCTCATCTTCAGCAAAGCCTGTGATTAGCTCACCTAAACGCATATCTTCAGCTTCGATATGGTCATATTTCTCTAATATCAACTTGATGGTTTGCGGATAGCGGGCGAGAGAAGTCAGTACTTGGTGAATACCTTCTTCAATTCTTTTAGCAATTTTAATCTCACCTTCACGCGTAAGAAGCTCGACCGTTCCCATCTCACGCATATACATTCGAACTGGATCCGTTGTTCGCCCCGTCTCTTTGTCCACAGAAGCGAGCACGGAAGCTGCTTCATCTAAATCATCAGGTGTTTCTTCTGTATCTTCTCCAAGTAACGCCAGTTCATCTTCACTTGGTGGCTGCTCAAAGACTTTAATGTTCATATTCTCGAGCATGCCAATAATGACATCAAAATGATCTGCATCAACAATATTGGTTAATACATCATTAATATCGGCATAAGATAGATAGGTTTGCTCTTTACCTTTTTTGATTAGCGCGGTGATTTGCGAGCGTTGCTGTTCTTGATCGGTGATATTCATAGTACTCCAACGACTTTTATAAAATGAAAAAACGCCACATCAACGATTGCAACTATTACTGACCCTTGGCCCCAGCGCTTTTTATCAAGAAATACGCTCATAAAAATAGTTGACACTTGTCAAATATGCTTAGACTAAACTGGTGAATTATATACCAAAAGCAGTCTATTTGGCAAAGCTCAAAATTATAGTGTTTCATACGCCTATGAAGGCATCTGCTCTTGCTGTTTTTGCTTACGAATAAGCTTTTGTAACAAAATCCGCTCTGAATCAGAAATCGTCTGATCAGAAGCCTTCTTTAGCAACAACTCGATTTGAGATTGGGTACTACTCTGCTGCAAATAGTAAAAAGCACCCTCAAGCTCTTCGAGTAGACCTTCGTTAGGAATAGAAAGAGGTGTATTGGCTAGTTTCATAATCACCGCCATTTCTTTTGGCTGTGGTCTAAAATACTCTAAAATCTGAGATGTTTTACTTTTTATCGGTAATATTTCGAGTAGCTTTTTAAATAACTCATTACCAGGTAGCGCTAAGTGTGTAAAATCATAGTGATGGTGAATGGCATGAAATAATTCTGGATTTTGAACTAATATTGCTAGAGCTTGGCGCATAATAGATGGTTTTGTATCAATAGATTTTGACGTATTGTCCACTCTATCTAGTTCACTGATGTGCTGCTCTAGCTGAACGATATCCATTCTCGCAATTCGCGCAAGCTCATCTTTCATCATATCGCGATAGCTAGATGCTGGAATCGTTTCAAATAGTGGTTTGGCCTTTGCGATGAATGCACTACGCCCAGACATGTTCGATAAATCTAAATTTTCTCGAAGATAATTCATAAAAAAGTGATGAATTGGTGTCGAGTGTTCTAAAAGCTTTAAGAAATAACTCGATCCGTGTTGTTGACAAATAGAGTCCGGATCTTCGCCTTCAGGTAAAAAAACAAAACGTAAATCTAATCCCTCTTGCAACAAGGGTAAACTCAACCGCAAGCTACGTTTAGCCGCCTCTCTACCTGCAGCATCTCCATCAAAACAAAAATATAGTTTAGAGCGTGTTGCAATCAATCGTTGTAAATGTGATGTTGTTAAGCTTGTGCCTAAAGTTGCACAAGCATTATCAATACCATGCTCAAACAAAGCCACCACATCCATATATCCCTCAACAACAATAAGCGCATCACTTTTAGTTTTTTTTGAAAAATTAAGCGCATATAGCTCATGAGATTTATGAAACAGCGGTGTTTCTGGAGAGTTTAAATATTTAGGTTTGTCCTCTTTATTGAGTGTGCGACCACCAAATGCAATCACCAGACCTTTTCTATCAAAAATGGGGAACATTAAGCGATTTCGAAAACGAGAGTAAATATTACCCTTATCATTTTTGACTAACATTCCAAGCTCGGTTAGTGCACTCTGTTGACCAGGAAAACTCTCCTCTAACTCATTCCAGCTATTTTTCGCAAAGCCCAAATGAAAATACTTAGCTGTTTTACCAGAAATTCCTCTTGCCTTTAGATAAGAGATAGCTTCTTTAGAAACTTTCAGATTCTGCTGATATAAAGCATCAACTTTTACCAGTAAATCTTTTTGCGATAATGTTTGTGCACTTGGCTGGTAGGTTACATTCTCTTGGGGAAGGCTCATACCCGCGCGGCTTGAAAGCATCTCTAAAGCATCAATAAAATCATACTGTAAATAATCCATTAAAAAGCTAATCGCATTACCGCTTTGTTTACAACCAAAACAATGGTAAAAGCCTTTTTGCTCCATAACATAAAATGAAGGTGTTTTTTCCTGATGAAAAGGGCAGCACGCTTTAAAATTAGCGCCTTCTTTTTTTAAAGGAACATGTTCATCGATAAGCTGAGATAACGAGGTCTTATCAAGCACTTCATCAATAAATGATTGCGGGATGCGCTTGGCCATTTGGCTTGCTTCTCACTCAAATATTCTCACAGATTGGCTATTATATACCGAATCTACTTAGAAATGTGAACGTTAGGCTTTGATATTTTATTGCAACCTGGATTTAACCATTTGAGACACCATTCCCATATCTGCAATCCCTTTAAGCTTAGCGGTCAAAAGCCCCATCACTTTACCCATATCTTTAGGTGACTGCGCATTTGTTTCGGCAATAATTGCCTCTACATGCTGTAGAACCTCTTCTTCATTCAATTGCTTAGGTAAATATGACTCAATAATCTCTAGCTCGGAACGCTCTATAGCAACAAGATCATCTCTACTGGCTTTTTCAAACTGAGAAATAGATTCTTTTCTCTGTTTTGCCAGTTTAAGGAGAATATTCAATACATCTTCGTCGGTTAATGTCTTTCGACTATCAACCTCTTGCTGCTTGATGGCGGCTAGAATAGAACGAATGGTTGCAAGCCGCGCCTTTTCTTTGGCGCGCATTGCTTCTTTCATTTGCTGAGTAAGGGTGTCTTTTAGTGAACTCATCTTGTGTTCTTTATTGGCTAATAATCTATGATATTTTCTTAAGAGTCACGACGACGGCGACGCTTTAGTTGCCTTTTAACTGATTGTTCTCTCTGAACTTTTTTCATGTGACGCTTAACTGCTGCTGCTTGCTTACGCTTTCTTTCAGCAGTTGGTTTTTCATAAAACTCTCGACGGCGTGACTCTGTCAATACACCGGCTTTCTCACAAGAGCGTTTAAAACGGCGTAAAGCGTATTCTGGGCTCTCGCCTTCTTTCACTCTCACTGTTGGCATTTGTTATCCTCTAGTACAAAAAATAAACCCGAATTCTAGCGACAAAGTGCGGCTAAAGCAACTCTTTGGCTAAAAAATCCCCTTAATCAAAATGGCTATGCGATTTGATTTCCAATTGGGATATTATAGAATGTCGATAAATCGAGCAATACCCATACAATCGTATTAATGAAAATCCTTGGAATAGAGTCTTCTTGTGATGAAACCGCTGTCGCTCTGTATGATAGTCACGTAGGGCTTCTTGGCCACAAACTTTTTAGTCAGGTAGCAATACATCGTGAGTTTGGTGGCGTGGTTCCTGAGCTAGCTTCACGAGATCATATAAAAAAATTACCCGCATTAGTCAAATCATTATTAAATGAAGTCAAGTTATCTTTTGCAGATATAGATGGTATTGCTTACACCAAAGGGCCTGGCTTACAAGGCGCACTACTGGTAGGAGCCACATTTGCAAAGTCACTCGCTTTTGCATTAGATATTCCAGCACTTGGCGTTAATCATCTCGAAGGACACTTGTGGGCGGCGCTATTGGAACAAGATAAACCTAAGCTACCATTTGTGATGCTATTAGTATCGGGCGGGCATACACAGTTGCTGTATGTTAGAGCACTAGGTGATTATGAGCTTCTAGGAGAAACTCTAGACGATGCGTGTGGTGAGGCATTTGATAAAACGGCCAAATTATTAGGGCTTTCCTATCCCGGTGGGCCCGCTCTTGCGAAGCTTGCAGAAAGTGGTAATGAAAACGCTTATTCATTTTCTAAACCCATGGTCAATCGTCAAGGACTAGATATGAGCTTTAGCGGATTAAAAACTCAAGTAGCTAATACCTGGCACCATTCAGATAAATCTCAGCAAACAAAAGCAAATATTGCCGCAAGCTTTCAGAAAACCGTTTGCGAAACACTGTTAATTAAATGCAAGCGTGCATTAATACAAACCGAGTGTAAACAATTAGTCTGTGCTGGTGGCGTTGGAGCAAACTTAAAACTCAGGGAAAAACTTAGACTACTGATGAATGAAACAGGCGGTGCTTGTTATTTTCCCTCTATAGAGTTTTGTACTGATAACGGTGCTATGATTGCCTATTTAGGAACCCTGTTAATGCAAAAAGGTTTAAACGATTGTAACTTAAACATAGAGGTCAGAGCACGCTGGCCTATAGAAAAACACTCTACTAAATAAAAAAGGTATAAAATGCTTCGTCAAGCCGCAACAAAGTTAAAGCTGTTAGCAAGAAATCCACGCTTTGTATCATCTGTAGTACAAAGTGCAATCGCCCCAACGAAAAGCATGGCAAAACAAGTGCCTTCTTATGCAAGAGCCTTTCATACTCTTAACGCAAATACTGCTCCGAGTTCTAATACGCTAAGTGGACTAGCTAAAGCGGGCGCCATAATCACAACAACCCTTGCAGGCTATCAACTCTACAAAAAAATTAATGAACCTAGAGAAAGTGACATAGTCGGTCAAGTGGTGGATTTTTCAGCACCAGTCCCGATACCTCCAAAGAGCACAGAAAAAAAGAAAAGCGCTAAACCTAGGCATGGGAGCTTAAATGCTCATTATAAAAAAACGCCTCACTCACTATACTTACAAAAAAGTGCTAAAAATAAAGGATTATTGCTTCGAGAGGTCATGATAGGTCAACTTTTACATCTTATAGCCCCCAATAGACAGCCTAAGTCTATGTTTTATGAAAAAAGATTAAGCAGCGAAAAATCCCAATACTACTCATTGTCTGAAATAGCTCCCCACTCTGTAGACTTAGAAGATTTTCTGGCACATGAGGACTGGAAAAAAAAGCTAGAAAAGAAGCCTCTTCTTGACTTAGATACAACACTTTTGACCTACACACTTATCGCCAGTCAGCAAGACTGTAAATTCGCCAATATCATTTTGATAGAACATGAAGATCACTATGAAGCTGCTGTTATTGATCATGAGCTTTCTGGTGAGCGTTTTTTTAGTATCAATCATAGACATCTATCTCTAAACCCAAAGCATATGCTCACTCAAATCAAAGAAGTTGGCCAAGCAGTTTGTAACAGTCCAGGTGAGGTTAGCTCAATAAAAGAGCAATTTTCAACGCCTCATAGTACTGCAAAAGCGTTCTATGAGTATATTCTTGAAAATAAGGAGCAATATTTTTCAAAAGAGCGGATGCTCGATTTTACTAAACGAGCTTCAACGGTATCCGTTGCTCCATCCCTACAGGCCTTAGAAACTTTTTCCGAGCAGTCAGGTTTATATACCGAGAAAGATATTAAAGCTTGGAAGGCTGAGTTTGCTAGGATTCAGCAAACTGCTAAAACCTTTTTTGACGAAAATCAATTCAATGACTCTGCTATAGAACACGCTATACAAAATAATATTAAACAACCAACAGCAGAGTCTATCACTACAAGCAGTGCTCTGTTTAAAAGTGATAAAAGAACAAAAAGTAAAGGAGAACTATCAGGAGATATACTTACCTTAAAAGATGCTGAAATCGTCACATCATTAAAAGATGCAACGAGCTTCAACCCAAGTGAAACAAAACACGTTTTTTAGTTGGGCTTATTTTGAGCGAGGACCAAACTGTGTTTTGCTTTCTGAGCCATCAAGAAGACGCTGGATATTATCCTTGTGTCTATAGATAATTAACATTGCCATCAACAAAAGAGGTAAAAAGGCATGATGACCTCCAAGCATTGTCGCTGAAAGAAATGGAGTTATAGTCACCATTACGATAGAACTCAATGAAGAATAACTACTCAGCCATAAAATGCCTAACCATATGGCAGCCGCACAAACCCCAAACATAAAGTGAAGTCCAAAAACCACACCCAAAAAGGTTGCGACGCCTTTTCCGCCTTTAAATTGATAATACAACGGAAAAACGTGACCAAACACAGCAAAGAGCCCAATAAAAGCAAGTTTGGTAAAGTTTAAAGCTAAAAAACTCCCTAAAAGTACCGGAAGCACACCTTTGAGTAAATCAAAGACAAAAACCATTAATGCCTCTTGTTTACCCGCTAAACGTAGCACGTTGGTCGCTCCAGGATTTTTAGATCCTCCTTCTCGTGGATCAGGTAACCCCTTCATCTTAGTGATAATAATCGCGCCAGAAAGTGAGGCAATCAAGTAGGCGAAAATACATAACACTGTAGCATAAAAATATGACATCTTAATTAAGCTCCCATTCTAGCAGCTGCACCTCTATTTTTTCATGATAACTGGTATTCATTTTTTCAATCAAGGAGTAATACTGTATTTTAATGACAAAAGTCGGTAGATTATACAGTATAAGTAACACGTTAGGCTGTGCTCCGATTCCATGGACAAACCTATAGAAATCCTTTTGTGCACTGCTTTACTTTTGATAAGTGCTATTCCAACAAATAGTTATGCTTATGACTTCGATAATCTTATTGGTAACCAAGATGAAGACTCTAAGGTTTATGCTGGTATGTTCGTCGTACACCACCGCAGTTTGCTCTATGATATCGAAAAGAGAGGAAGTCCCGGATATTTTGTTAAACCCAATATTGGAATAGCCAATAAGGGATATTTCATTAATTTTTTTAAAAACTCCTTTTGGGACCCAACGGTTTCTCTTGGTATATCTCGCCACTGGCTACAGTCTAATACTGCAAGTAGTCAAATGAATCTTGGCTATCGTTTAGGCGCCATTTACGGATACTGCCTAAATAATAGCGTCTATCATGGGCCTATCAGCCTAAAAAAACTATTTGATGTAAACAAGTGCGAAGAAGGTACAACCCGTGTTTGGCGTATACTTCCAACTATTTATTTTGAGTATGGGAATAACAACTTTGGAATTGCCATCGACGAGGCTTTTATCATTACTACGCTTAATTTCTTTTACCGTTTTTAAGAGGCTACAAAAACAAAGCTTGCAAGTCATTTAAAAACCGATGCCCTAACGGCGTAACATGCCAAGCGTCTCCCTCATCAGTCATTAAGCCCTTACTCACTGCTTTATTTATATACCAAGTGATAACATCTCTTGATAGTCTAGTACGTTGCTCAAATCGTTTTTTAGGTATTGGCTCAAAGAGTCGTACATGGTTAAGCATAAACTCAAAAAGCAACTGCTCTTCATCTAGCCTTCTTGTAGATGCTTTTTGTGAGTGAAGATAGTCTTTAGGCACTCGTTTTTTTTGTGTGCGGATAATTTCTTCATCTAACGTTATCTTTCCATGAGCTCCAGCACCAATACCAATATAATCACCAAAACGCCAATAATTAAGATTATGCTTCGCTTGTTGATTACCACGACAAAAAGCTGAAATCTCATACTGCTTGAGCTGCTTAGAAAGCAATGCTTTCCCGTTTGCTTCAATCTCCCCTAAAGTATCATCGCCTGGAAGCTCTGGCTTGTAACGATAAAAATAGGTATTTGGCTCAATCGTTAACTGATACCATGAAAGATGAGTAGGGTTAAATGACAACGCCTGTTTTAGATCATCAAGTGCCATATCCACGCTCTGATTGGGAAGTCCGTGCATAATATCAATATTGAAATTCTCAAAACCCGCATCAAGGATCGACACAATTGCTTGCTTAGCCATATCACTATCATGCACACGCCCAAGACACTTTAACGAACTATCATCAAAACTTTGTACGCCCAAAGACAAACGGTTAATACCTATCTGACGATAAGCCTTAAATCGAGCGGCCTCAACAGAGCTAGGATTTGCCTCCATAGTCACCTCTATCTCTTCGCTCAGTAGAGAGAGCTTGTGAATAGACTCAAAAAGTCGACTAAAGCTCTCTGCTGAAAAAAGGCTAGGCGTACCCCCTCCAATAAATATTGAGCAAATGGGGCGGCTAGATAGTATTGCGGCATATTGAGAAATATCATCTATCAATGCGCTGATGTACTCTGACTCAGGCATTGTTTTACCCACCTCATGTGAATTAAAGTCACAGTATGGGCACTTCTTTATGCACCAAGGAAGGTGAATATAAAGTGATAAAGGAATGTTATCGTTAACTTCAGCCATTCGGCGCTATGAGGCTTTTGGGATGCACTTGCATCTCATTATCTAGATAACCAGATAAGTTTCTCAACTCCTCTTCTGATAAAGGTTTTTCACACTCCTTTGCTTCCACACGCTCTTTAGCTTCATTAAAAACTACTGCTCCACGCTCATATTCAGCTTTCGATGGAACCAGATATGTCTCTGGCTCAGCTTCTTCAAAGCGCACCGTCCGTTTTGGCTTATCTATTGCGCCACCATTGAGTTCTCTTAACATCACAGAAGAACTTTCTGGAATACGCTCTTCATCATGTTTAGAGGCAAACATACCTTGCCACACACCGCCAACAAAGTGCTTTAAACGCATCCATTTTGCCATATAACTATTTTTAGTAATCACAGGAGGATTTTTAGGTTGGTCGGAGTCTGCATTTTTTAGAATTGACTTCGGCTTCATTTTTAATAAATTTTCCATAGAACCGCTTTCATCAGGATTAATCTCTTCAGCCATAAGTTCTACTCTCCTTTAATATGGAACTCCTTAACATACTATCACCTAGATGCGCTGTACAAAATATTTAAAATAAAGTTAACCACTGTTCTTGTTTAAAAAGAGGTCTATTGGATCAAATAACTTATAAAGAGTGTTGCTATCGTGATTGATAGGAGGATCCCTCTACCATCACTGGCCAACACGCGTTATTATCTCTGCCAAGAAAACTGTTAAAGAGAACCCGTTATGAGTAGAAAAAAAGTTCATGTTGCTGTCACTGGAGCTGCAGGGCAGATTGGTTATGCATTGTTATTCCGTATTGCCTCTGGTCAAATGTTTGGCCCTGAGACTGATATCCACCTAAATTTATTAGAATTAGAAGCTGCAATGGGCGCACTAGAGGGCGTTGCAATGGAGCTCGATGACTGTGCCTTTCCTTTATTAAAAGGCATGACATTGACCTCTGATTTAAATACTGCTTTTAAAGATGTAAATTGGGCATTATTAGTTGGCTCAGTACCTAGAAAGCAGGGTATGGAGCGAGGTGATTTATTAGAAATCAACGGTGGCATTTTCACCAAACAAGGTCGCGCAATTAACGATAATGCCGCAAGTGATGTTAGAACCTTTGTAGTCGGCAATCCATGTAACACTAACTGCTTAATTGCTATGAATAGTGCTAAAGACATTCCTAATGAGCGCTTTTTTGCTATGACCAAACTTGATGAACTTAGAGCTAAAACTCAACTTGCTAAAAAGGCTTGTGTTGATGTTACCGAGGTTAGCAACGTAACGATTTGGGGGAATCACTCTGCTACACAATACCCTGATTTTTATAATGCTAAAATCAACGGCCAAAGCGCTTTTGATATCATCAATGATGAATCATGGTTACAAGGTGACTTTATAAAAACCGTTCAGCAACGTGGTGCCGCCATCATTAAAGCACGTGGTGCATCCAGTGCAGCTAGTGCCGCCAATGCGGTAGTGCAGGGCGTTCACGATATCGTTTTTGATACCAAAGAGGGCGACTCTTACTCAACTTGCCGCGTGTCTAATGGTGAATACGGTGTTGATAAGGGATTAATTTTCTCATTCCCATCAAAAACTATTAATGGTGAAAGCAAAATCATTGAGGGCATTAGCCATAATGATTTTGGCCAAGAAAAATTCCAAGCAACCTTAGACGAGCTTAAGCACGAGCGTGATATTGTTAAAGAAAAAGGGTTGATTTAACGTTCATATTAACTCACCTTAAGCCAATCTTTTTGGCTTAAGGTAGGCCATTCTTTTATCGTCCAAAAATGTTCATCGTACGTCGTAGGTGCATGGATTTATCAAAACGATCAGCAGGCTTAGGCGTGTGCTCTCGATTATGTGTCAAATTATTCTCTAGCTCTCGCCAGTAAGCTTTGTGATTTTGTTCAGTTTGTTGTAATTGCTTTTGCAAAGTTACATGTTGATTTAGCGTATGATTTAATTGATGTACCAATTGACTGACCGACTGTTTTTCAAGTGGTAAGCCTAAATGCCTTGAAATTTTATCAGCCAATACTTTTGATAAGCCTACACCGTGTTGTATCGCCATTTGAAACTGTGAAATAGGCCCTTTCAAACCTGCTAAATAATCATATATAAGACCAAATTTAGGTAGTCCACCGTAATGTTGATAGGCTTCAGTCAACTGCTCTATGTTCAAGCGAAAATATTCCTCATGCCCCAAAGCATCTTTTAGGCAATAAAAAAGCACTCGCTCGTCTTTGCTTAATACTTTTTCTCTACCTATGGTACTCTCTTTATAGTGACCTAATTTAAATCGTTCACTTAATTTTTCTAGTATTCGTCTATGAAGTTTTTTCTCTTCTTGTTGAAGCTTTAAGCTTTTTTCCGTCAACGCAAGTACTTTATTCAACTGTCGCCACAAGCCTGATAGCGCAGAAAGTTCACGCAACAAATTATCTTCACCCAAGAGATATGCCGCAACATCTAAATTTTTTTTAAAAGAGTTATGCTCATCTATTCCAAGTGCATGACAAAGTGCATTGTTCATTGCTAAAAGCTTTTTTATCGTATCTGTAGTATCTAAACGATATTGCAAAACCAATTGTAAAGCCCGATGTGCATCCTCATCATCTAGCGTAGTTTCATCGGTAAAAAAAACACTCGCCTTTTCTAAGTTCTTAATAGATTTGTCTTGGCTGTCCAGCGCTTTCCGTAATTTTTCATCAAGCTTTGTGACTTTTTGCTCATCTTCGTTCATAAAATAACACTAAATGCCCCCTCGTATACTTGATCTTTATGCATTTACCCCCACATTTCAATGGTAAGTGTTGATTTAGATCATAGAAGCTACCTGAAATATTGATATACCATTCGTAATTAAAATTAAGGAGAACTACCATGAACTTAATTAAATATCGACCTGGTCACTCACTACTTGATGATTTTCGTCGTGAAATTAATCAATTATTTAGCAATGAGTTAACAGCAAGTAGCACTTCTGATAATGCTAATCTTAATGTTAAAAATTGGATGCCTTTAGTTGATATCAAAGAAACTGATGAGTCTTTTCACCTGCAAGCAGACGTACCTGGCGTTAAAGCAAAAGATGTCAAAGTATACGTTGACGAGCAGCATCGTCTAGTGATGAAAGGTGAGCGAAGTAGTGAAACCAAAGAAGAAAAAGATAACTATGTGCGTGTTGAGCGCTCAACAGGTTCATTCTACAGAGCATTTGGCTTACCTGATAATGTTGATACCGATCACATTTCTGCAAAAGTGACTGACGGACAGCTTGATGTGCTTATTCCTAAAAAACAGAAATCGTCAGGAAGAGAAATTCCTGTTTCAGAGTAAATGATGAGTACTGCAGACATCATTCCATTTAAAACCCTATCAAATCATTATCAGTCTGATGTCTGCACACACTGTAGTGTAAAAGGTTTTTGTCTACCTGTAAGCTTAAGCGAGTCACATGCAAAAATATTAGAAGATAAATTAAATAAAGAAACCAGGCTCCTACATAAAAATGAAATCTTATTTAAGCCAGGTGATCCTTTCAATGATTTATATGTAGTACGCTCAGGATCGTTTAAAACACTCCAGTCTAACCTAGATTTTGATAATCAAATTATTAGCTTTAATTTTCCAGGTGAAATGCTTGGATTTGATGCCCTACATCATGAAAAACACCAATTAACGACTATTTCGCTTGAAACAAGCTCAGTTTGCAAAATCAGCTTTAAAGAGCTTTTTTTATTAGCTGCTGAAATTCCAGCCATACAAAAACGACTACTCACTCTTGCCACTTTAGAGCAAGCAAAAAAGCTAAGCTTTTCGCTTAATAGTACCGCTCTAGTTCGAGTCTGCTGCTTTTTACTTAATTTATCAGAAGGGTTTAAACGCAGAAAACTCTCACCAGTTCGTTTTCACTTAAGCATGTCACGACATGACATCGCTAATTACTTAGGATTAACGGTTGAGACAACCAGCAGGATGTTTAGTAAGTTACAAGAATATGCCGTTATTAAATTTGATAGGCGTGAAGTGCATATTTTAAATTTAAGAAAGCTGCAAACACTAGCGATCAACAAAGACAAGGAATAACTGATGCAACCTTATCATCACATGCTTTTTGCAACCGATCTATCACCGGTTAATTATAAAATGCGCGATAAAGTCCTCGCTCTTGCCTCTACGTTTAAATCCAGGCTAAGTGTTGTACACGTAGTTAGCAGTATGAGCTCACTATCACGAAACTACTCTTTAGTGGTTGGCCTACAAGAAACACTAGAGAAAGAAGCTCAAAAACATTTAAAAACGTTTTGCGCACCACTTAACATACCTGAGGCTGATCAAATTGTTAAAACAGGTCAACCAGTTCAAGAAATAATCAAAACCATTAAAGAAAAAAACATCGACTTATTACTTTTAGGTCGATACGGAAATAATGGTATCGGTCACTTACTAGGCTCGGTCTCACACCGGTTAATACATAAAACACAAACAGAAATTTTACTGATTAACTGATGCCATATGAAAGGATGGAGATTTGCACTCCTGTTCTATTTATCTTGATAATGCCCCACATAAAAACAACTACCGCCCTTACGTTTAGACTGATATAAAAGATCGTCTGCTTGTTTCAATAACTTGCTTAATGGCGCACCTGGTTTATCGTCAACAATAATACCCATACTCACTCCGACATTAAGCTCCGTATTCATAACCGTAATCGGCTGATTAAGTTCACTAATCACTTTTTTTGGTAAGGTATCAGAAAAATTATTCGCATAAGACAAAATGACAAACTCATCACCACCAATTCTAGCGATAAAATCATTTTTTCTTAAAATAGCGTTTAGGCGTTTCGCGAGCACTTTTAGCACATCATCACCTATAAGGTGACCATGACTATCATTAATCGACTTAAACTTATCTAAATCAAAAAGAGTCAGCACCACTTGATGACTTTGACGTTTTGCTGTTTTTACTATCTGCTGATACATTTCATTCAGAAAGTACCGGTTCGGTAATCCTGTCAATAAATCATGATTTCCCTGAGTAACCAGGCGCTGCTTTTCTTCTTCCTCATCCGAAATATCACGAATTAAATTAACCGCTAAGAGTCCTGTTTGTGTTTTTAATGCAAATACCACGGCATCTATAATTAAGGTTTCCTTCTGTTTTGTATACAGCTTTAACTTCAATCTAGACTCACCCATCATGCGTGAATAAGGACGAATAAAAAACGTTTTTCGATGCTCTACATGCTTCTCGCGAATTCTAGGGGGTACTAAATCTTCTATCTTCATCTTTAGAAGTTCAAGATATGGATGACCAGTGAGCTTTGATGCAAAATCATTACACTGTATGATCTCACCTTCTTCATTGCTAATAAACACACTTTCAGGTATTTGATTTAAAAAATATGCAAACTTATCAGAGCGAATAAATTCAACCGACCAACTCTCATCCTTTAGAAACCGTTGTATCAACGCTTGTTCGACTTTACTCATAATCAACGCAATCTAACCAGTTATCTTCTGTCTATTGTACACATACAAAATAATAAAGAGCCATGTATCAAACGTATTAATTGATAGCTTGCTCACGTACTTATTGCTCTTTATTTATTCTGCAAATATAATTTGCTCAAACTGATTTATTTTTGGCGAAATATCATGCTTCAAGTTTTACAATATGGCGATGCTATAAACTTACTCGATAACTTAATCTCAACATTTGGCAATAGAGACGTTAACCCTAATATTACTAGCCAAATAACCATCAAATTTCCGCTTTATCTTAATAGGCTTAAGAAAGGCCACTCCGTAGATCCGGGGAAAACCGTATTATTTAAAGATGAAACTGAAGAAGAGTTTGCCGAGCGCTTAAAAGAAAGAGAAAGGCTTAAAGATATGAACTCCTATAGTATCCGCTCAACTATTGAAAGAACGATTACACAAACTTCTTGTAATAAAATGAAAGTAAGCGCGCTAATTGAATGTGTAAAAGAAAAAATTGAACTTCATAAGTTTGACACATCTGGACTATTAACACCGATGGACTATACCATGTTGATTATTGACTTATTAAGATATGGTTCAAGCCTTGATGAGTGTTTTTTATGCGACAAATTAATAGAGTCTCCAACGCACTTTTTTTATGGATTAGGTTATGAGGGCGATACGACTATTAACAAAATCCTTAGTGAGAATCATTTATTGATGAATAAAAAACGCAAGGCTTGCGACGTGCTTCATGAGTTACGTGAGCAACAACCACAACAATCAGAGCACCGTTTGCTAATCAGTCTGGTTGAAACTTACAACCGCAAACACTCTGATGCGCCTATCAATCTATACAAAGATGAGCCAAATACAATCATTGAAAAATTAACCACAGAAAGCTTACTCGATCACTATTACGGTGCCTATATCGATACAGATAGTCCAGCAGAAACTATCAATGACTATCCGCCTCTTTCTTCGGCTTTTTTAGAGCATCTTGAGCAAAATGTTGTTCGTCCCTTAGAAAAAGCCAAAAAAGAAAACGGATCTATAAGTGCAAGATTCACCGCACTATTTACCAAATGAAATCATAAAGAGACCAATCACCTAACGCTGGTTAGACGTCAAGATTTTCAACGGTCAACGCATTGCTCACAATAAAGTCACGTCTAGGTTCAACACTGTCACCCATTAAAGTTGTAAATATTTCATCGGCAGCTACGGCGTCTTCAATTGTCACTTGCAACAAACGACGGTTCTCTGGGTCCATCGTGGTTTCCCATAATTGATCCGGATTCATCTCACCTAAACCTTTGTAGCGCTGAATTGTTTGTCCTTTTTTAGCTTGGCTTAATAACCAGTCGTAGACTTGGCTAAATTCTGTGACCTGTTGACTTTTCTCACCACGTTCGACACGTGCATCACTTTCTAAAAGTCCTAATAATGTATCACCAAGTGTAGTGAGCACTTGATAGTCTGAGCTTTTAAAAAACTCAAATGAAATAGTCTCGGATTTAGCAATACCATGCTGGTGAAGAGAAACAACCAAGCCTTCGGCTTCACTAGCAACTGTATAGTAACGTGTATGTTTCTTATCTTTTTGTAAATGATGCTCTAAAGCGCCTGCAAAAGCACTGGCGCCTTCTTTTGTATGAAGTGTATTTTCAAGTTTAGGCTCAGCAATAAGCGCTTTAAGTACAGCCTCATCATATCGTCTTTTATATTTTGCAATGACACGCTGTGCTGCACGATACTGATTGACCACGCCTTCTAAAGCGGTATCTGAAATAGCAGGTATATCTTTGCCCGGATAAAGCTTCGCACCATCTAAGGCCAAAGAAACCAGATAGTTTTCTAGTGCTTCATCATCTTTCACATATTGTTCTTGTTTACCTTTCTTAACTTTATACAAGGGTGGTTGTGCAATATATATGTATCCACGCTCAATCAGCTCAGGCATTTGACGATAAAAAAATGTGAGTAATAGGGTGCGAATATGTGAACCATCTACATCAGCATCCGTCATGATAATAATACGATGATAACGTACTTTGTCAGGATTATAGTCTTCACGGCCAATGCCACAACCAATAGCCGTGATCAATGTTCCAACTTCTTGTGAGGATAACATCTTATCAAAACGTGCTTTTTCAACATTCAAAATTTTACCTTTTAACGGTAAAATCGCCTGAAAAGCTCTATCCCGACCTTGTTTCGCTGATCCCCCCGCAGAATCTCCCTCAACTATATACAACTCAGAAAGAGCTGGATCTTTTTCCTGACAGTCAGCAAGCTTTCCGGGGAGGCCGGCTATGTCTAAAGCGCCTTTACGACGTGTCATCTCTCGTGCTTTTCTTGCTGCCTCCCGTGCGCGAGCAGCATCGATGATCTTTGAAACCACTGATTTTGCATATTGAGGATTTTCGAGTAAATAATCTTGTAAATGCTCTGCAACTAAAGACTCAACAACAGACTTAACCTCTGAAGAGACTAATTTATCTTTTGTTTGCGATGAAAACTTTGGATCAGGTACTTTCACTGATAATACAGCTGTCAATCCTTCTCTTGCATCATCGCCTGTTGTAGAGACCTTAAGCTTCTTACTAAATCCCTCTTTTTCTATATAACTATTTAATGTACGCGTTAACGCACCGCGAAAACCTGCTAAATGTGTACCACCATCGCGCTGCGGAATATTATTTGTGTAACAAAAAATACTTTCCTGAAAAGAGTCATTCCATTGCATAGATAATTCGACGACAATATCATCTTTTTCACCATAGAGAGAAAAAGGCTCTGGTATTAAAGGATTTTTATTTTTATTTAAGTGCTCAACGAATGCTTTGATACCACCTTCGTATTGAAACACATCTTCCTTACCACTACGCTCATCAATCAAGTGAATTTTGACGCCAGAGTTTAAAAACGAAAGTTCTCTTAAGCGTTTTGCCAAAATATCATAATGAAATTCAATATTAGAAAAAGTCTCAGGGCTTGCTTTAAACCATACAGCCGTACCGGTTAAGTCGGTATCACCAACCACTGATAATGGAGCCTGTGGCTCACCATGAACATATAGTTGCTCATGTGTATGACCATCTCGATGAATCGTCAACTTTAGTTCTGATGAAAGGGCATTGACAACTGATACACCCACACCGTGTAATCCACCAGATACTTTATACGAATTATCATCGAACTTACCACCAGCATGAAGTACTGTCATAATCACTTCCGCAGCAGAACGTCCTTCCTCTGGGTGCATACCTACTGGAATGCCTCGACCATTATCTTTCACCGTAACGGACTCATCCTGATGCACAATTACTTTGATATCAGAACAAAATCCCGCTAGTGCTTCATCGACAGCATTATCGACAATCTCAAATACCATATGATGCAAACCGGTGCCATCATCAGTATCGCCAATGTACATTCCCGGTCGTTTTCTGACTGCATCCAAACCTTTTAAGACTTTAATGCTTTCAGAATCATATGTATTTACACTCATCAAACTGCCTTGCGATAAAACAAATTTTTGGTGATTAATTATAACAGAATACATGAATATTGATAATGTCTTTATTAGCAATTAACCCTTTGATTTTACGTGGTTTATTTTCGGACTTATCGAGTTACGTGTTCTAACATACATTCTTAACATGATGAATATGAGAGCAGCGTAAGGTTACTATTTTACCAGCTCACTTAGTGTCAATATACGGCTCAACATGAATTAATTTAGAACACGCGGTAGCTAGAACTTTTTTGCAAGATCTGAATCAACAATAAAACCGATGCTAGTGCTGGATTGTGTCCAACGCTAGAGCTAATAAATAGTTTTATTTGGACTTTTTATAACGTTAGGCAAAAAGATTTATCTGTGGATAGAATGATTAAGTTTGAGTAATAACTTAGGCTATTACGGTAATTTAATTTCTTTAGGCCACAGGAAATATTGAAATCTAAAAACGCGCATCACTGAAGGATAGGGATAGACCACCATCCTTTCATAATGCATGATTTTTAGCTTTGTCAAATCACCTCTCCATGTTTCACGTGAAACATTTTAGCATCTAGTTTTGATGGGGTATTAATCGCCGACAAAAAAACCTGTTTTTGGTCTGTTCCAAGGTATTCTAAAACATTACACATATGCACATCATCTAGTTCAGCTTGTAAATCATCAATAAGAAAGAGGCAGGGTGTGTTCAGCAGCTCTGCTTGAGCAAACTTTAGAGCAATGACACTAATCTTCTGCTCACCACGTGATAAACTGACCTTAGCCTTTTTATTCATTTGCTTAATAGATAGGTCAAACTTATGCGCCCCCACATGTGTTTGGCCATATTTAATATCACGATCATAAGATTTTAGGAGTTGAGCCCGACAATCTTCTAAGGTTTCGATAGTTCCAAAACCAGATTGAAAATCAATATCAATCGCTAGGTTAGATAATCGTTGTAGCATCTCGGTAAAAACAGGCTTTAAATCACTTAAATATAATTGCCTCGCCTGTGTCAAAGCAAAACCAAGAGAAATTAACTGCTCATCCCAAAATTCCAGCTGTTTAGTATCGATCGGTATATTTTTTAAAAGTGCATTACGCTGCTTTAAAGATTTGTTATAGGCACTCAGCAAACTTAAGTAGTCATGTTTCACGTGAAACACACCCCAGTTAAGCAAGTTTCGACGGTGAATAGCTGGAGCATCAATAATTTGATAAAGATTTTGATAAATTAAGATCGAAGGAAGTGAGCAAGCAAGCTCATAAGCCCTGACTAACTCACCATTGAATTTAATAACAGGTTTAGCTTTAAGCCCTTTCTTTATTGCTCTAGTCGAATTATCGTTAAAAGTGGCTGATAAAACATACGCATCTCTTCCATACTGGACTACATCACTCAGCAAGTGTGCTCGGAACGATCTGGCAATGCTAAGATGATGTATCGCTTCGATAATAGACGTTTTTCCACTACCATTAGCACCAATAAAACAATTCATGCCAGAATTAAAGCTAAGCGTTTGTGTCGTTAAATTTCGAAATTGTGATAAATATAACTGTGTCAGTGCGCTCATATTTTCAAGGGCATGATCACATACTGATACTCACATGCCACACAAGATGTTACTAAGAGACCTTCATTAGCCGTATTGTAGCTTAAACGAACTTGACCTTGAGGCACATGATTAAGCACATCAAGCAAATATGACGCATTGATGCCGAAAGACAGTGAATCACCCACAGTATCGACCTCTAACTCATCTATCGCTTCTTCTTGAGCTTGATTTCTCGCAATTATAGTCAGTAAACACGGAGTGACCTTAAACTCTACAGCACGATACTTTTCATTAGCTAAAACGGACACTCGACTAATAGACTGTTTTAACAAGTCTCTATCAACCATTAAAGCCTTATCATGATTTGAAGGTATGACACGTCGATAGCTGGGAAACTTCCCATCTATTAATTTAGATGTAAATAGAAAACTCTTTGAGGTTAAGCAAAAGTGATTCTCACTGATTGATAGCAACACTTTTTCATCTTCAAGCTCACCAATTAATCGTAGAAGCTCTAAAACCCCCTTGCGAGGCAATATAAATTGACCATCTTGCAATGATTGTTGGCTTTTAACCTGGCTCATTGCCAAGCGATGTCCATCGGTAGCAACCGCTGTCACCTTGCTCGCTGTCAATTCAATCAACACACCGTTTAAAAAATAGCGAACATCCGATTGTGCCATTGAAAAATACGTGGCTTGTAAGAGACCTGCTAACGCCTGTGTCTCAATATAAAACTCTCTAGCATTCTGCTCTTCGCCAGGCAAGGGAAAGTCTTTTGCCGGAAGTGTTGTTAAGCTAAATCGGCTGCGTCCAGCACGAAGGGCAACATGAGCGCTATCCTCTTTAAATTGCAATAGATCATCTGCTCGTAATGTCCTTAGAATATCAATAAGCTTTTTCGCAGGCACTGTTACTTCAGCATCGTCTACACAAGATACACCAGATAATCTAGCGGTTAATGCAACTTCTGTATCAGTTGCACTAACGGATAACTCATTGTTTTTAATAACAATTAGAACATTACCTAGAATAGGCATCGCTTGCTTCTTTTCAACAGATCCTTGCAGCAATAAGAGTGCTGGAAGTAACGCGGATTGTTTTATATCAAACTGCAACATGACCTATACTCCTTAAGAAGTGAGGATACGCATCAAATTTTTATAATCTTCTGTAAAGTCAGCATCCGTCTGCACCAATTCTTTTACTTTGCGACACGCATGTATCACAGTAGTGTGATCTCTACCACCAAAGGCATCACCAATTTCAGGTAAGGAGCGACTGGTTAGCTCTTTTGAAAGCATCATAGCCATCTGTCTTGGCCTGGCAATAGAGCGGCTTCTTCTTTTAGAAAGCAAATCAACCACTTTGACCTTGTAGTACTCAGCTACTGTTTTTTGAATATTGTCTATGGTGACCAGTTTATCTTGAAGAGCCAATAAGTCTCGCAAGGCTTCATGAACAAAATCAACTGTAATTGCTTTACCAGTAAAACGAGCATTTGCAATGACTCGCCGTAAGGCACCCTCTAACTCACGGACATTAGAGCGAATTCTTTTAGCAATAAAAAAGGCAACCTCGTAAGGAAGTTCCACATTTGACTGCGCCGCTTTGGAAACCAAAATAGCAACACGAGTCTCTAACTCAGGTGGCTCGACGGCAACAGTTAGCCCCCAACCAAAACGAGACTTTAGGCGCTCTTCCACTCCTTCAATTTCTTTAGGATATCTATCACTGGTTAAAATGATTTGCTGCTGCCCTTCTAAAAGTGCATTAAACGTATGAAAAAACTCTTCTTGGGATCTGTCCTTACCGGCAAAAAATTGGATATCATCAATCAACAGCGCATTGAGTGAGCGATAAAAGCGCTTAAATTCATTGATAGCATTAGTTTGCAATGCTTTAACCATATCTGCTACAAAACGCTCAGAGTGTAAATATAAGACTTTAGCATTGGGTTGCCTAGATAAGATAGCATTACCTATTGCATGCATTAAGTGCGTTTTACCAAGCCCTACTCCACCGTATATAAACAACGGATTGTATGCTTCACCAGGATTCTCAGCTACCTGCAGGGCTGCAGCTTTTGCAAGCTGATTTGAATTCCCCTCAACAAAGCTATCAAACTCAAAATTTTTATTTAAATAACTTTTCTTATGCTCAGCACTTTTAACCGCAGGATTGGTCGTGTCTTTATTTTCAAACGTTCGAGTCTGAGACATAACTGCTTGTCGCACAGGTGCCTGAGCGCCCCCTCCGTTAGAACCAACCTCATCTTCTTTTTTGGCAGAGCCAATTTCTAATACCACTTTAGAAAAAGTTCCATCAGCAAGCTGCATGATCACTTCATTGATGCGCTCAAAAAAGTTTTTCTTTACCCAATCGACAACGAAGCGATTTGGTGCCAACAAAATGAGCGAATTTTGACGAGCTTCAACCTGAAGAGGACGCAACCAAGTATTAAATTGCTGCGCGGGATATTCGTCCTTTAAGAGCCCTAAGCATTTATTCCAAATTTCTAGAGACAACGCAAAAACTCCTTCGAAACCAAAAACAACTCTCCATTACCAAAATGCGAGTTAATAAGCCAATCACAAACAACACCAAAGTTTATGAAAAAATGTGTTGTCATACAAAAATAAGCAACGATAAACGTTAAGAAAAAAGCTATGTGTTACAACTATCATGAGTTGATAAGCTCGCTTTGTACACGCCTACATTAATACCGACACATGCAGCGACTATAGAAGCTATAAATTCCCATCAAACCTAAATAAGTCAATAAGGACTACTTCGTTCAGGCACGCTCAAGTGGAGTATGATAAACGCTTAAACATGACCATTTGTGATGTCATAGAATGATAAGCAAACTTCAATAAACCATAACAGCTAATCATCATAACAAGATTAGATTTAAGAAGATACCAAAAATACATCGATGAACTTAGGTTTTATGTGAATAATACAGCCTCATCGGTTACAAAAAAAACGATAAGACAATAAAAGAATTAACCTTAAAAAAAAGAGGTCAATAAACATACTCTCCTTTACACAGATCCCCCTATGATTTCCAAACAAGACCTACCCCCATTAAAAACGACATTTTCCTTAAGACATTTGTATCAGCAGGCTTGATAGTGAGCTTTGTTCAAATTGATACGCTATGAAAGGATAAGCGTATGTAGTGTGGATAAATCTGGGTAAAACTCTATAGATAACCTATATAATTTGCTGTTAAACAAAAGTAGTATAAGTAGGGATATGGGGGTTATACAGATCTTATACCTAGCCTCATACATGAGATATCAATAGAGTTACAAGGTAAATAACCTGATGATTAATATAGTTTATTTGATAGTATCCACAGAGGTTAGTGTTACTAATAATAAAAATAAACTTAAAGAATAATATATTTATTATAATTACGGTTAATATAAAAAAAGGATTTTTAGACTTCAAAAATTATCGAGAATGATAGGGTATAACTCTGTGAATAACTTCTTAGCCAAAGGTTAAGTTTATTCTTGGTAAATATGAGGATAAGTGCAACTAAGCACTATATACAGGGTTTATCCTAGCGATAATACCGATGTTATCTATAGAGTTTATATTGCAATAACTTACTGATAATTAAATGAATTTGATACTTTTCAAGAGAAAAAGACTTACATAATAATAAATAAAAAGAAAAGATATATACTTAATTATTTTATTTATACATCTAGTTAATGGGTTAAAAGACATACATAGAATGACTAGGGACACTTTGTTAAATACAAAGATCTTTCTAAATCTCTAGCAGTAAGTATTTGACACTTTGATCAAAGTTCAATAAGATACCCTCCTTTCGCGGTAAACGTAATGGTTTGAATTATGAAACGTACCTTTCAACCCTCTAATTTAAAGAGAAAGCGTGATCACGGTTTCCGTAAGCGTATGTCGACTAAAAATGGTCGTAAAATCATCAATGCTAGACGAGCTAAAGGTCGTAAGCGCTTAACAGCTTAATTTATGACGAAATTAGATGCTGTGAGTGACTGTTCCTTCGGTAAGGATAAACGGTTACTCAATAAAGCACAGTTTGATAGGGTCTTTGCTAATCCAATACGGATTGGTATTGGCCCTTTTTTGCTTCTAGTTAGAAAATCTAATAAACATCAGGCACGTTTAGGCTTGGTGATTTCTAAAAAACGAGTAAGATTGGCTTGTGAGCGAAATCGTATAAAACGTCATTTTAGAGAGTCTTTCAGACAGGCCGATTTAAACGGGTTTGATGTGGTTGCTATATCTGGAAAAGGTCTAGATGGACTGGCAAGCGCTCTGTTGAGAGATAAACTACGACAAGCATGGAATAAAATTAAGATAAAATGCAGTGGTTAGCGCTTTTTTGTATACGCTGTTATCAGCGAATGATCAGTCCTTTTGTTGGCAGTTGCTGTCGATTTCACCCAAGTTGCTCTGAATATAGCTTAGAGGCATTTAGACGTTTCGGATTTTTTCGTGGCTTAATATTGACACTATATCGCATTCTGCGTTGTCAGCCTTTTTCATCGGGTGGTGTTGATAATGTGCCCCATAAATTTTTATATAAACAATCAATGAAAAGAGAGTCCCATGGAATATAAACGCACGTTTCTTTATGCAGCATTGTTTGCTGTAGCTTATGCTTTGTGGATGGCTTGGTTAAATGAGCATCCAACTTTAAAAGTTCAATCAAATGGCCAAGAACACAGCGCTATCGTTTCTGAAGGTTATAAGCAACCCTATATTCCAGTAACAGAGACTAAGAAAAAAACAGCGACTGAGCATAAAAAGCCTTCATCTTCTCGCGTTTTGGATAATCAGCGATTGGTAACGGTTCATACAGATGTCTTGAGCCTTAAAATTGATTTAACACATGGTGATGTTGTCGACGTTCGACTACTCAAATATGATCAAAGCGCTAAAGAGCAAGATAAGCCGTTCCATTTACTCTACTCAGGCGACAGCAATTATGTTGCTAATAATAGTTTATTTGTTAGAACGGATGAGGGTGTTAATAATGTTAACTTTGACTATCAGGTAACACAGAAGCAGTTTACATTAACCCCGCACAAAGATTCGCTAGTGGTAACTTTAAAAGGTCAAGCCAACGATTTAGAAGTATTAAAAACTTTTACCTTCAAGCGAGGTAGTTATCTAGTACACGTAGATTACGAACTAAGAAATATGGGGCAAAGTGCGTGGAAAGGGCAGATGAACAGTCAGTTTGTACGAAGTGCTCCTCAAAATGCTGGTGGTGGTTTGTTCCATGTTTCATCGTATACAGGAGCAGCTTACTCTGATCCTTCTGTGTCCCTATATCACAAATTTAGTTTTCCAAACATGGTCAAAAGTGACTTATCTAAAAATGTTAAAGATGGTTGGATTGCCATGCAGCAGCATTATTTCTTAACGGCTTGGGTACCACCATCAGGTAGTGATAATCACTTTTATTCACGTGTTGTGAATGGAGAATACATGATTGGTTATGTATCCAATCCAATTATTGTTCAACCCAACGCAACTAAGAACATCACCAATAGGCTTTATTTGGGGCCGGAGTTGACAAAAGTTTTGCAACACATTGCACCTGGTCTAGATTTAACCATTGACTATGGCTGGTTATGGTTTATTTCTAAATACTTATTTCTCTTGATGTCATTTATTCATTCAGTAGTTGGTAACTGGGGATGGTCTATTGTTTTGGTAACCATTCTTATCAAGCTGCTATTTTTTCAGTTATCAGCAAAGAGTTATCGTTCAATGGCAAGTATGCGCAACTTACAGCCAAAAATAGAGGCGCTGCGTAAGCGTTACGCGGATGATAAGGCAAAACTTAGTCAGGCAACGATGGAACTTTATCGTGCTGAGAAAGTAAATCCATTTGGTGGGTGCCTACCGATCATTGTGCAAATTCCAGTGTTCATTGCACTTTACTGGGTGTTGCTCGAGAGCGTTCAGTTGAGACAAGCACCTTGGATTTTATGGATTCATGACTTATCTGAAGCTGATCCATTTTACATTTTGCCTATAATCATGGGATTAACTATGTTATTGCAGCAAAAAATGTCACCAGCATCACCAGATCCTGATCAAGCAAAAATGATGATGTTTTTGCCGGTGGTGTTTACTTTCCTTTTTGCAAGCTTTCCTGCTGGACTAGTACTTTATTGGACGGTCAATAATAGCCTTTCTATTTTGCAGCAGTGGTATATCACTAGAAAGTATAGCGGTGAAAAAAAAAACAAAAAAATAATGCTTAAAAAAGCGGCAGTTTAATGTCGTATACTGATGACGACACGATTTGTGCGATTGCGACTCCACCTGGGCGAGGTGGGGTCGGGATTGTGCGTGTTTCAGGGAAGGACGCGTTAGCGATTGCCAAAGAGCTAACCTCTATAACGCCACAAATATCCACAATTCAATATGGTCATTTTAAAAATAAAGCCAATGAAGTTATTGATACAGGGTTGATCCTTTCTTTTAAGGGCCCTAAATCGTTCACAGGTGAGGATGTGGTCGAGTTTCATGGTCATGGTGGCCCCGTGGTTATGGATTTGCTTTTAGAGCGCATAGTGGGCCTTGGAGCGCGGCTGGCAGGGCCTGGTGAGTTCTCAAAGCGTGCTTTCTTAAATGACAAAATTGATTTGCTACAAGCTGAGGCTATTAGTGATTTGATTTCAGCGCAGTCGATGTCGCAAGTACGCTTAGCTCAACGTTCACTTCAAGGAGATTTTTCAAATTCAATTTCAGCTATTGTGGATGACTTAATTAAACTTCGTGTTTATGTCGAAGCTGCATTGGATTTTCCTGAAGAAGAAATTGATTTCCTTGCCTCAAGTCATATTAGCGAGCAACTTGAAGCGATTATTAGTCAAATTAAGCTACTCAAAGAAAAGGCCGCTCAAGGAGCGATTTTGCGTGATGGTGTTAATGTTGTCATTGCAGGAAGACCTAACGCAGGAAAGTCGACGTTAATTAACCGACTGAGTGGTAGTGATACGGCTATTGTGACTGATATTCCTGGTACAACTAGAGATATTATCAAAGAAGACATCAATATGGATGGCTTGATGCTGCATGTGTTGGATACGGCAGGTCTAAGAGAAAGCGATGATGATGTGGAGCGTGAGGGCATTCGTCGTGCTGAAAAAGCAATTCAAGAAGCTGACTTGGTATTACTCGTCATTGATGGTAGTGACTATAGCCAAAATCAGGAAATGATCGATGAATTTCATCAACACTTTAATAAAAATACGTTGACGATAGTGAATAAAATAGATTTATCTGAAGCAAAACCAAACCTAGACTATGATGTGGCGATTTCTGCGAAAGAGGCTCGAGGCATTGAGACCTTAAAAGTACAAATTAAAAATAAAGTAGGCTTGGCTCAAGGGGGCGAAGAGCATTTATTTTTAGCTAGGCGCCGCCACCTCGATGCTATCGATAAATCTTTAGTGACTTTAACACTGGGCTTAGAAAATTTGTCGCAACATCGAGCGGGAGAATTGTTAGCCGAAGATTTACGTTTAGCTCAAGAGTATTTATCAGAAATCACCGGCGAATTCAGTGCCGATGATCTCTTAGGTGAAATTTTCTCTTCATTTTGCATTGGCAAGTAATTCACCGCGATATCGCTTTTAACGTTTTCCCCGTGCTTTGCGCAGGTGGTGGTATATCCAAAACATAGGATAGTGTTGGAGCAATATCTAGAGTGGTTACATAATGGTGAATTCGCTTAGGTTTATAGTCAGGGCGTGAGAAAATAATAGGCACATGAGTGTCGTATCTCCAAGGAGAACCATGATGTGCCCTATTATATTTTTTGTTGCCAAAATAAGTGTGCGGATTTGTTACGACATACACATCACCAGATCGCTTATCGTTGAGTTGGTTTGTGAGTAGTTTTTCTAGATAAGGAAGTTGATATTCGTCTTGATACAGTGCTTTTTTACTAACGGCGATATAGACGCCAGGTACTTGGCTTAATACTTTTGCAAACTTTAGTGTAAACGGCTCTATATCGACTTTTTTCTTTTTTAAGTAAGTATCATTTAAGTAAATATTAGGAAGTTCACTGTTAACTAACTTTGAATATGATAAATGATATTGTTTTAATAGCGATTGAATGGCCGAGCTTTTTTTAAAGTCACTATCATTGATTTCAATTGCCTGTAAATTAAAGTTAGTTAAAAAGCTAGGTGATGGTCCTGCGCCATGATCACTAGATAATATAATTAATACATTGTTAAGGCCTATTTTTTTATCCACAAATAAAAAGAAGTTTTTAAGCTCCCGATTAAGACGAACAAAGTTATCTTCGCTTTCTAAGCTATATGGGCCAAAGGCATGACCAATTGCATCAGTTGCAGAAAGACTAATTGATAAATAATCAATACTATCCGTTTTTCCCAAGCGCTCAGCATTAATCAGTGTTTTTGCAAAATTTAATACCAATGCGTCACTTTCAGGGCTTCTATATATGGTTTCAAAAAATTGTGAACTATAATGCAGGCCAAATGGGTGAGAAAATATTTTCTTAGTTTGCTCTTTAGAGATGTTTAGATGATTTTTTTTGTCACGACAAAAGTGATAGGTATGACAGTCTTTTAATATATTCCAAGCTTTACCTAGCTTAAGTTTTAAACGCTCTTTAATATTAAATTTTTCAACCCAAAATGGTACTTTTTGATAGTAATATTTATTAGAGTGCATCTTACCTGTGTTAGCGTCAAACCAAAATGCTTTACCTGCCTTGCCAGCTAGAGGTATAGCCCCTCTATCTTTTGCTGAGATGGCAAAAATTTTAGCGTGGCCAAATGTATTTATTGCTAAGGTATCAGCGAAGGTTGGTGCAATAATATTCTGAGGCGATACACCGTATTTATCATCACTAAGCGCGTAGATTTTTTTATTTATAGATTTGTCATACCAATCATTTGCAATGATCCCATGTATAGCGGGTGGCGCGCCGGTTGCAAGCGTTGTGTGCCCTACAGCTGTTTCTGTGGTGGCATGCTCTTGATGGGCATTATCAAACCAAATGCCGTGATCTATTAAATATCGAAATCCTCCATTTTTTATGTGATTTTGATAACGCATCAAGTGATGTCCAGAAAACTGATCGATGGTTATTTGTAAAATAAGTTTTGGCTTGGGTGCTTTTGCAAAAGAACTTGTTATAGAGCAGAGTGTGACGCATAGAAGTAGGAACTTTTTCATGATAGAGCTTAGCACAAATAGCGTTTTGATTAGTTCATTGTGCAGTATAAAAAAGTTAGCTGCAATTTGTCATATTAAAAATGAGTTAAGTTGGAAGAACTGTGTTCTAGCACATCTCTAGTAAACTCAAATAGGTTGTTTTGCTCATGCCGCCACTTTGTGAAATTTTCAGTAAAGCTTTTATTTAAGTTTAAATCCTCATAAAAAGGATTGTTTTTTGTGAACAGTTCAAGGCGTTTTTTCAGTGTTTGCTCTATTTCAGCTGTGTGATGGTACAGATACAGGCGATAGTTTAGATCTTTTTTTAGCCTTTTGCGGTACTGCTGTTGGCGATTTTGATGATAATTGATAAACAGTGCTGTTTCTTCAGGTTTCATGCGAGAAAGTAAAGCAGCACGTTTTATAAGCGTTAAGTCTGTTAGTAAATAAAAAGTTGCTGTTAAATAATAATCTTTTGATAGATTATCAGCAATCTGTCTCATAAGACCGGAGCTTATTTTTTTTATCCACGGTAGCATGATGATAGTACGCTCAATATGCCAAATAGCGTAAAATTGTAGCGTTAAATCATACTGTTTCGCTATTTGTTGTCTGGCGCTACACACTTGTGATTCAGTTTCATGAATGAGTGCACTGGTGAATTGAAAAATAACTTTTGCTACTGATTCACTTTCTAAGCTTTTTGCACTTGGTACTGAAAGAAGTCCAGAGCGCAAGAGTAGCTTTTCTAGCCAAGTTTTAAGAGAGGCTTTAACTAACGTCATCAATTCTATTAATCCTTGTTCAATTAATTGATGACACTTATTTTGAACTTGTTTAAGTTCATCATCATCCAAAAAATTTGAGCACTTAGTGGTCACAAAGTGGTACACAAGCGTTGGAGTGATAAGCTTTTCTAAAAGTGTAGAATCATTGTTTTCTTGATTTAATATCCACTGATGTAGGGTTTTAAAATCCATGGTGAATAATGGCTTACATGCTTCATTGATAATGGTTCTTTGTACAAACCAATAACCTATGGCCTGTAAAAATTTAGGTAAAAACTGTTGAATGAGGCGACCAATGGGGAAATTAGCAAGCGTATTTGATAATGTAACTTTGCCAATCGTCTTTATTTGTTCCATGTTTTTAATATCATGCTCAAAGGGCGTGGGACGCTGCATTATAGAGAGTAGTAGCTGATAACTTGCCCAACCCTCATCAATTTTAACTAAGCCTTTAGGACTTACCATAATGTTATAAGGATTTGGATCAGGATCTTCAATCATTAGTTGCGCAGTCAGTAGTTGAAAATATTGGCGAAGTGTCTGTTGATTTTTTGAGTCATTAAGCGGAGATCGTCGTAACCAGTTAATAAAGTCAGCTACTTTATTAACTTTTTCAGATGCTAATCCAATCACTTCTTGCTGCTCATTTAGTATGACACGATAGTGAGGGCCATCGATTCCTGAAAGAAAATTAAAGAGTTCGCTGTGCATCATTTCTGCTTGTAGCAAAAGTGCTTTGATTTTAGGTGATAAGGTATCATATCGTTCACGCCCGTTTGCGTTGATATCCTTAACCATCCATGTTCCTGATGCATCACTAAATTCTTTGACATCATGTAGTGGGTCGGATGCTTCATGATTAGGTTTAAGCTTTATTTTTTTTTGATCAAAAAAATGCGGTAATGATTTGATGGAAGCTGTGAGTTGTTTTGATGGCGTTTCTCGTTCTTTAATAAGCGGCATACATTATCGCTGGAAAGACTCATTGCTTTCCAATATGTTATTTTAATGAGCACAAAAATGCAAGTTGACAGCTTCAAAATGGTTAGAAAGATCTTAAGTTATTGAGCCCCTCACCTGTCATAAGGTCAGAGGCGTTAGAAGATAGATTTTGATTAAAGTTTAACGCAGCGACGGGCTTCTGTGGCTTTTCTCTCTGGCTTATGAGCATCTCGCTTTTCAGGGGAGAAGGCGCCATTTTTTGCTAGTAAGTAAGCAGGTGTTTTAGGCTTACTGTTATGTGTGGTAACCTCTGTAGTCTTAGTTTTGAGCTTAGCACCATACTCTTCTCTACCCTTTTTTGTAAAGCAGTAGGCATAGTAAGGATTACGTTGGCCATCTTCGAGTAATGCTTTAAAATCAGAGCTATCTTCGTTTTTAAATTTACCATTGAATAACGCGGTTTTAGCTTGTTTTAACTCATGAATATAGGGATCGTAAGGTTCATTTTGTCTAATAATTTCATTTATAAAATTCAACAAAATCTTTTGCTCGGTAGTGTGAGAACCGTTGTATTCTTCAACAGACTGCTTGATACCATAAAATTCTTGCTCAATCGTTTTGATCATTGATGACTCCTTTTATATTTCTATACCCAGAAGATACGAAAAATGTCGTTGTTTCTGCAAGCATTTTTAATGTTAATACGACAGAAACTAGCTTTAGAAGCTAAAAAATATTTTATGAATTGTTGTCTTAGCTGTATAATGGTTCACTTTGTTTTAAAATTGATAAGGCCTTATGGATTATCCTAATCATTTTGATGTGATAGTGGTTGGTGGCGGTCATGCTGGCACCGAAGCTTCTATGGCTGCAGCTCGTATTGGCGCGAATACTTTATTGCTCACACAAAATATCGATACCTTGGGACAGATGTCGTGTAATCCAGCCATTGGCGGTATTGGCAAAGGGCATTTGGTCAAAGAAGTTGATGCGCTAGATGGCGTGATGGGGCGAGCGATTGATAAGTCGGGTATTCAGTTTAGAACACTGAATGCGTCTAAAGGACCGGCAGTTCGTGCCACGCGTGCGCAGGCTTGTCGCGCTCTGTATAAAAATACAGTGCGTGAAATGTTGGAGAATGAAGATAATTTAACTATCTTTCAACAGTCAGTTGCTGATTTGATTATTATTGATGGCAAGCTTTCTGGTGTTAAAACCCAAATGGGTTTGAATTTTTATGCCAAAAAAATTGTTTTAACTGTGGGAACCTTTTTAGGTGGAAAAATTCATATTGGAACAACACAATACGCTGGCGGACGTGCTGGCTGTGCGCCGTCAAATGCACTTTCAGAGCGTTTACGCGCGCTACCTTTTCGTGTTGGGCGCCTAAAAACCGGCACGCCACCACGACTTGATGGCAAGACCCTAGACTTTACGCAAATGACCGAACAGCCTGGTGATGCGCCCCGCCCCTACTTCTCATTTTTGTCGAATGGAAGCGAAGCACCGAAGCAACTTAGCTGTCATATTACTCACACAACAGAAAAGACTCATGAAATCATTCGCGCTAATTTAGATAAATCACCAATGTACTCTGGGCAAATTGATAGTACGGGGCCAAGATACTGTCCCTCTATTGAGGATAAAGTGGTACGTTTTGCCGATAAAGCGTCGCATCAAATTTTTGTTGAGCCCGAAGGTTTGCAGGTTCATGAAATCTATCCCAATGGGATTTCAAGTGGTCTTCCTTTTGATGTGCAGTTAGAGTTTGTACGCTCTATTATTGGTTTTGAAAATGCGGTCATTACCCGCCCTGCTTACGCCATTGAATATGACTATTTTGATCCAAGAGATTTAAAATTATCTCTAGAAACCAAATATATGCCAGGACTTTATTTTGCAGGTCAAATAAATGGTACCACTGGATATGAAGAAGCGGCCGCGCAGGGTTTAATCGCCGGTATGAATGCCGCGTTAGAATCTGGCGGCAAATCTCCTTGGACACCACGTCGCGATGAAGCATATATGGGGGTTTTAATTGATGACTTGATTACAAGCGGCACCAAAGAGCCTTATCGCATGTTTACCTCGCGAGCGGAATATCGTTTATTACTAAGAGAAGACAATGCCGATAGTCGCCTAACTGAAAAAGGTTATGAGCTTGGAGTTGTTAGCGAAAAGCGTCATCAAATTTATCAAGCGAAAAAGCAGCATATCGAGCGTTTAGAATTATCGATGAAAAAGCGCTTTGTAGTACCGGGCAGTGAAGATGCCAAAAAAGTTGAGTCACTCACAGGTAAAGCCATGCAAAAGGAAGCGAATTTATTACAGTTATTGACGCGTCCAGAGTTTGGTTATGAAAATTTACAGCAGCTATTTTCTTTAGAGTTAGCGCCACGTGAAGTACTAGAGCAAGTTGAAACACGTTGTAAATATCAAGGATATATAGAGCGCCAGGAGCAAGAAATTTTACGTGTTCGTAAAAGTGAGACTCAAAAATTAAGTTCTAATATCGATTATCAAGCAATCAAAGGATTATCTAACGAGGTGATACAAAAGTTAAATGAAATTAAGCCTGAAAGTATCGGTCAGGCAATGCGTATTTCTGGTGTGACACCTGCAGCAATTTCTTTGATACTGGTTCATTTAAAAAAACATCGCATTAGTTTTAAGGACGCGGTATGAGTCAAAAGAAGTTGGACGCTCGCGCGCTGCTACTTTTAGAAAAAGGTTTAAGTGAACTTAAACTTGAAGCGACTTTAGCCGAGCCACTCTGGTTATATTTAAATCTGATGCAAAAATGGAATCAAGCGATTAACTTAACGGCGATTAAAGACACTTCTGATATGGTGATAAAGCATTTACTGGATAGTCTAGCCATCGTATCAGTTATCGATGAATTAGTAGGGCTGAATGCTATGGGAACCCTCTTAGATGTTGGCAGTGGAGGCGGTTTGCCGGGTATTCCACTTGCAATTGCTCGCCCTAGCCTATCGATTACTCTCTGTGAGTCGATTGCGAAAAAATGTGCGTTCTTAAATCAAGTAAAGGCGACACTTCATTTGGAGAATATTACGATATGTAATCAGCGTGTTGAAGCCTTAACGCCAAAGTCCCCTTTTGATGTGATTACTGCTAGAGCCGTGGCAACAGCCGGTAAGCTTTATCAACTCACCAAACATGTTGCTGATGAACATTCGTCTTGGTGTTTGATGAAATCACACAAAGAGCTACACGCTCCGCTAACCGTTTTAGATAAAACAGTAACCTTAAGACAGTTAAGAGTTCCACTCTTAAAGGCTAAACGAAGTGTTTTAATCATTAGATGATGTTTAAGCGTTAACCGTTTGCTAAGGCCTGGCTTACTCGATTCTAGATAATCCACATCGAACATTGATGTGGATTAAAAGTGACTCAATAGATAAAAAGTATATGTTTAATTTCTTAACAGACTCATTTACCTGGTTGACTCACACGAGTAGTTAAGTCAGCTTGTGTGTTCTCCTGCAATTCTTGAGAGCAATGGCGTCTA
Source organism: Gammaproteobacteria bacterium (assembly GCA_030428185.1). Taxonomy (GTDB): domain Bacteria; phylum Pseudomonadota; class Gammaproteobacteria; order Legionellales; family Legionellaceae; genus JAUICE01. The sequence goes on from JAUICE010000002.1 coordinate 70,407, forward strand.
AAGTTTGTTTGAGCAAACAAAAGGATTGTATCAGTGTTATGTTTGTCAAAAGCGCTCATCACACGGATTGTATTAAACTTACACCCTTTTACCCCGCTAATTATTTGGTTTTGGTCTTGTTTCTCTTCCTTTTGAAGTAGGCTATCAATTTCCGCACCTGTTGGCGTGATGCTTAGAAGTGAAAATTTCTCATCGGTATATGTTAGTTGGCGACATTTATCTCTAGCAAGATCAATAATTTTTTTTGCAAAATCATCTGGAAACGTCGATGAAACTTCTTCGGGTGTTGCTCGAACTGTGAAAACGTTTTGTTTATTCGACGCATTTTTAAAAAATCCTAACTGTGGCATCCTTGTTATCCTTACTGCTTTTAGAATGGGCATTTGAGTGTATGTGAATTTTATTAAAAGTGAAAGGACAGGGATATAGTTGGGGCTGGTTTTTTTGTAAAAATGTGCATTATGAAAGGATAGGAGTATAATCATCTATTAAAAAAAATAAGAGAACGCCCGTGACAAAAATCATTGCCGTTGCCAATCAAAAAGGAGGTGTTGGTAAAACAACCACCACTGTTAACTTAGCCGCTGCACTTGCTCAACAGAAAAAGAAAGTCTTATTGATTGACCTCGATCCACAAGGAAATGCAACTATGGGGTTAGGAGTTGATAAAACTAATGTGGTTCATAGTGCGACTGACGTGCTTTTAGGGGATGCGAAAGCGGCGGATGCAATACTGAAAACGCCATCTAAAGTTGATGTGTTACCAGGTAATGACTCGCTAACCATCGCAGAGGTGAGTTTGTTACAACTAGAAGATCGTGAAACCTCTCTTAAGACTGCGCTTGCCGATTTAGCCTATGATTTTATTTTAATTGACTGTCCTCCTTCTTTAAACATGTTGACGGTCAATGCTTTGGTTGCAGCAAATTCAGTGTTAATTCCAATGCAGTGTGAGTATTACGCACTAGAAGGATTAGTTGACTTGCTCAATACAATTGAACAAATCAGACAAAGTGCTAATCCTGATTTACAAATTGAAGGGGTCTTACGTACTATGTTTGATGGGCGAAGTCGCTTATCACTAGATGTATCTAAGCAATTGATGAGTCACTTTGAGGATAAAGTGTTTCGTTCGGTTATCCCCCGAAATGTTCGGTTAGCAGAAGCACCTAGTCATGGTATGTCGGTTATTGAGTATGATAAAACATCAACTGGAGCGAGTGCTTACATGGTATTGGCAGGAGAGTTATTAGGGCGTTTGAAAAAACAAAAACACCAGAAGGTATCTAGCTATCAACGAGTGACAGAACACTAGGAGAGTATCATGAGTAGAAAAAGTGGATTAGGAAGAAACTTGGATATTCTCTTGAGCAAAACTCAAGCAGTCAAAACGCAAGATCTTTCTGTAAAAAAAACAAAGACCAATGATGATCATGAGCATTTTTTCTTAATTGAGATAGATAAGTTACAACCTGGACAGTATCAACCACGGCGAGGCATGGACGAAGAGGCGCTAAAAGAATTGAGTCTCTCAATTAAGGCGCAAGGATTATTACAACCATTGGTTGTTAGAAAATTAGATAGTGGCGCTTATGAAATTATTGCCGGTGAGCGTCGGTTTCGGGCAGCTCGTCTTGCGGGACTAAAAGAGCTTCCGGTTGTTTTGCAACAAGTTGATGATAAAACCTCACTAGCTATGGCTTTAGTTGAAAATATTCAGCGTGAGGATTTAAATCCCATGGAAGAAGCTAGGGCTTTAGAGCGGTTAGTCAAGGAGTTTTCTTTATCGCATGAGGAAGCGGCTAAGGTTGTTTCCAAGTCTAGAGCGACGGTTTCAAATCTAATACGCTTAATGAACTTGCACCCAGAAGTTCAGGAGTTATTGGAAGAGGGAGATATAGAAATGGGACATGCTAGAGCGCTCTTGTCTTTATCTGGAATGGAGCAAGTGACTTTAGCGCATGAAGCTGTCGCTAAGTCACTGACAGTTAGAGAAGTTGAGGCACAGGTTAAGAGACGTCAGCACCCCTATCTTATGGCGCAACAGCAAGCCAATCATATGGATGTTGTTGAGGCAAAAGAAAGGCAAAAAATCCTTAAAAATCAACTAGGTGTTCAGGTTAAAATTAGTCCAAGTAAAGAAGGTAAGGTCAAAGTCACACTCAAATATGATTCCCTCAAACAACTTGATGATTTTATACAAAAACTTGGCTAGGTGGCGTTTTATTGGGTAATGCTATGTTGCAAGCTTTTAGTTTAATTTCAAAAATTTGTTAGGAGTTAAGGCTTGGTTAAGCTTGTTGATGCTATATTTATAAGCATGGTGAACAGAATGAGTGCTTATCTATGCCTACTGGACAACCAGTTGAATTCAATGAGTTTCAGCTAAGAGACCGTCATGATGAGGGTTCGTATGGTATTTGGGAGAAATACTTATATCGGTCTAGGGCTGATAAAAAACTATCGCTCATTGACTTAAAGCGTCTTTTACATATTTATGCTTTAGAGAGTCAAATAACTTGCCTATCGTATGACGAGCTTCACCCCCCTATAAATAACCCTCTCTTATTCATGACAGCGGATGGCCATACATTCTGTGTAAATAATCAAGGTGACTCACTCGAAATATCCGGCACTAGAGAGTTGACTGAAGAAGAGATAGCCAAGCTTAAGTCTTGCTATCAAAGCTCCCAAGTGGAGCAAATAAAGTCAGATTTACCCTCTCTTCCGGCAGTGTTAAAACAATCTACAGACTATTCAACACAAGAGACATCGATTCCAGATACGTTGAAAGAACTTTGTGGTACAAACGATGATGAGGAGCGTTATAGATTTGCACTAAGCCACTTGTTCGCAAATTTAACGATTTCACAAGAAGTCTTTAATACATTAGACGAAGCAGTTCAACAAAAATTTATTGAGAAAGATGCAGGTACTTTTGGGCTTCGTGCTGCTGATATCGGTGAAATAGTAGAGCTTACTCTCAGCAATGATAAGATAAATCCACTGCAAGTCACATTACCTCCGGTGATGTTAAGCGCTCTAAAGGGAGTGGAGGAAACTTCAGAATCGGTCAGTGTCGATGTACTTGGTGAACAAGAAGCGAAACTTGAACATGTATATTTTTTTCTCTATGCATTAAATACTGAAATAGAGTCATTTAGAGAAAAAAACGCCAATTGGCAGCTTAAACAGCTAGAGATAAAAACTAATACTCTTTCTCAGAGCATTAATGGCATTAATAGCTACTTGGCTAAGCATACATTTTATTGTCATGAACTTGCTTTAGTGATAGATGAGCAGCATCTTCAGCAAGAAGATTTATTTTCGAAGTTGGCCGAGCTAATAAAACAGCTAAAGGATAAGACACAGTCGTTAAAAGTGCTATCGATAACATTTCCTCAGTCAATACCTGAGATAGATAAAGTTGGTTTTAATCAGTTTAAAGAAGCACTAAGTGAAGCTGGTTTACCATTAGAAATCACATTAAAGGGTTTTGAGGACACTCAATTCCAAAAAGAACTCGACGATATTACCCAGAATTTTATATACGAAGCACGTGAAAAACGTATATCACCTCAAGAAGACTCACAAGAGACGGTTCAAGCTACTAGGAACGTTAATCCTAGAGTAAAAATGTCGCAAAGAACAAGGCCTAAGCGGTTAGATCTTGATATGGAAATAACCGAAGAGCTAGCGCAGACAATGCAAGTTTCTGTAGACGAAGAAGCTGAGCTCGCCAAGGATATCGCTGAAGATAAAGCGCAGTCGGAACTTATTACTCTCTATGATATAAAAAAATTTCAAGAAGCTATGAAAGATGAGAAGTCACCACTGTATCAAAGACTTGGCCCGATAGCCGATTCATTGACGCTACAGGAGGCTAAAATACTTTGGCATATCTTTATGGGTAAAATGGTTGTTCTGTCTAATAGAGAGCGTAATACGTATACACCAGTAACTAAACATTCGCGAAACTCTTCGCCTGAACCTAAGTATTTGTCGTTAAAATTACCCGATGAGTATATATTCGAGAAACTATCTGAAGATGCACTAGTAGAAATTATTAAACATAAAGATTACTTTATTGATGGTATTGATTTATATGAGTGGCCACCAGGATTCTATATTACATCTATAAAAGAAAAAGTGTCTGCGGAAAATCAGCGAGAAGCTCGTTTTAGTGATGTAATAACATTACATTTTAGTGAAGAGATTCAGAAAAAAGCTAAAAGAAAAATTCACTATAAGCAAAGAAACCAACATCACTCATTTTCAATCGTTATCAAAAATTTTCAAGATAATTTAGCAAAAATTCCTGATGGTTCACCAAATAAGCCTTCAGCTAATGTTATTTTACGCATGTGTCAACGCTATCAGTTTCCATATACCTATAACTCTGAAATGTTGCAGGCAATAGCGAAGTACTCACCTTATTTAATAAAGCTTAATCCTGAAGAGCTTCAAGAAGTGTTTAGCTTATGTGATGAAGCAAAAGAAGTAGCGCCGCATCTATTCATCGAGTTTCTAGCAAAAAACCACGCAGAGTTAGCCAGTCTAAAGTCTCAGAAGGTCTCTGTATATGTTGACAGCCCATATATAAAACGTCTTAAAAAACTATTTTACACTCCAAGCCAAACAGTAATAGAACTACAATTAAAGGCTCTTCAAGATACTGAAAAAGATTTAGAGTTAAAAAAGGATAGGGACGAACTAATAGAACAACTAGAAGCTGCAAAAACTGATGAAGAGCGAGAGTCACTTACTAAACAGCTGGAGGAAAAAGAGGCGGAACTCAAAAAGGTTTTAGAAGATTTGTTGAGCTATAACAATAGTAAAGAGGTGAGTGAGTATGAAAAACGGATTCGAGAAAGCAGAGAACTTGTAGAAAAACTATTTGAGCTTGCTGGTAAAATTCAAAATAATCAACCAAAAGAACCGCTTATTTTAAGTATTATTGCTGAAGTTGAGTTGAACGAGCGGATAAAAGCAAAACAACTCCCCCCTGATATTTTAGATAAATTGGTTGAGGTTTATCAGTATGCTGGTGAAATCGGATTAACAAGAATATTAAACACACTTGAACAATATGATATTGAAACACAAGCAATCATCATGGCGGGCTTTTCTGGGTCAACACAATCATTGTTAGATTTATTTGATGATGATTATACTGCGTTCTTATCAAACTTAAACAGCAGCACACTTGTTGAAAAGCAGTGGCTTAAGGCACTGATTACCTCTCATCGAAAAAGTAATTCAACCTTACCTCTTGCCACTTTAATTAGCTCATTTTTTGAATTCAAATCTTTTATAGATAAATCTGGTTACAAACTTTATGCATTAGGTGATAGTGCCTTTATACATGTTGCCAATATGGTTACGACACTATCACAAATTAAAAATATTCTACTGCATACCGATATAGAAAATCGTCAATATGTATGGGAAAACATATCTCAACTCGATTTTCGTCAAGGTGGTGCTGAGTGGGCAATGTTAGGTACGCTAAGTCGTTCATCTTTCGTTCTTCCAGAGATGAATATAACCCCTGAACATGGAGCTCAATCTAGATCCTCTTCTGAGGAAATGTCCTATCGGGAGCGCCATGGTGATTCTCCAGAAGATTTATCTGAATTATCTGAAGATAAAAGACGACAAGAGCTATATCGATTTATCGCAATGAAGCCATTTAAGTATAGTGTTAAAGATTTTTATGAGCCAATATTTAATATGATTGAGGCTTGGGAAGGTTGGAGTGATTTGGATAAAGCTAGGGCTTGTGTATTTGTCGCTAAAGTAACGACATCTCTAAGAGAGAAAAAATCATCCATTAACGGTAAAGATGATGCCGTAAGTAGTCAGGCGGCGTTTGTTTTTTGGCAAGAGTTACTGACGGATTCTGTTAAGAACAAACTTATTGGTAAAAAGATGTTAGAAAAATTACTTGAGTTTGTTCCTGAACTACCTAATAGCACAGTTTCGAAAATACTATTAGTGAAAATGGGTAGTATAGGAATCAGAAATCTTAGGGAAATACAACAAATAGGCCGTCTACTTAAAGAGATAAATGATATTGCTTTGGGATCGGGATTAGGAGAAAAGATCATTGATGGCATGCAGTGTATGCTTGAGGTTAGAAAAGATGATGATAGCTTTTCACTAAAAAACGCACTAACAGACTACTTGGCTTTAGTAAATGACTTAAAAAATACATTTCCTCAACAACATTCGGTAGATGGTAGCAACGTAATAAGTTTGAGTCCTTTATATAGAAAAGTAGCATCTAGTTTAGTTATCATTTTAGCGCCTCATGCAGATAGCAATAGCCAAGAGCTTAAGAAGTCTCTCGAAACAATAATACATAGCATCACTGATATTTATATTCGGCATAAAAAATCTGCTAAAAAGGAAATCAACGTTAATTACTATATTCTTATGGCTTTCCTTGACATTTTAGGTGAAGGATTTGCACAGATAATCGCTCAAAATCCGTATCCTACGCTTGATGTTATCCAAGATTTTATTGCTGAATTTTCAACTCTAGTTAGTAGACGCGTTGAAGAGTCGCAGGAGAGGGTTGGTGATTTTGCTGATAAGTTTATAAGAGCTAAAGAAGAAAATAATCAGCCAAGAAGGAAGCAAATAGAGACCGAATTTAAAGATTATGCTAATTCAGAGTTTTACCCACAGCTTTTTAATGCTGGACTTGATATGTTATTAGCTTCCTTTAGAGGAAATATTAGAGAAGAGCCTCTTTTGCAACTACAAAAAGCGAGAACAACAACCAAGGATATAGAAATATTATTAAATGAAGTATTTTTGCAAGGTGAGGAAGAAGAAAAAGATAAGTTCAGAGAAGTATTAAACAAAGCCGTCCTTAGCAAAGAAGAGAAGGTAGAAGCCGCCAAGCTTTATGAGAAGATTAAAAGTCTTTTGAGTGGTGAAGATAGGCTCGTCTTTCTGGATACTCTAGAGGGACTCATTGTTGAAAACGGTGACGCTAATAGTTCGGAAGATATTTTAGCATTACTAAAAAGCATAAAAACCAGGCGCCAAATTATAGAGCTCATTTCTTTTTATAAACTTTTAAAACAAGAACAAGAGAAAACAACAGAAGAAGCGCGCGAGAAAACACTACTAAAAAAAGCGAATGTTTATTTAAGTGATATTTATCCCATAACAAAACTGGCATATTCTAGCATTGATCCAACATTAAGAAAGCAAGTTTTACTAAGCATGCTAAGCGTTGAGTCGAGTGGTGTTCTTCAAGATGAGTTTGAAATTGAAGTTAATGACACTGAATTTCTAAAAAGTCTGGAAGAAATTTTGTCTGGTGTATCAGAGCACATGACCTTAGCAGAGATAAATATCTTAATAGATAAATTAAAAGAACTCAATAAAGAGGCCTCCAAACTGGGTCATATAGACATCTCCATTGCACTGGTTAAGATAATCAGCCAGTTAACATACAAACTAAAAGAAATTGATGAAGAAAAAGATGCGCGGCTAATGGAGCTTAATCAAAGCGCAGAGATATTATATTCAGACATTACAATATTTTTAGGGCAAACTCGACGTAAAAAAACATCTGAGCTAGGTGGCCAACTTGAAAAGCTACGGGCGTTTCAAAGGCAAGCTGAAAACTTAGGGCAAGAGAACTTAAGCACATATTTAACCTCCATTATAGATGCAATAACACAAGCGCAAACCACTGTACAAGATATAGTTGAAAAAAATAAAGAAATTGAAGCACTACATGAAGAAGTCGCCGCTTTTGTGTCGAAGTTGCAAGAACAATTTACCAGTGAAGCAGATAGTAATGGTTTAAAGGTTACTGTTTCGAGCTACCGAAAAGAATTACAGCAACTTATCGAAAAAGCTCAGAAGTTAGGTCAAAAGGAGATAAAAGCTTTCTTAAAAGAAAGAGTTTCACCAAAACTTAATGAAAAAATAGAGAAGAACAGATCCTGGACAGGTTTTTTTTCTCGTGAACAAAAATCATATGCAGCAAATTTCCCCGTAGTTAATGAGATTCCAGATTGTAAGTTGGCGACTGCCACTAGTCATGTTAGAGATAAGGTTAACGAACAACTACAAAAAACCTTGCCACAACGCCAAGAATTGACAGTGTTAGCTAATAGCCGTTTAAACGTAGAAAAAAAATCTATTGATGAGCTAATAAGATTAATTGATTCTGTTCATAAAACATCAAGTAAGTACTCAGGATTGCTGTTTCACAGTATGCGTTTGCTTGAATCATTGTCATATAAATATCCAGGGACAGAGTATCAGGTGAAAAAGCTCGCTTTAGCACTATGTTCATTGTCGACTACCGATGGAGTAGAAGGTACGGCTAAGCTTAAATCTTATTATGATCTTCTAAATAAAATGGTGAGTACGTTAAGGCTTTGTCCTGACACAGACTGTATGCGAGCGTTATGCGAGCATATGTTGCCAACAAAAGCACATAAAGGTTTTTTAGATAAATTTATTGAGTTAGTGTTAACCGGAAATACCTCATTTAATCAGCTTGAAAATGAAGAAAAAACAAACTTTTTACGAGCAATGACGGCTATTTTAAATGCGGGCCATACATTTTCTGTAGAAGCATTTATTAAAACGTTTGAAAAATTTTCTAGTATAGGGTCAACAGAATTATTTTTTGAGATATTTAATGTTCCTCCATTCCCTTCACTTGAAAAAATTAACGAAATGATTGGAGACCAGTTGGATTCTGAGCAATTTAAGGACGCTTTGCGTCAGTATAAACGTTGCCCTGCAGCGAGGGAAAAGGAAAATGGATTTCATCTAAAATATGTATTAGAAAAAAGTAAGAGTCGTATAGATCAAGATATCATTAACTACGGTGACGGTGGCCCAAACACCTTAACTTTTGACGTAGCGAGTATTAAAAAGCTTAATGTTGCTACTAAGCGATTTAATCCAATTACAAAAGATAATCCTTATACTGAGACTAGTCAGTTAATTGAGAAATTTAAACAATTTAAGGGAAAACCTTTTCCATTGTCTTCTGAGGAAGCTGCAAATTTATTGGCAATTACCGCAGAACTTTTATATAGGACAAAAGCGAGAGACGGTGGATTTGGAAATAGTTTTGAAATAAATACGACTCAGTATTTAGCGCTATTTAAAATGCTAACATCACAGTCGCACTCAATGAATCAGATTGCAACCGGAGAAGGTAAAACGCGTATTACCATGTTGATGGCAGCAATGATGCATGGCTTGGGTAAAACCGTCGATTTAGTTACCAGTGATGTCGTCTTGGCGATTCGAGACTATAACGAGTATCAAAACTTTTTTAAAATGCTAGGTGCTAAGCCTGCGATCATCACTTCTAATTCCAGTGTTGAAGACTACCATACTGATGGTGGCATACATTTTTCTGATGCGGGAAATATCAGCTTATTTCGTAATAAAGCGCTCTATCATGGCCGATATAAAAGCACGGTTAATGAAACGAAAGCTGATCGCTGTTTACTCTTAGATGAAGCAGATACAACGATGTTAGATGCTTTTCGCCTTAGATATAATTTTTCCGCAGAAGCATTGAAATCATTGGCTAAAAAAGAGTGGGTATATGATCTCATAATGCAGTACTTTATTTTGAAGCTTGAATCTACGGATACAACAAATTATGAAACTTGTACGAGAGATGACTTTATTAGTTGGTATGTGAGCGAATATCAAGAGAGTACAAAGGAGCAAAAAGAGCAGCGAAAAAAAGAGCTTCAAGGTATTGGTAAACCTTTTTTTGATGCTTGGATAGAGTCGGCTGAAAAAGCAAGTCGCTTGGAATTTGCCAAACACTACACGATACAAACAGAATCAGAGCTTCGCGAGGGCCCTGATGGAGTGCTTTATAAATCTGCGACGCTACTTGTCAATCACAAGCCTGAACCTAGCGCAAAATTTTCCTTTGGTGTGCAGCAGTTTTTACATGCAAGGCTAAATTATTATAAAAATAATCCTGATAAAGCGCCGTCCGATATTCAAAAAGCCCTTAAAGCATTGGGAAATTATCGCTTGTTTATTGATATGGAAAAACAGATTGTTGTTGCATCGACCAGTGCTGATTTGCTTGATGATTATAAAGAGGCGCAGTTAATTGCGGTAACGGGTACTAGTGGAACGACGCTTGAACAGCAAGAAATACGTGAGCGCTTTCAATCTGCCGATAAAAATATGGTCTTTAACAGAGTGCCCACACATAAAGATTGTTTACGAGTGCATCATGGGTTTGAGGTTACAGCTAATAAAGAGTCTCAAAGTGCAATGCTGGTAGAAAAAATCCATAAAGCTCTTGCTTTAAATCAGCCTATACTCATCATCTGTGAGAATGATAGAGAAGTTAGAGAGCTAACCGAAAGCATTAATGCATTAGATAGTTTAGAAAGTGCTGTTGGTATTGAGTCTATTACCGGGCAAATGAGTGATGAGGCTATGGCCAAATATGTCGAAAATACAGCTGGACGTCCTTGCCAAATTACCATTGCAACTGGGCGCTTAGGTCGTGGTACCGATATAAAACTAAAACAAATGGCTACAGAGCACGGTCTATCTGTGCTTGTCACTCATATTCCAGAGAGTCGAGATGCTCGTCAATATGAGGGTAGAGCTGCACGAATGGGACAACCGGGAAGTTGTGAATATGTATTAGATAAATCAAGAGAAGAGACCCGCTTTAAAGCAGAAGGCATCGCTATAGGATTAATTGAGGGGCATTTTGATAAGCAGAGCCCTGCTATTTTACTGCCTCAAGAACTTCGCGATGCATCATATCGAGCAGAGCGGTTACTAAGACAAGATGCTGGTAAGTATATGCGTCAGTTTACAACGATGTTTTATGATGTCTTAAAGCAATCATTATCAACTGATGAGGAAAAAGAGAGAGCGGATGGTTTGTGGATAGAGTTTCAAAAACAAACTGATACTTTGTGGAAAAAGGCATTGAAAGAATTACTGGTGGTTATAAATGGAAGTGAAGCTATTAATGAATATAATAAAGGAGTAAATGAGGCTTGGGATAAACTACAAAAGAAATGGTCCGATGATGCCAAGCTTCCGAATGATTGTCTTATAAATTTATCTGAAACTACAGTATTTTCACTAGCTGATGACACACAAAAAGCGCTTGAAAGTCAGCATCAGCAGCGAGAGCAAGTAACTCAGGCTTCAAATGCTCGCGATGCTTCTACAATCAGTGTCTCTGTCGATTTGCCGGATGGTGCATTTGAGGCAGGTAAGCCGCTACCTAAATATGAGCAAGTTATTTTATATGCAGAAAAACCCACACAAAAGCGCACAAAACTATGGCCGTATATTAAAGCTTGGTTTAAGGGAGATATTAGCTTTAAAGAGCTTTATTCACGACAATTTGATAAGAAAAGGCGGGCACATAAAAAAACAGTCGATGGCTTAGATGTGTTTAGTGGTAAAGACATTGATGCTAAAAGTAGAAAGGTCTTTGATTCAGCTGTTGCAACACGTGATATTGAATATGTGGAAAAGAAAACAAAGGCTAAGTTTGACTCTAGACTGTCCGCAATGCGAGGGACATCCAGTGGAGCGAGTGGCTTAACAGCTCTTAGGTCAACTGCCAGCAGTACTGGCGATGTAAATGCTGCGACTACTCCTGATAGAACAAGTGGAACTGACGAAGACAGTTCGGTTGAAACTAGTGCCAAAGAACGTAGATTAGAGCAGCGAAAGCTTGAGGTGAAGTTTGCATCTGAAAAGCCATGGGGTGAAGCGGAAAAAAATGAGTTAAATGGCAAGTTTGAAGCTATGTATAAGGTATTAATAGAGCAAATATACGAATATTATTTCAAGCATTATCAACAGGCACCAGGAGCTTCCTTGAGCTCACAGCAGTTATGGCATGAGCAAATTAATCAAATGACCTTGATTGCTAAAAAAGAGTTAGAGTCGGTAAATCCTTATACTTTACAACGTGTCATCAGAGAGGCAGGCGATGATCCTAGCAGCGAATACTTGTTAGAAAAGCTGAATGAAAAAATAGGCAATACGTTATCATTAGAAAGCTTGGATGAAAACTACTTTCCTGAGCACAGTGCACTTAATGAAGGTGAGAATTGCGCTTTGCGAAACATCATGCAGCTTTTAAAGGATGATATAAAAGCCTATTGTAGTAAATATTTTAAAGATGATCCCCATTTTACAGCGCATCAAGTGATACGGCATACAAGAAATATGTTGAAGAATATTGATGTGGCTGAGTTTAGAAAGATGTATAAGGAGTGCACTGTTAGAAAACGCACAGGCCCTCAGATGTTCCCACCACCAGATGATTCCTCTAAGTTAGTCACAGGTACAGAGCTTGCAAAAAAATTGCTTGAAAGTTTAAATAAAGCGAATAAAGATGCATATACAGCAAGTAATTTAGAGCTAGAAGCGCTATTTGGTTCACGTAATGATGATTCTGCTACTTACAGTCACTAAAGCATAAGGACATCAAGGTTCAAGACGTTTATTTTGCATACTATCGTGCTCATCGATAAAGTGAACGAGCTCATCAATGGTTAATTGATTGAGGTAAGCGCTTTGTTTGTTGTTGGCTATGACTTGATAAAAGGCCTGATAAACATTTTTAGTTGTTTTTAAGCGTTTATGTATAGATTCAATAAACAAAAATTCATCTGGTGTCATTTGAATATTTAAAACGCGCTCAATCTCTGCTGAAAGCTTGCCCCGCTCTTTTTCAGTAAAGAAAGCGAGTAGCAGTATAGCATTAACCAAATTGTTACAATGAGGCGTTTCTTTAATGTCACTGCTCCAAAGTGAAACTGGGGCGCCATCTCCAATGAGCTTGGCAGCCTCGCTGATATGATGACCGTGCACGAATCCTTTTAATGCAATGGATGACAGTAGCTTTTTTGATTCAGTAGTTTGCTGTTGGTCAATCAAAAAATAAACTAAATCGGTATTTCCACCTTTTGCAGCAAGCATGGTAGCTTGCTCTATGTATTTTGTTCCACCTAATAGCGATAGGAGTAAATCTTTATGCCCACCCATTGCATAACCGTTAATAGAGGCCTCTAAATAGTCATGATAATGTGTGTTCGTATTGGGCGACTTTAGTGCTATGTGGACTTCTTTACTTTTACCCAGTAAGGCTTCGGCGAATACTTTATATTTAAACAGTGTTGGATCATTTTTTAAAAGTGATAATGCTAATGTTCCATGGCCACCTAGAACATATCCAATGATTAAACATGGATAATCGCTGGGTGTTAGCGCCCAAGGAATATCAGCCAAAGCAATACCCTGTATGCCAAATCCTTTTATGACTTGATTCTTATCCGCCTTAGAAGTCTCCAAACTGATACTGTTTGAGTTCAGCATCTTATCTGCAAACTGTGTTAATGGAGTGATGCCTTTGATACAAAAATATTTGAGCTCATTCGCTAACTGTTTGATATGCATGATGTCTTGATGTAAGGCTTAAAAAACAATATGTATGGATGAATGTATCACTAGCTTATCATGTAGTAAATATTGAAAGGCTTGAAGTATGTAGTGCGTACACTGATTACAGGATAGGAATAATTTCAAGAGATTCTGAGTGTAACTGTTGCATACTGTAGGGAGTCTTGGTTATAATCCGCGCAAAAACAGCGCTGTTAAATGGTTATGAGGCAGGATATAAAGCCAAAACTATACCGATATTGGTTTTTTCAGCTCGGTATCATACTGTTTTTATGCTTACTAGCAGAGGCTTTATCAGGATTAAAAGCAGTTGTTTCAACACTTGTGGGGGCGTTGGTGTTTATGATCCCTAACATGTTGTTTGCATACGGTGTTTTTAAGCACCAAGGGGCAATGAGGGCTAAGCTCATCGTCAATAGCTTTTATAAAGCAGAAGGCTTAAAGCTTGTATTAACTACTGTGTTGTTTTTTATGGTTTTTGCTAGCATGCACGTGCATGTGATGGCTTTTTTTGTGACTTACATTGTGTTGCTAGCAACGCAATGGATAGCGCACATTTTTATATAATAGCTTAAAGAAGAGCGACAAGCGTTGACTTGTTACAAAACTAAAAGAAGATTAAATAAGGTAGATTAGTGTGACCGTGGCAGTTTCTAGTTCAGAATACATACAACATCATCTGCATAACCTTTCATACGATTTAAATGCTTTGAGTTTAGGTCATGGGGGGTTTTGGACCGTTAATTTAGGAACAGTATTCTTTTCAGTCATCTTAGGCGCTACCTTTTTAGTTATTTTTTCCTTAGCGGCACGAAAAGTTACCTCAGGTGTTCCTGGCCCATTGCAAAATTTTTGCGAAGTCATGCTCGAATTTGCCGATAATCAGGTCAAAGATTGTTATCATGGCAAGAGCAAGCTGATTGGTCCACTGGCACTGACTATATTTGTTTGGGTCTTTTTGATGAATTTTATGGATATTGTTCCTGTTGACTTGCTTCCTGCAGTTGGTCGGTCACTGGGGCTACCATATCTGCGCGTGGTTCCTACAGCAGATCTCAACCTAACCTTTGGTATGGCTCTAAGTGTTTTTGTTCTGATTATCTTTTTTAGTTTAAAAATAAAAGGTCCGAAAGAGTTTATTAAGGAGCTGACACTACAGCCCTTTAATCACCCTCTGATGATCCCATTTAATTTCGTGTTAGAAGGTGTAGGGTTAATTGCTAAACCTATTTCTTTAGCATTGCGATTATTTGGTAACTTATATGCAGGCGAGCTTATTTTTATCTTGCTAGCGCTTTTGACGTTAAATGCTTCATGGCCAGTGACTATTTCTAGTGGTGTGTTATCAATTGCTCAAATTTTATTAGCACTAGCGTGGTCGATTTTCCATATTCTAGTTATAACACTGCAGGCTTTTATCTTCATGGTATTAACCATCGTATATTTAAGCCTAGCATCGGAATCTCATTAATTTTTTTTAATAACAAGGGGTAGTAAACATGCAAACAGCAGCTTTATTCGCACAAATCGAAGGGATGACCGTTATTGCGGTAGCACTTCTTATTGGTCTAGGTGCATTAGGTACAGCAATTGGCTTTGGTCTTTTAGGCGGACGCTTCCTAGAGGGCTCTGCACGCCAACCAGAAATGGTTCCAATGCTTCAGGTTAAAATGTTCATCGTTGCAGGTCTTCTTGATGCGGTAACCATGATCGGTGTGGGTATTGCACTTTATTTCACATTTGCAAATCCATTTACTCAAGCATTGATTTCATATGTTGGTCAAGCTGCATCTTAATTTGTAGAGAAACAGTAGACTATCAAACCGTGTGCTCGCATTTTGATGCTCAAAGATTGGAGGTAAGTTGTGGATATTAATGCCACCTTGTTGGTTCAAATGATTGTTTTCGCGCTATTCGTTTTGTTTACAATGGCGTATGTTTGGCCCCCTATTTCAAAAGCGCTAGAAGACCGTAAGAATCAAATCAGTGATGGTTTGGCGGCAGCTGAAAGAGGACAAAAAGAACTAGAGCTTTCTCAAATTAGAGCTCAAGAAGCATTGAAAGATGCTAAAGCGAGCGCGCAAGAAATTCTAGAAAAAGCGAATCGTCGTGCGCAAACTATCATTGATGAAGCTAAAACTAAGGCTCAGGTTGAAGCAAAGCGTCAGTTTGAAATAGGCCAAGAGCAATTGACTCAAGAAATCAATCAGGCCAAAACTAAATTGCGTCAGCAAGTTGCAGGTTTAGCTGTTCTTGGTGCTGAAAAGATTTTAGAGCGTGAAGTTGACGAAGCTGCCAACAATGCGTTGCTCGATAACTTAATTAAAGAGATTTGACGATATGGCAACCGACAGTATTAATACCGTTGCTAGGCCATATGCTAAGGCTGCTTTTGATATAGCAATGGAAGCCGATGCACTTGAATCTTGGTCAAAATCGCTGAACTATTTAGCAGTGGTCATGGAAATACCTCTAGTGTATGAATTTATTGAGACTCCAGGAAACACAGTAAAGGTAGTTGAGGATTTTATGCTTAAAGCTGTAGGAAGCGAGCTTGATGATGTTATTAAGCGGTTCTTACACATCCTAATTGAAAATAAAAGATTGCTTGCTATTGGTGCCATTGCGACATTATTTGATGAGTTAAAGGCGGAGGCTCTTAAGAAAATTGATGTAGAGGTGTTAACCTTTGAGCCATTGAAAGAGAGCCAACAACAATCGCTTAGTGCTTCCTTAAAAAAACGCTTGGGACGCGAGGTACAGCTTAATGTGTCCGTGGATAAGTCCATTTTAGGTGGCGCAGTTATTCGTGCGGGTAGTCTGGTTATTGATGGCTCGGTACGTTCTAAATTAAATGCATTAAACGTAGGTTTGCTTGAAGCTTAAGCAGACACACTACTTGAGGTGAGGAAAAAGAGATGGCAGAACAAGTTGCACTAAATCCTTCTGAGATCAGTGAATTGATCAAAGAGCGAATCAAATCTTTTCAAGGTGAAGCTAAAGCAACCAATGAGGGCACGATTGTAAGTCTTAAAGATGGTATTGCCAGAATTCATGGTCTTGAAGACGCGATGCAAGGCGAGATGATCGAGTTCAATGATGGTGTTTATGGTCTAGCGCTAAATATTGAGCGTGACTCTGTCGGTGTTGTGGTCATGGGTGACTATACCGGTTTAGAAGAAGGTCAAAAAGTCCGTTGTACTGGTCGTATTCTTGAGGTACCTGTGGGCAGAGGTCTACTGGGTCGTGTTGTTGATTCCCTTGGAAATCCAATTGATGGTAAGGGAGCGCTAGATACGAATGAATTCTCACCTGTTGAAAAAATTGCACCTGGTGTGATTGCCCGTCAGTCAGTTGATCAACCACTACAAACAGGTTTGAAAGCGATTGATGCCATGACCCCAATTGGGCGTGGTCAACGTGAGTTGATTATTGGTGACAGACAAACCGGTAAAACAGCCATTGCGATTGATACGATTATTAATCAAAAAGGTACAGGCATTAAATGTATTTATGTGGCAATTGGTCAAAAAGCATCATCTATTGCAGCAACTGTACGTAAATTAGAAGAGCATGGTGCAATGGAGCACACTATTGTTGTGGCAGCAGGTGCATCAGAGTCAGCAGCGCTACAGTATATTGCGCCATACACAGGTTGCTCTATGGGTGAGTACTTCATGGATAATGGCGAAGATGCTTTAATTGTCTATGATGACTTAACTAAACAAGCTTGGGCGTACCGTCAAATTTCATTATTGTTAAGAAGACCACCTGGGCGTGAAGCTTATCCTGGTGATGTATTCTATTTGCATTCAAGGCTGTTAGAACGTGCAGCAAGAATTAATGCTAAAGAAGTAGAAAAGCGTAGCGATGGTAAAGTCAAAGGTAAAACAGGTTCACTAACTGCCCTTCCT
>JAUICE010000064.1 GCA_030428185.1 Gammaproteobacteria bacterium
ACAATTTCAGAGCCAGATGCTGAGCCGCCATTAATTAGAACAACAATGGGAGCACCGTTGATAATATCTCCAGGTGTAGCGGTTGCCACAAACTTTGAGCCGCGGGTTCGACCTTTGGTGTAGACAATGATTGCCTCCTTATTATTTCCTCTATTGTCAATAAAGGCGTCAGAGGTCTCAATGGCAGAGTCTAGTAGCCCTCCAGGATTATTTCTTAAGTCTAGAATAAGGCCTTGAATCCCCCTTTTGGTTTGTTTTTTAAGCTTATTGATAGATTTAACCATGTTTTTTGCCGTCAATGTTTGGAAGTGGCTTAGGCGAATGTAGGCATATTTGTTGTCAAGCAAACGGCCTTTAACACTTTTGACCAGAATAATTTCACGTTTGACAGTTTTCTTAAATGGTTTTTTCTCCCCTTTTCGTAAGATAGTGAGAGTGATTGGGCTACCCACACTGCCGCGCATTTTTTTGACAGCATCACGCAGAGAAAGGCCTACTATAGGCACATTATCTATTCTAACAATATAGTCGCCAGCTTTTATGCCGGCTTTTGACGCTGGAGTGTCATCTAAAGGAGTGACAACTTTAATTAAGCCTTTTTCCATTGTGACCTCTATGCCTATGCCTCCAAATTCGCCCTGAGTACTACTTTGCAATTCTTTAAAGCTATCTTCATCTAGATATGTAGAGTGTGGATCGAGGCCTGATAACATACCTTGAATCGCATGATTGAAGATCTTCTTATTTTTTATGGGCTTAACATAGTAATGTTTGATTTGATTAATGGCTGTGGAAAAGCGTCTCACATCATCCAATGACATTTGCTCTTTTTGCTCTTCTGCAAGAGTAGCCGGAGAAAATAGCAAAGAGGGAATAAAAAACATCCAGATAAAGGAAAGTGTTACAGCTCGCATACATAACTCCGAGTAAACCAGGTCATTTCCTAGATGCAATATAGGTGCCACTTCAAGATGTGAAGCCAAGTTTCAAGTGATGGCACATTAGATTTTTTTAGTTTTTTGAAGCCATGATAAGGGTGAAACGGGTTTACCATTGTGGCGTAGCTCAAAGTAGAGGCCATCTTCAAGTTGTCCACCACTATGACCAAGTCTGGCAATAATATCTCCTTGGGTGACAAATTGTCCCATTTCACCGTAAATGGCTTGATTATTTGCATAAAGACTCATGTAACCTAGACCATGGTTAATGAGTAAAATGAGACCATATCCATTGAGCCAGCCTGAATAGACAATTTGGCCTGAATAAACCGCCCTTATCGGTGTTCCTTCTAATGCTTTGAGTACGATACCATGATAGGTAATACCATTACTTTCTTGATTAAAATGATTAATCACTTTTGCATGCTCTACTGGCCAGGGAAGTTTATGCTTCATATGTGAAAAGCGCAGCCTATTTAATGATAAAGAGCGGGCCTTAAGTTTGCTGATAAGCGCCTGAAGTTTTGCTTTATCCCTTATAATGGCTTGTATACGATTATTCCGTTTGTGTAAGTGAGCATTAAGCGCTTTGATTAAAGCAAGTTGTTTTCTCTTTTCTTTTTCTAATAGAGTGAACTGTGATTTTTGTTTATCAGTAATGTCTTTTACTGTCCTCAAGGTATCATCAAGAGTAGATTTTTTTATTGTTAGTGTTTTTACATTTAAATCTAATTGCCGCATCGTATCTAGACGAGCTTTATTGAGGAAAGATAGATAGGTTAGCAGCCTATCTGTAAGAGCAGCATCATTTTGGTTTAGTAATAATTTAAGCTCTATGTTTTTACCCAACTGATAATTTAGGATCAATTGAGTAGTGAGCTTATCTTGTTGCTTTTTTATCGCTTGTTGTAGCGTATTAATTTCTTTTGAAAGCTTATCTGCAGAAGCTTTCTTGCCTACTTCCTCTTGCTTGAGTTTGTTTAGACTTAGATGAATATGATTAATGCTTAAGTCAGCTTTTCTTAACGAGGAGATAGCAGCCTTTCGCTTATTTTTTTCAGAACTTTGCTTAATTTGTAGCGAGTGTAGCTCAGAAGACAGTTTTTTTAAATGGGCTTTTTTGTCTATGGCAAAGGTAATTTGATAGATGGATACAAGCACTATGATAATGAAAAAGGATGTTTTATTTATGTTCATTGGGTGATATTTTTAAAAGTGGAATTCCTGTCATTACTTCAGGGATCTTAATCTTTAATAATGATAGGACTGTTGGCGCAATGTCAATGAGAGAGCCTGTCTTTTTTAATGGAGAAGAGTGGCTACCAATATGTAGAAATGGCACCAATGAGCTGGTATGTGCAGTGTGTTTATGTTGGCTATGTTCATCTAGCATTTGCTCTGCATTGCCATGATCTGCGGTAATGATAAGTTCACAGGGATGAGTATCTAAACATGATTTAATTTTCTGAAAGCACTTATCCAGCGTCTCGATGGCTTTAACTGTTGCAGTGATGTTCCCAGTATGGCCAACCATATCAGCATTTGCATAGTTACAAACAATTAATTGAAAATGTGTTGAGCTTATCGCATCAATAAGTGCGCAGGTTACATCATCTGCACTCATTTCAGGCTTTAAATCGTATGTTGCTACTTTTGGGGACGGGATAAGCTTTCTTGACTCACCAACAAATACTTGCTCTTTGCCACCATTAAAGAAAAAAGTAACATGAGCATACTTTTCTGTTTCAGCGAGGCGTAACTGTTTGTATTTGGCTTTTGAAACACACTCACCTAATGTATTGTCTAAATGTGCTTTGGGAAAAATGACAGCCGCTTTTATATCCTCAGCATAAGTAGTCATGGTAAGTAAGTGACACTTTTTTATCTTACGGCGTTTAAATGAAGAAAAGTGCTCATCGGAGAGAGCTTTTGATAGTTCACGCATTCTATCGCTTCTAAAGTTGAAACAGATGACTAAGTCGTCATCTTTAATCGGCTCGTGATATTTTGTTGCTTGTGGCAGAATGAATTCATCTGTGATTTGTTGTGCGTAGCTGTTATCAATAATTTTATTGGCAGTTAATGTGGAGCGTGTATCTGTCGTTAATATATCGTAAGCTTTTTCTACTCTATCCCAGCGCTCATCTCTATCCATTGCATAAAATCTACCAATGATAGAAGCAATGTTTCCGACCGGATAGGTATTAAGTTTTTCTTGCAATCTCCTAATGGCGTTTGCAGCACCTTTAGGAGCACTGTCTCGTCCATCGGTAATACAGTGAATGAGCGCATTGCTCATACCTTCTTTTGCTAAGAGCTTTAGGAGTGCAAACAGATGTTTTTCATGTGCATGCACGCCACCATCAGAGACAAGACCAAGTAAGTGAACACGCCGATTCTGTTGTTTTGCTTGCCAAAGCGCATCAATAAGCGTTTTGTTAGAAAAAAAATCACCGCTCTCAATGGCATCATTAATGAGTGACAAGTCTTGCTTGATGACTCTGCCAGCACCAATATGCATATGGCCGACTTCCGAGTTGCCCATTTGTAAGTCGGGGAGACCGACGTGAGCCCCAGAAGCATTAAGTGATAAAAAGGTACCTTGTTTTGTCCACTCATCCCATTGAGGCGTATGGGCAAGAGTAATTGCATTACTAGGAGAGGCGTTAGCAATGCCAAAGCCATCCAAAATTAACAGCACAACTGGTTTTAATTTATTCATAACTTTTTGGTCGATTTAGTAAGGCGGATACGGCGTCTTTTGCTGATATTTTGTTGTTTAAAATGCGACTAACAGTCTCACAAATGGGAAGTTCGATATGAACACTTTTAGACAGTGCCAAAACTTGCTCTACATTATGGATACCTTCAACAACCTGCTTAATTTCACTTAAGGCATGAGCGGTACTCATCCCTTGACCCAACAGAAGACCGAAGCGACGATTTCGTGATTGATCATCAGTTGCTGTTAAGAGTAGATCTCCAAGGCCAGCTAGTCCCATAAATGTGGCTTTATTTGCATTAAGTTTAGCGCCTAAACGAGCCATTTCGTTTAATCCACGTGTGATTAGCGCCGCTTTAGTGTTTGCGCCAAAGCCTAAACCATCACTGATTCCAACGGCAATAGCCAAGACATTTTTAACGGCGCCAGCCAGCTGTACGCCAATAATATCATCCGATAAATACACTCTCAGAGGAGGTGTGTGAATGAGACTTTGTACTTTTTGTCCAAAAGAATGATCATTATGTGCTAGGGTGATGGCTGTTGGTAGGCCAAGCGCTAACTCTTTAGCAAACGAAGGTCCCTGTAGAATAGCAATGAGTGCATTCGGTGATTTTTCCAATACCACACTAGATAAAAATCGGCTGCTTTTCGGCTCTAGGCCTTTTGTTAACCAGGCGATTTGCTTAATTTCATTAGGTATTTTGTCAATGGTTTCAACAAATGCGTGGCTAGGCACAGCGATAATGGGTAGCGAACATTGATTCCAGACGTCTATAAAGTCATAAGAAAGTTGTAGATTTGAGGGAAGCGGTGCACCGGGTAGGTGTTTTTTATTTTCTAAATCAATAGTAAGTTTTTTGATATGTGTCTTATCATGCCCCCAAAGCGTGACGTTAAGGCCTGCTTTTGCTAAATGAATGGCAAAAGCAGTGCCCCATGATCCTGCACCAAAAACAGCTATATGTGTTGACTTACTCACCAGCTACTTTTTTGTCTTTTTCTTGACGTTGTTGTAAGTATAGTGCATCAAAATTAACTGGGGCTAGAACTAATTGTGGGAAGCTGCCTTTTGTGACCATATCGGTAATTGCTTCACGAGCATAAGGAAATAAAATACTTGGGCAAAAGCTATTTAATAGGTGGTCGAGTTGATCTTCAGGTGCTCCCTCAATCGTAAAGATACCGGCTTGTTTTACTTCAGCGATAAAAGCAGTTTTTTCTTTATTGTTTACAGTCGCAGTAACTGTCAGTTCAATTTCATAAACATTAGCTTCTAATTTATTCGCTTTATTTCCTAAGTCTAAATTTAATTTTGGTTCCCACTCTTCTTTAAAAATGTCAGGAGAGTTTGGTGTTTCAAAAGATAAATCTTTTACATAGACTCTCTGAATCATAAATTGTGGCTCATTATTTTGTTCGCTCATGGTTAATACCTTATGTTTGGGTTAGAAGAGGTCACTTCTAACAGTGAAAATAAATGTAGTTATGCTATTTTGTTTAGTAAGTTATCAAGCTTACCATCGTCTTCAAGCGCATAGAGATCATCACATCCACCGACATGCATGTTACCAATAAAAATTTGTGGCACGGTATAGCGGTTGGTTTTACGAATCATTTCCTCTTTGAGCTCATCGTTATTTGTGATATCGATGATATGAGGTTTTTGTCCTTTCTTATCGAAGAGATGCAATGCACTCACACAATAGGGGCATGAAGGTTTTAAGTATATGATTATATTGGCCAAGGTAGTTATTCCTTTTTTTCTAAAGGTAGTTCAGCACTAAGCCATGCTCTCATGCCGCCTTTAAGTGCATGTACTTGTTCAAAGCCTTCACGCTTGAGTTTTTTTACAGCTTGAGCAGATTGTTCGCCAGTATCACAAATTAACACAATAGCTTTTTTCATGTGTTTTTTCTGTTTTTCAATTACCTCAAGTGATTTATTAAGCGCATTTATTACATGACCTTTGTCATAAGTATCTTTATCTCTTAAATCGTAAACCACAGCATTTTGGTGATTCATTAGCGTTACCGCATGCTGTGGTGAAATTGCAGATGGGTTTATGTTACTACTCATTTCATCACGAATAATCATGAAAAGAATGACAACCAGACTAAGCCACAGTGCCCAGTGATGCACCACAAATGTAAAAAACTGTTCCATAATTCACTATATGTTTTTTTAAATCCTAGGATTATGCGGTAAATAGGGGCTAAATTCAAATCAGCAGTTTTTCTTATGGCTAATGTAAAGCAGATGTAAATGGAGCGGATTACATCAGTTTTATTTAATGTGTATCACGTATCTTGAAACTAAGTATTCTAGAAATAGTTAATGAAAGTGGAGATAGAGATGTCTACAGATATTTCATCTAATAATCAATTAATTGCAGATTACCAGAGATACTTGTCACAGTCTTTTAATGGCAATAAGACGGAAACATTGCTTGCTAGGGAGAATGCTGCATCGCTATATCCACATATTAAATCGTTGGCAGAATCAGGTGATAGTCGGGCTCAATTTTGCCTAGGGATTTCACATCCTAAGAGATCTGAGCAACGTCATCATCATTTGTTATCTGCATCAGAAAAAGGAAATCTTGATGCGACCTTTGAGTTAATGTCTGATCATTTAGAGTGTGGTGAGCTACATCAAGCAGCTAAGCTTGCAAAATCACTGTTGGGCGCTAATGATTTATTCCTTAAGGACAAGACGCAAAGAGTCATTAGAAATAATCATCACTTCAAGCAATTGATGAAAGGACAAAGCGCTTACTCTACGAATAAAGGCATGTTATTCTTCAAACCACAAGAGCCAAGTGATGAGTCACAGAATCAACATGAAAGAGAGCATACTCAAACATATTCCAATTGAGCAGTTAATCCGAGGCGAGTTTCAACCACGTGTGCATTTTGATAAGCAAGCGTTACAAGAATTAGCTGAGTCGATAAAGGCGCAGGGACTGGTCGAACCCATTGTTGTTAGAGCGCTTGGTCGTGATTATGAAATTATTGCAGGAGAAAGAAGATGGCGAGCAAGCCAGCTTGCAGGTCTTGATAAGGTGCCTTGTTTGATACATGAATATAATGATGAGCAGGCAATGGCTGTGACGCTTATTGAGAATATTCAGCGTGAAGACTTAAATGCAATTGAAGAGGCTAAAGGTTATCAACGATTGTTAGAACATTACTATGCCTCGCATGATGAAATTGCTAAAAAGGTTGGGAAATCTCGAAGTCATGTGACGAACTGCCTAAGACTACTGACTCTTGATTCAAATATACAAAATGCGCTAGTTGAAAAACGTATCTCTATGGGGCAGGCGAAGATCCTTGTTGGACTTGATATAAGTATACAGAAACAGATGCTTGCAAACATTCTTAAATATGACTGGTCTGCTAGAAAAGTAGAGCGCGAGGTCAAACGCTTAAAAGAAAAACCCTCATCATATCACTCATCAAAAGATGTCGAGCGACTTGAGTCAATCATTTCAGAAACTTTTGGAACTGAGGCAATTGTAGAGCAGACTGATAGCTCTAGTGGTTGGTTGAAAATTAAATTTTTTGATAACGACACACTAGCTGGTTTGCTCGATAAAATGGGCGTGGACTATCAGGATAACTGATTCACATATACCCCTGTCCTTCCATAATGCACGTTTTTGAGCGTTGTCAAATGCTCAATCTTTGGTATTTTTCTCAATCGTAATGGAATAACCATTCCTCAATTGAAAAATCCAAACCTTGAATATTTGACTGTGCTCAACCTACAAGCTAACTATAAGATTTATTAAAACTTTCTATAACGTTAGACAAAAAGATTTACCTGTGGATAGAGAGATTAAATTTGAGTAATAACAAAGTCTATTACGATAATTTAATCTCTTTAGGCCACAGGAAATATTGAAGTCTAAAAACGTGCATTACGGAAGGATAGGGGTGTATATGTAGCGTCTTTGGATAATTTGAAGTGGTTTCCATCTAAAAAGTTTATGATGACAGTGTTATTTTCTATCGTGAATCCTGTGATCAGTGTCTGGTTATTTGCTTGTTTTTTGATTTCATCAAAGGAAAGCACCATTATTTGACCATCGCTTTTCGTAAGCTTTAACTCTTCTTCCTTAAATAAGAGGTTTGCTTCGACTATCTGCATAAATATTCTCGCTTTATTCTCAGGAATACAATCTTATAAAAAAGGAAGCACAGTGCTTTTAGTGCTTCCTATTCCTTGGTCGTAACATTTTTTTACAAGACAGTTGCTGAAGTAATTAGGTCTAAAAATATACTAATCATAAAATGTAGCGTGCTAGATCTTCATCTTCAACAAGCGTACCTAGATGTTGGTCAACATAGTTTTTATCAATAGTGATAGAAGGCTCTTTGCACTCATAGGAAATGGTTTCAAGTAATTTTTCCATGACAGTATAAAGACGTCTAGCACCAATATTTTCAGTTTTTTCGTTAACCTGCCAAGCTACCTCAGCAATACGCTCAATACCATCTTCACTAAACTGAATATCAACATCTTCAACAGCCATTAATGCTTTGTACTGTGTCGTTAGCGAAGCATCAGGCTCAGTTAAGATACGCTTAAAGTCTTCAACACTTAGTGCTTTTAGCTCAACTCGTATTGGTAATCGTCCTTGAAGTTCAGCAATTAAATCTGAAGGCTTTGCAACGTGAAAAGCCCCTGAGGCGATAAATAAGATATGATCCGTTTTAATCATGCCGTACTTCGTTGAGATAGTAGAGCCTTCAACTAAAGGCAGTAAATCTCTTTGTACACCCTCTCTAGACACATCGCCGCCACTAGTGTCACCTCTTTTACATACCTTATCGATCTCATCAATAAATACAATACCATGTTGCTCAACCATTTCTAGTGCACGGATTTTTATATCTTCATCGTTAATAAGCTTTTGTGCTTCTTCTTCTTGGATGATTTTTAATGCTTTTTTAATCGGAAGATGTCTGGTTTTTTTGCGATCGGTACCAATGTTTTGAAACATTGATTGTAATTGCGAAGTCATTTCTTCCATTCCAGGAGGTGCCATGATCTCTACACCTACAGGTTTATTAGAAACTTCAATATCAATTTCTTTATCGTCTAATTCACCAGATTCTAACTGACGTTTAAAAACAGCACGAGTTTTATTATTCTTGCTGTTTTCATCCTCATCAGGACTATCAAAGGTTTTTCGTGCCTTTGGTAACAAAACATCTAAGATACGTTCATATGCTGCCTCAAGCGCAAGATGTTTAACCTTATTGATTTCTGACTCTCTTAATTGTTTCACCGCGATATTGGTTAAATCACTAATAATCGAGCCGACCTCTCGTCCAACATAGCCTACTTCGGTGTATTTAGTCGCTTCGACTTTAATAAAAGGTGCATTTGCAAGCTTAGCTAATCTTCTGGCGATTTCAGTTTTACCTACGCCAGTAGGTCCTATCATTAAAATGTTTTTAGGTAAAATTTCGCTACGCAAAGCTTTATCTTCAATTTGCATGCGTCGCCAGCGATTTCGTAGTGCAATAGCCACAGCACGTTTCGCACTGTCTTGACCAATAATAAACTTATCAAGTTCTTCAGCAATCTCTCTTGGTGTCATTGTCATGATTAAATCTCTAATTCTTCAATGGTTAAATGATTATTGGTGTAGATGCAAATGTTAGCGGCAATATTTAAGCCCTTTTCAACAATCTCCCTTGCCGATAACTCAGTGTTATCTAATAGTGCTTTTGCAGCAGATTGTGCAAATGGCCCACCGGAGCCAATAGCGATTAACCCTTCTTCAGGTTCAATGACGTCACCGTTACCAGTGATGATTAAAGAAGCGTCTTTATTAGCAACTGCTAGTAGTGCTTCTAAGCGTCTTAGCATTTTATCAGTACGCCAATCTTTAGCGAGCTCAACAGCTGCGCGTACTAAATGACCTTGGTGTAGTTCAAGCTTCGCCTCAAATCGTTCAAATAACGTAAACGCATCGGCTGTGCCGCCAGCAAATCCTGCAATCACTTGGTTTTTGTATAGTCTTCTGACCTTTTTTGCATTGCCTTTCATGATGGTGTTTCCAAGAGAAACTTGGCCGTCGCCACCGATGACAACTTGTTTGCCACGTCTGATTGATAAAATTGTTGTACCGCGGTATTGTTCCAAAGCACTACCTCAAAAGTGAATAGTCAAACCATACATGTGGGGGGCTAAGCGCTTTTTTTCAAGTATAGGTGCGTGATACTGTAACGGTGATTACTTTTTAGTGAACTGACTGGATAAACGTACCGCATACTCATCTATTCCATTTTTAAATAAAATCCTGGATTTTTCGTTAAATTGTCACTATCTTGTAGATAAAAGCAGATAACTTGCAAAAGTAAGGTGCTTGCGAGAGAATGCAGAACAATTATATTGAGTGTACTTGACTGATGGCAAAATATTTAGTCATTCATGGGCCGAATTTGAACTTGCTAGGGATTAGAGAGCCGCATATTTATGGGGGGCAAAGTCTTGTAGATATCAATGAGGCTTTAATCAGTCGTGCAAGTCCACATGAGCTTATGATCATACAAAGTCAGCGTGAATATGAGCTGATTGAGGCAATACATCAAGCAATTAATGAAGAAGTTGTCGGTATTTTAATCAATCCTGCAGCGTTTACGCATACTTCCATTGCGCTAAGAGATGCACTACTTGCCGTTAAAATACCTTTTGTTGAGATACATTTGTCAAATATTTATGCCAGAGAGGCTTTTCGTCAGAAATCTTACTTTTCAGATATTGCACTTGGTACGATTTCTGGTTTGGGCCCTAATGGTTATTTATATGGTTTAGATTATTTAATAGAAACAATTGAGAGTTGATTATGGATATCAGAAAGATTAGAAAGCTCATTGAGCTAATTGACGAGACCGGCATTGCTGAAATTGAAATTAAGGAAGGCGAAGAGTCGGTGCGCTTAAGTCGAATGCCACAAGGTGTTGTGATGTCACAGGGAGTACCACAGATATCACAAATAACACCGAGTAACCAACAGCCATCAACTACTGTTGAGTCAGTGCCTGAGGCAAGTTCAGAAAAAAAGCCACAGGTACCTTCCGGACACCAAGTCAAATCACCAATGGTTGGCACGATGTATGTGGCACCATCTCCAGATGCCGGACCTTTTGTTAAGATTGGACAAAAGGTTAATGTCGGAGATACGTTGTGTATCATCGAAGCGATGAAGATGTTTAACGAAATAGAAGCTGATAAAG
>JAUICE010000065.1 GCA_030428185.1 Gammaproteobacteria bacterium
AGAGATTAAATTTGAGTAATAACAAAGTCTATTACGATAATTTAATCTCTTTAGGCCACAGTAAATATTGAAGTCTAAAAACGTGCATTATGGAAGGATAGGGGTATACCCTCTTCTACCTCTTTTTCTATATGGTGTTTTTTATCATAGGCTAGATTCATGTTATTGAGCAGCTTATGTGAGTAAGGCCAAATACCGACATGAAGCTTAACAAGTTTGTTTTTTGCTAGTTGCATGATAAAGGCCCCACCAGGTTGAACACTTTTATCTTTTTCTTTATTTTGGTTATCTTGGTGATAAAGAACTAGGCTTTGAACATTCGCTTTATTAAGCGTTTGGTACTCAATTTCGTGTTTTTTCTTGTTGTATCGCCCTAGATACAATGAGTGGTAAATAGGTGTGTTTTTATCTATGACTTTATTGGGCTCGCTAAAAGGAGAAATTTGTGCCAAAGAGGTGATATAAAAGAGCTCATCTTTATCTTTCATGAGCAAAAAAAGCGTACCATTTGCAATCTTGTCGATGTTATGGCTATGTTTTGCCGTTGGGGTAATGGATACTACATTGACCACTCTTTTGTTTCCAGAAACAGCTTTTATCTTATAGTAATGCATCGGCTCGTTTTCTTTCATATATAACGCCAATATAACAAAAGCAAACAGTAGTAAGATAAGTAAGGCAATTTTTACAAAGTGCTTGGGCATGAGATGTGTCCTTTGGCTAAGCGTCAGTCCTGAGTTTTGAATAAAAATTCTTTCATAAAAACAATCAATTGGCAAAGATTTTATATAGACCATGGTTTAAATTAGATCATAATGAACATTAGTTGCTTTAATAATTTAGCATATTGTGTGATAATGGGCCTTTTAAAAATCTTGGTAGCAGTGCTTTGAAAGAAGAAAAAAACATCACTATTTTTTTCTTAACGGAGATGTGGGAGCGTTATGGTTTCTATGTCGTTCAGTCACTGCTTGCTTTATATTTAGTGTCACATTATGGGCTTTTAGATGAGCAAACCTATCGCTTGGTAGGTGCATTTACTGCTTTAACCTATGTGTCTCCTGTCGTAGGTGGTCTTATTGCAGATAAATGGTTAGGACAAACGATAACCATTCGAATAGGCGCAATTATTTTAGCGTCTTGCTATCTGATGCTGGCTCTTAATTTGGGTTTTTTTGCCCTAACATTTGCTTTATCTGGAATAGCTGTTGGCACTGGGCTGTTAAAACCAAATATTTCATCTCTTCTTGGTAATCAGTATCAAGACAATTGCCCTAGTCGTCAGCGTGGGTTCATTTTGTTTTACATGGGAATTACCACGGGGATAATTTTAGGGACTACAGCTCCATCGTTAATATATAAATATTTTGGATGGCATGTATGCTTTTTGACTGCTGGTTTTGGATTGATCATTGCTTATTTAGTGTTTCACTTTGGAGTGAAGCATTATGGAATAAAAGATTACATACAACTAAACGATAAAGTATATGGTCTGTTTAAGACCTCAATGACGATTTGTTTGTTATGGAACGTTTGTTTTATTATTTTATCGCGCCCTAATATTGCGCTTTGGTTTTTTATTTTAGTCTTTTTGTTTGCAATAGCATATGTCTTAAGTATCTTTATAAAAGAAAAAAATGAGTTTAGAAAAGAGATTATCTCGCTATTATTATTGTGTTTAATTTCAGTATTTTTTTGGACTTTTTATTTTCAGATGTTTTTAAGTTTGACGCTATTTATTACAAGAGCAGTCAAGCCTGCTGTATTTCATATACAGTTTCCAGCACCTTATTATGTCGCTGTAGAAAGTTTAGCAATGATTGTTTTTGGAGCTTTTTTTGCGCATTTTTCATATCGGAAGAAAAGTTGCATCAGTGTTGCTGAAAGTACCTCGAGGAAGTTTACTTTATCTATGGCTCTCCTTTTGGTTGCTTATTTCTTGATATATTACTCAATGAAAACAAGCTCTGGAAACGCACTGGTCTCACCAGTGCTGATTTTAATAGCTTATATTGTGATAGCAGCAAGTGAGTTGCTGCTTTCTCCAGTTGGTTTATCTGCGGTGACAGAAATGTCTAAGCCAAAATATGTGAGTACGCTAACAGGTGTATTTTTTATCTCACTTGGCTTGGGGGGATATTTATCAGGTATGTTAGCGAGCTTAACCAGTATTAATACGCAGCAGGTGGCGACAATTTACATGTTAAAAGCGCATTATCAGGAGGCATTTTCATCCATGTTGTTACTATTATTAGTGGCTGTGATGATTAGTCTTAAGATAACGCTAATTATTCGCTTCATTCATAAGAAAAAACGAGTCACTCCCTAAGCGGTTAAAAAAAATTTTTTACTTCTTTTGCTCATTTTTTATCATATTTAAAGCCTCAATGGCCTTTTGATGTCCGTTGATGGCAGCACGATGAAACCAGTACAGTGCTTTTTGCTTACTTTCAGTGACACCCTGTCCATAGTAAAACATATATCCCAGCGCATACTGAGCTTCAGGATTATTTCTTTCGGCACCTGCCTTAAGGCTTATGTAAGCGTTTCGATATTCCTTGGCGTAATATTTTCTTTTTCCTTTATCAACAAAATACTGCGAATTTACGCAGGCGCTAAGCATAAACAATGCACAGAAGATGCTTAACCACTTAGTCATTTGTTTGTATATAGATAAAAGTTTCATGGTTTAAATTCCAACGGTTTTGGTTTAATCAAGGGGGGGAGCTTTGGTCGAGGTAGCGACAAGCGCTCTATATGGCCTTCGCGGGATATTAGCAGTCCATTCCTATCTATTCGAATGATTTTAGCATCACCGGGTAATATCTGACCAATAAAATAGTTTTGCTCATGGCCACCGTTGACAGAAATGGTTGCTTGTGAACGACTCGGATTAGAAGCTTTCAGAATACCTATAAGCTTTAAATTTAACAGTGTCTTAGGAATTTTTTTGCTGTTTTCAGGCAAGAACTGTCCGAATAGTGGGTAAGATAGAAGGTCATTTGACACGGTAGCAGTCTTTGTTTGAGGTAAATGAGCCCGCGTTGTTTGAGGCTTAACTCTGTGAAAAAAATAATAAAAATTAACTATGCTAAATAGAATGAATACACTCGATATGACTATGATTGATAGCCAAATCCACTGTTTTTGCTCTTTAAAGTTTAAGAGTTTTTCAAAAGTCATGCACGAATGTTTATAGCAATTTAATCTGTTCATCGTACTTGAAAAAAGCTAAGCTTTCTATACCCAATGATTGTGGAGAATTGTATGTGGACTAAAATCACAAAGTGTATTGTACTGAACTTACTCTTGATGGCTACCTTGGGGGTATTTGCACACTCTCCAGCGGGGCAATGGGTGACAATTAGTGATAAAACTGAAAAAAAGCGTGCAGTTGTAAATATTAAAGTTAAAGGAGATGAGTTAACAGGAACTATTCAGAGAGTTTTTAAAGCTCCTGGAGACACAGGTTACTGTCAACATTGCCCGAAACCATTTACAGGTAAAAAAGTAGTCGGCTTGCAGTTTCTTTGGGGGCTAAAAAAACAGGGCAACTTGGTGTGGGGTGGTGGAAAAATACTTGATCCTAAAACAGGTAAAATATACCGAGCTAAACTAACACTAGATAAATCTGGAGCTAAAGCATATGTTCGAGGTTATATCGGTATACCGCTTTTGGGGCGTAGTCAGCTTTGGATAAGGCAAGGCAAAGCTTAAATGTTCATAGTAGGCCATCAGTATTACTTTCAAAATGAAAGATTAGGGGTATAATTGCCGACATTTCGAAATAAAGCTTGGGTTTTCAATGTCGCAGTATATATTTACGATGTCTGGTGTTAGTAAAATTGTTGATAACCAGCGCCATATTCTAAAAGATATTTCTTTAAGTTTTATCCCTGGTGCCAAGATTGGGGTATTGGGGCTCAATGGTTCAGGAAAATCGACACTTCTTAAAATTATGGCAGGTGTTGATACAGACATTGTCGGTGAAATTCATAGAAAAAATGGTATTCAAATTGGCTATTTACAGCAAGAGCCTGAGCTTGATGATGATTTAGATGTTAAGGCAAATATTGAAGTTGGATTTTCTGATCTTAAAACAAAGTTAAAAGAATTTGATGATATTTCTATGCGCTTTGCTGAGCCAATGAGTGATGAGGAAATGAATACCTTATTGGCAAAGCAGGGAGAATTACAACATGAAATTGAAGCTAAGGGTGGCTGGGAGTTAGATAGGAAAATTGAGGCTGCCGCACGTGCATTAAGACTGCCACCTTTTGAGACTTTAGTGAAAACCTTATCTGGTGGGGAGAAAAGGCGTGTTGCACTTTGTCGGTTATTATTAGCTTCGCCCGATGTTTTATTACTTGATGAACCAACCAACCACTTAGACGCTGAGTCGGTTGAATGGCTGGAAAAATTTTTAGAAGACTTTCCTGGGACTGTTGTAGCGGTGACCCATGATAGATATTTTTTAGATAATGTTGCCGAATGGATTTTAGAGTTAGATAGAGGTGAAGGTATCCCTTATAAAGGGAACTATACTGAATGGTTAGAGCAAAAAGAAAAGCGCCTAGCTATTGAAAAGCAGCAAGAAAAAGCACATTTCAAAACGATTAAGGCTGAGCTAGAGTGGGTCAGAAGTTCACCAAAGGGGCGTCATGCTAAAAATAAAGCACGTCTTGCGCAGTTTGAAGAACTTAATTCAAAAACATTTCAAAAACGTAATGAGACAAACGAAATTTACATCCCTCCAGGTGAGCGATTAGGCGAAAAAGTATTGATTGCTAATCATCTCAGTAAAGCTTTTGGTGATAAGCAGCTATTTAACAATCTAAATTTTGTTTTACCTAAAGGTGGGATCATGGGGGTGATTGGCCCAAACGGTGCCGGTAAATCAACCTTATTAAAAATGATTAAAGGTATTGAAAACCCCGATAGCGGTGATTTAGAGGTTGGTGAAACGGTTGATTTAAGCTATATCGATCAGTTGCGAGCGAGCCTAGATGATGGGCAAACTGTTTGGCAGTCTATATCTGATGGTCTGGATATGATTCAAGTAGGGCAGTTCACAATGCCTTCTAGAGCTTATGTGAGTCGCTTTAATTTTAAGGGAACAGATCAACAAAAGAAACTAGGCAGTCTTTCGGGTGGTGAGCGGAATCGTGTTCATTTGGCGCGACTACTAAAGCGAGGCGGTAATGTCTTATTACTTGATGAACCATCAAATGATTTAGATGTGGAAACGTTAAGAGCATTAGAAGAGGCTCTATTGGCTTTTCCAGGCAGCGCTATAGTCATTTCGCACGATAGATGGTTTCTCGATAGAATTGCAACGCATATTTTGGCTTTTGAAGGCGATGGTCATGTTGCATTCATAGAAGGAAATTACCAAGATTACTTGCAAGATAGAAAAAGACGTTTAGGAGAGAGTGAGTCAAGAAGCTCGGCAAGTAAATATAGAAAAATTGAAGGTTAAGTTTCGTTGATAATTACGCTTGACGAAGTAATCGAGGTCTGTTTACATAAATAAACTGTGAAAAAACAAAGCCATGTATGAGGAAACTGTATCAACATAATGCTCTTAGGCGAGTTGAGCTAGCAGAAAGTCAAGTTTATGCTGGCTCTATTGTTCAAGGTATTAGTTTAACTGAAATGAAGCAAAATGAGCTTGATCTGACAGTCTGTGAAAGCTTGTTTTATGAATTGTTAGAAGATGTTTTGACTTACTTAATCACAAATGACTCAGTTGACTTTTTGAATAAAAAAAGTAGTGATGCTTTATTGCTGTCAGATGAGCTAGTGAAAGAGCTAAAGTTTGATGACGAATATGCGGCAAAACTAGAGCGTCTGATAGAACAATGCGAAGCATATAGAAAACGAAACACAAACGATACATTCACTTCGATTATAAATGATTTTGTTGATTTTATCGTTAACTCATTTGATATTGATGACTTAGAAAATGATGTGCCACGAGGTAAACAAACAAAGGAGCAGATAGCTCTTATTATAAACGATTTTAATTTCCTACGAGACAACATCACTGAAAAAATGCAAAAACGTCCGGGACAAGTCAGGAAGTTTCTTGACTGGCTGAAGACAATAGTACTTGAGCAAGGCGTTAAGCTTAAAGCCAATGCAAAAAAACGCGCTAAAATGCCAGATAAGATAAGCTTTTTTCAGCAGCAAAAGCAGGCATATGCCACACTTAGGCAAGCATTTTCGCCTTCAGAGAAAATGCTTTCTGGGCGAGTGAACCTTGAAGAGGATATCAGCTAAGCAATGACTTCTTTATGGTACTTAATAGTACTTACGCTTGGTCTTCCTTGATGGTTTTTAGAGCTTTCTCATAATCTGGTGGGTTAGATATATCTGAAACCAGCTCACAGTGAGTAATTTTATGTTCACTATTTAATACAAAAACAGCACGTGAGAGTAAATTTTTAAAAGGGCCATCCTTAATGAGAACACCGTAGTCTACACCAAACTGTGGCTCTCTTTGTGCAGATAGTAAATGCAGGCCTTTAAAGTCTTCACCAGAGGCAATCCTCTTTAGCGCAAATGCTGTATCCATAGATACGCAAAGAAGAAAGACGTCTTCTTTTTTTAATTTATCAAAGAAAGTTTGTACAGACTTAAAACAGACTTGTGTGTCGAGGCTGGGATAAATATTCAGCAGAATGGCTTTGTTTGCATAAGTGCTTAAACTAACCTCTTCTAAGTCTGTTTGGCAGAGCTTAAAGTCAGGGGCTATCTGGCCAATAGTGGGTAAAGTTCCTTCAGTATGCATCTTAAGGCTTTTACAGAAAATTTCGCTCATGGTATTTTGTATTTATTGGTCGTTTCCGATTAGCTTAGCACTTAATGTTTTCAATGGAAACCATACCAGAGATACTTGGAAATCCTTACTTTTTATATTGTTGAGAGTATTTTGATATGTATGTAATAACCGGTGGGGGTAGTGGTATTGGTAGAGCGTTAGCCCATCGACTTGCCGCCTCTAATTTGGAAGTTCTTATCATTGGACGTGTTGAAAAAACACTCATGGAAACTAAAAGCAGTTATCCAGATAAAATTATCACACTGGTTGCAGATATTAGTGTAGGCAGTGGGAGAGCGCATGTTGAGCGCTTTTTAAAGGAGCGGTCTGTCTGTGCCCTAATACATAATGCAGCAGTGCTTAATCCATTAAAGCCTTTACTTGAGGTAAATGTAGAAGAGTGGCAGCATGCTTTCGCTACAAACGTTGAAGGACCATTATTTTTAACGAAGCGATTAGCAAGATTACTTCAAGGAAAAAGAGTATTACATCTTTCTACAGCGATGGCCCATATGCCGACAAGTGGCTGGGGAGCGTATTGTGCAACTAAGTCAGCATTATTTATGATATATGAAATATTGAAAAAAGAGCGCACAGGAATTTTATTTGGCTCGGTGATGCCTGGTGTTACTGATACGAATATGCAAGCTTTAATAAGAAGCTCTGTAACGCTTGAGAAAGCACAAATTGAATTTTTTATGCGATTAAAAGAGAATAAGCAACTTATATTACCAGATACTGTCGCCTGTTTTTTAGATTATTTATTGCATACAGTTGATGATGAGCTGTTTCAATCGAAGGAGTGGGATATTTATGATGTTTCTCACCATCGAGATTGGCTGGGATCTGCAGTACTACCTCAACCTTTTTCTTAATCACCCAATCATTGTTCTCAACCTTAATAGAGAGCAATGCTTTTTGTCTAATGACGCTATACTCAGGATCTATTTGGAAAAGCACGTTTTTATACCTATATTACCTGGAAATACCAAAGATTGGTGATTTGACAAAGCTCAAAAACATCCATTATGAAAGGATAGGAGTATATGCTATTATGGCGTAATATTTATGCAATCGAAATAATTATTGAGCGCATTATGTCATCAAATCAAAAAGCAAAAAATAGCTCCTCAAAAAGTCCAGTTGAATTTTCGTTGATTGGGTTTCTAATCGCCATTTTTCTCACCTGCATTTTAGCTATGGCAAATGCGTATTTAGCCCTAAAGGTTGGTATATTAACGTCGGCTTCGATACCAGCTGCAGTATTGGGTATGAGCATTTTAAAGCTTTTTAGAAGAAATAACATATTAGAAAATAACCTGATTCAAACAGCAGCTTCCGCAGGTGAAGCGATTGCAGGCGGTATTGTTTATACAATTCCAGCATTAATTATTATTAGGTACTGGACTCACTTTCCTTATTGGGAGAATGTCCTGATTGCATTAATTGGTGGTGGTTTAGGCGTTGTGTTTTCAATTCCCTTGAGGCGAGTTTTGGTGCATCAACCAAAGCTACCATTTCCAGAGGGAAAAGCGGTTGCTGAGGTTTTGCTAACCAGTCAAAAAAGTGTTGGAACAGAGTTATTGAAAGGTGGGTTACTCGGTGCTTTATTAGAATTGATGCAAGTTGGATTTAAAGTGATTGCCAACAGCTTTTCAGTTTGGTTTACCTTTAGACGAATGATTTTTGGATTTGGAATGGGATTTTCTGCAACGCTTATAGGTGCGGGTTATCTTATAGGTTTTGAAATAGGCCTGAGCATTTTCATCGGTGCAATTGTTGGCTGGGTAATTTCCATCCCAGTAGCAAGTTTATGGTATCCTAAGTTAGTATTGAGTCACCACATGACAGAATCAATCATGCATATTTGGAATGCTAAAATTCGCTATGTTGGTATTGGAGCAATGCTGTGTGCAGGTGTTATTACCTTTCTATCCATGATGCGACCTTTGTATGAAAGTATCAAATTTACTCTTTCCTCTACACATAAAAATTTCCACGCTGAGTTATTTAATTCAAGAGTTGAGCGTGATATTTCGTTTCCTATGATCTTATTATTGGCAAGCCTTTTTACAGGCATCTTATTCCTTTTTCTTCAGTCAATGCTTCCCTTTCACTTGATACAGTTGCCCTTACACTATGAGTTAACATTTTCATTTTTTACAGTAATCTATATTGTATTTATAGGGTTTATTTTCGCAACGATCACTGCTTTTTTTTCAGGTTTGGTTGGGGTTTCAGCAAGTCCTGGTTCGTCTGTGATTATCGCGGGCATGTTATTAGCCGCCTGGTTACTGTTAGAAGTCATGAGTGCTTTATTCCCTATGCTATCAAGTAGCCAAATTAAAGCTCTAGAGGCCACCACCATCATTATTGGCTCAGTGATAACAGGAATCGCAGCCATCAGTAATGATAATATTCAAGATTTAAAAGTAGGTCAGTTGGTAGGTGCTACGCCTTGGAAGCAGCAGGTGATGCTTTTTGTTGGCGTTATTGTTTCTTCTTTAGTGATACCACCGATAATGCAATTATTGTTTGATGTTCATGGTATTGCTGGTGTGATGCCTCACCCTAAAATGGATATTAGTCAGTCACTACCAGCACCTCCAGCGGCGCTTATGGCTGCAGTAACACAAGCAATTTTTCATCATGGTATGCCATGGCTTATGCTTTTTATCGGTGCGGGACTTGTTTTGTGTGTGGTGATAATGAATCAATTACTTGCTCATTTTAGAATAATACAGATATCAGCCCTAGGTTTTGCTATAGGAATTTATTTACCCATGACCACAAGTATTCCTTTGTTTTTAGGTGGTCTTATTGCATTTCTTACCATGAACAAGCTAAAAAAGCAGTCTCCAAGTAGTGATGAGGTGGCCATAAAAACTCAGCGCGGTTTGCTTGCAGCTTGTGGGTTAGTTGCTGGTGCTGCAATAATGGATGTGTTTTTAGCGGTACCATTTTCCATAGCACGCACACCAGATGTTTTACGCTTAAGTGCGTTAGTATGGCATCATAGTGATTTGGTGTTTGCTTTAATATCAACAGCGCTGCTTTTTAGCTGGTTTACAAAAATTGTCTGTCGTCGATGAAGCCTTATGTGATTGTTGCAAATTTTGGTAATGAATCTATCGCGTTGATTCAGTGGTGTATTGATATGTCTTTAGAAAAAGATATCATCGTTTGCTCGGTGGATACTGGTTGGCAAGCTAAATGTTGGCAAACTAGAGTCAATAAAGCCCACCTATGGATGGAGAAAAACCAAATTGCTTATCAAAGGCTAAGAGCAACACACACCATGAGTGAGTGTGTTAAAGAGCGGCAAGCTTTTCCTAGTAAAAAATTTCAGTGGTGCGCAGGTTTTCTCAAAGGGCTTATCTTAAATGATTTCTTAGATGAGATAGACGCACCATGTGAAAAAACATTAGTATTTGCTAAAAGAGAGCAGGCTTCAAAAGCCAATCGTTTTTTGCAGGAGTATGAGCATAGCAGTCACTTTGGAGATAGAAGAGTATGGTATCCCTTGTTAAAAGTGTCTGATGACACAATGTTTGCTCTTGTGAAACGGGCAGGATTTAAGCAATTGTCCCATCAAAGTTTAGAATGTGCCCCCTGTATACATGTATCAAGTTCGATGCTTAATGTCTTGTCTAAGGAAGATGTTGAGCGCTGTGAACATTTAGAGCAAGAGATAGGGCGCACCATGTTTGAGTCACCAATAGCTCAGTATATACAAGATAGAGTTAAAGAGAGTAACGGTTCAACAAATAATTATTTAGCACATCTTGATATGGGGTGTGGCTCTGAGTTTGGTTGCGGTGAATAAGAGTCAATATACCCCTGTCCTTTCATAATGCGTGTTTTTGAGCATTGCCAAATCCTCAATCTTTGGTATTTTTCTCAATCGGAATGGAATAGCCATTCTTCAATTAAAAAAATCCAAACCTTGAACACTTGACTGCGCT
>JAUICE010000066.1 GCA_030428185.1 Gammaproteobacteria bacterium
GTCCGCTATAATGGTGGCGCTAATGCTGGTCACTCAATGCAGCTTGATGATAGCGATACAAAAATTCACACCCACCTCATGCCATCAGGGATTTTAACTCCTGGGGTTGTAAACGTGATTGCGAATGGCGTTGTGCTTGATCCATGGCAATTGCAAAAAGAAATTGACGCTCTTAGAGAGCAAGGCCTAAAAGTCAATAAAGACAATTTAAAAATTTCCAAACGCTGCCATCTGGTAATGCCATATCATAAATTAGAAGACGCAATCAACGAAGCGATATTATCAAAAAAAGGTGAGGCTGTTGGCACAACTAAAAAAGGTATCGGCCCGACTTACGCTGAAAAAGATAATCGCTCATATGCGCTGCGCTTTGACGACTTATTTTTACCTAGTGATAAGCTTCATCAAAAAATTGAAAGTATCGTTCGTAAAAAGAAAGCAATGCTTAAGGCATTGGTGGAAGAATATAATTTATCTGACACCAAAACACATATTACACTTCCAAATAATACAGAAATCGATGCGTTAGATGCTGATAGCATTTATAAAGAGCTAATGGTACTTAGAGAGAAACTACAACCTCATACTACTGATACAACGGAATATCTAAAACAGGCTCAGCTTGATGGAAAGTCACTATTATTTGAAGG
This sequence comes from Gammaproteobacteria bacterium, assembly GCA_030428185.1. GTDB lineage: Bacteria > Pseudomonadota > Gammaproteobacteria > Legionellales > Legionellaceae > JAUICE01. Next base: position 651 of record JAUICE010000066.1, read on the forward strand.
CGCCAATGCCATTATGCTCGATAAAGATTTTGGTACTTATCCATTTTGCACGTCATCTAATTCTTCAACCAATGGTATTTTCACTGGAACTGGTCTACCACCGCAGAAAATTGATGATGTTATCGCAATTGTTAAAAGCTATACGACTCGAGTCGGTGCCGGACCATTTGTCACAGAGCTAAAAGAAGATGATTCTGCATCGCCTAGTCGTGAGTCAACTCTAGCAAAATCCATTCGTAAAAAAGGACATGAATTTGGTACAACAACCGGAAGATCACGTCGTATTGGATACCTTGATCTACAGCAATTGAAGTATTCGCTTACCACAACAGGGGCAAGCGCTATCTCTATGATGTTATTTGATGTCATATCTAACCAAGGTTCTTTAAAAGTCTGCACTGGCTATATGCTTGATGGCAAGAAACTTCCATTTGGTGAAATGCCTGCTAGTCTAGATGAGTTAGCGCGAGTTGAGCCAATTTATGAACATTTTGACGGTTTTGATGAAGTGGCTAATTGCACATCATTTGCAGAGCTTCCCAAAGCCGCTCAAGGCTATTTATGCTTTGTTGAACAGACACTTGAAACACCTATTCAATATATCAGCATTGGACCTAAACGAAGCCAAACGCTATATGTCAAAGAAGGTGTTATCAATGAGCGTAAACAACTAAAATCAGCATCAAGAATGGTTGAAGCGATGATTTCACATAGCATCGATGCTTCGTTGACAAAGCTAAAATTGAATCCTCAGTTTGTCGAGGAGCTATCGAAAGACTTTAGCAATGGAAATCTTCTTAAAGCTAGAGAAGCCATTAAACAGTGGATTCAAGCGTTGCCTCATATGGATAGTGGTTATCAACCTACATTTTATGAGCGTAAAACTGGAGTAATGAGTCAGAAAGCAGCATTACAAGCACTAAACTCTATCCCACATATTGAGTCCATACTAGGTTCAACACCTAAAGACTTTATCTCTAAAATACAAACACAGCAAGAGTGTCCAGCTCCATCAGGGTGCTCTGTAATGATGAGTATTGTTTAGTTATTGATACATGACAATAGCCGCTTTAATTTTTTAGCGGCTATTTGAATGATACCACCTGCAAATAAAGCCACTTTGTGAGGCTTAAAGTAAGTTGAGCTCGTAAAAAGAACATGTCATCATGGCTATCGGTAGATAAAATTCTCTAACGGATTTAAAGGAATAAATGATGACAACAAAATGTCCCGTTTTTCACGGTAGTAATACCCAACAGCAAAGTTCAGTGATGGACTGGTGGCCTGAGAGTCTAAATCTCGATATCCTTTCACAACACGATAGCAAAACGAATCCTCTTGATAAGGATTTTAATTATCGTGAGGAATTAAAAAAACTTGATGTCACGGCATTAAAAAAAGATTTAACTGATTTAATGACGAATAGCCAAGCGTGGTGGCCAGCCGACTGGGGACACTACGGTGGCTTAATGATCCGCATGGCTTGGCATGCGGCTGGATCTTATCGGGTTGCTGATGGCAGAGGTGGTGCAGGCACTGGTAATCAGCGATTTGCTCCATTAAATTCATGGCCGGATAATGCTAATCTAGATAAGGCCCGGCGTCTCTTATGGCCCATTAAGAAAAAATACGGCAATCAATTAAGCTGGGCTGACTTAATTGTATTGGCTGGAAATATTGCCTACGAATCTATGGGGCTTAAAACCTATGGTTTTAGCTTTGGCCGTGAAGATATTTGGCAGCCTGAAAAAGATGTGTATTGGGGTGGTGAAAAAGAATGGTTGGGTGCTAAGCGCTATCAAGATAAACAGCGAGACTCACTAGAAAATCCGCTCGCAGCCGTGCAAATGGGTTTAATTTATGTCAACCCTGAAGGGGTGGATGGTAACCCCGATCCACTAAAAACAGCCCATGATGTACGTGAAACCTTTGCTCGTATGGCGATGAATGATGAAGAAACCGTTGCCCTTACGGCTGGAGGTCATACTGTTGGAAAATGTCACGGTAATGGTGATGCGAGTTTACTCGGCCCTGATCCCGAAGCAGCACCACTTGAAGATCAAGGCCTTGGCTGGCTAAACAAAACCAAATGTGGCATGGGTCGTGACACCGTCACCAGTGGTTTAGAAGGAGCTTGGACGACTCATCCCACACAATGGGATAACGGCTATTTTCATTTACTATTAAATTATGAGTGGGAATTAAAGAAAAGTCCGGCTGGCGCTTGGCAGTGGGAGCCGGTTGATATCAAAGAAGAAGATAAGCCCGTTGATGTTGAAGATCCTTCCATTCGTTACAATCCCATCATGACCGATGCGGATATGGCGATGAAAACGGACCCAGCCTATCGCAAAATTTCCGAAAAATTTTATCAAGATCCCGACTATTTTTCTCAAACCTTTGCTAAAGCTTGGTTTAAATTAACTCATAGAGATATGGGACCTAAGAGTCGATATTTTGGTCCAGAAGTCCCTAAAGAAGATTTAATTTGGCAAGATCCTATTCCGCCAGGCAATAAAAACTATGATGTAGATCAGATCAAAGAGGCCATCAACGCGCTTAACCTCTCGGTTAGTGATAGAGTGGTCACGGCTTGGGATAGTGCGAGAACCTTTCGCCATACTGATTTTCGTGGCGGCGCTAACGGTGCGCGCATACGACTTGCACCACAAATGAATTGGCAAGGTAATGAGCCTAAACGCCTAAAGGCGACACTCGCCCAGTATGAGCAAGTCGCCAAAGATACAAACGCATCTATTGCGGATGTGATTGTACTGGGTGGTCACTTAGCTATTGAGCAAGCAGCAAGCCTTGGTGGGTTTAATGTTACCGTTCCTTTTTTGCCCGGACGTGGTGATGCAACTGATGAAATGACGGATGCAGATTCATTTACAGTACTAGAGCCAGTACACGATGGCTACCGAAACTGGTTAAAAGATGGCATCACGGGACGTCCTGAAGAGCTCATGATCGATAGAACACACTTAATGGGCTTAACTGCAATCGATATGACACTATTGGTTGGAGGCTTACGGGTGATGGGGGCTAATTATCAACACAGCAAACACGGTGTATTCACTGACAACGAAGGAACCTTAAGCTGTGACTTTTTTATTCATCTAACCGATATGGCATACGTATGGCAGAAAAAAGAGGAGCATATATATGAGCTACTCGATAGAAAAACTGACTCATTAAAGTGGACAGCAACCGCATTTGATCTGATGTTTGGCTCAAATTCCGTATTAAGAGCTTATGCTGAGTTTTACGCGCAAAATGATAATAAAGAAAAATTTATTCATGATTTTATATCTGCGTGGGTAAAAGTGATGAATGCGGATAGATTTTAAGAAGCAATGACGACTACCTCCTCAAAGCATCGATAATGCTTTGAGGAGCATATGCATAATTAAGCGTTACCAACCCACTTCACACCAAGGCTCACACCTTGCCACGATACATTGTAATCTAAAAATCCAGCGTTGATGTAGATATGATCTTCCCAAGCGGCTTTAACACTCACATCACCGTGCTTGGTAGGCACATGATATCTAGCACCAACGGCAATATCACCTGCAAGGTCTAATTTTAAATATCTTGCTGAAGAATTTGCAGACATAATTTCAGTGTTTGTATATATCTTAAGAGCCCTTAATGAATGCACCGAGTTTCTTGTATAAAGTGCTGTGGTTGCAATATTGGCAAACAAGTCAATATGCTTCATGGTATGAAATTGCGATTTTATCCCTACCCTAGGACCAATGCCATTGATTTGCTCTGAAAATAATTTAGATCCCGCAGCACTCTGTTCAGCTGGAGCACCTACTGCATTTCTAGCAATATATACCTCGCGCATACTCGCATATTGCACGCCACCATGAATGAGTAGCTCATAACGATTTGCAAAATCTAAACGCTGTGATAACTCGGCATTGACAATATCAAACTTACTTTTTTGGGTAAAACTTGTAAATGACCCAGGGACTGCTTCATCGTTAAACAAATTAGAGTAAAGCGTTTGACCATCAGAATCTTTAGCAAAGTGTGACCAAGTTAAAGTGAACGCATTTCCATTGGCAAAATGATAACTGCCCTCAAGGCGCGCGCCAAAACCCATATTGGGATTAAATCCTTTATTTAAAGTATTTTCCTCACCCTCGGTATAAATATTATGAGTCATCAAGTTAGCCGTATTTTGAAAATACAAAACATCGAGGCCAAAATCATAAGCACGGGCCTCACAAGGCAATTGATTATCCCCTGAACACAGCGGCGCTTGATGCAGCGCTGCTTGAGACAAACTACTGGCAAGCAAACCCAAAGAGAACACTATATTTTTTATTGACACTTTTTCATCACTCCTTTGATACATTGTTATGACTATATTTTGATATGTTTAATTCACCAAGTCGTTCATCTTAAAGAAAAATGATGGTGAGTACAAGTGTGAAAAGACAGGGAAAGCGCTTCATGCGTTTACGCTGAGATGCGTTTGCTCTGTGGTGAAAATATTAATCGTATTGACCGTATGATGAGTACGGATCATCGTAACAAGTCATCACCCTATCTCTATCAAAAGGTTGACTCTCAATTAGTGTTTTAGCATGAGGATGCGTCTCTAGGAGTATCTCCTTTCGAGCAATAACTAAGTCTTTAAGGAGAGCAGATTTATCTTCTATCTGTTCATGAGCGATCAATCGTTTGAAAAACTCTGGCGCTTTTGCTTCTAATTCAGCAATGCTCATCGTAAATGGGTTCGCTTCTGTATATTGCTCATAAAGCGCCATGAGATTATCGATTAAATCTTCTATTTCTGTGGCGATATCTTCTTTGGCGATAACCTGTGATTGAATATTTTTTAAAAGCGTAATGTAGGCGTTATAAAATGTTTTGAATCTAGCCAATGCTTCCTTATTGTCTGATTCGATACTTAAATAAAATGGATTAGCAAAGTCAACACCATCGACACGAAAAGCCTTAATACTATAAAAAAGTGTGGCCAATGAAACATGCTCTGCTTCACCCTCTATACGCCCAGGCATGGTATAAATATTGTCTCGATAAGTTTGATGCACATCAATACATAAATGGCGAAACAAGCTTGGATCGATGATGAGCAAACTATTATTTCGACTTCGTAAACTGGCCACCTCTTCCCTAGCGGACATCGATAGAAAATATGCATTTTGATTCGATAAATTAGTTGTTTTATGCGTTTTAATATCACTCATCGTGATTTCATTGGGAAAGCGATAGCCCCAGATGCCAACCATCATGGTTGAAAGACAAAACATCGTTTGAGACAAATCATCTGCACCACGATAAAGCGTAGTGACTTCCGGTTGAGTCAATGTCATACGTCTTAAGATGACAGGAGAGTCATGCACAACTTTAGACAAATAATCACTAACAAATTTTGGCATGGTCATCGCCTATAAACTCTAAATTTGGGCAGATTATACATAATATGCACAAAAAATCAATTGGATCACTTTGTAAGCTTTTATGAAGCACAAATTTTTTACTTATAATCAAATAGATATAGATTAAGCAACCTACGCTCACGCTCAAAGACCAAGAGTACTAGTCAATTTGAGACAAGACAAAATCCAAACGCTTGGAAACACTAATCGGTGGAACTTTAATCAGCTCATACCCCTGCTCTTTATAGGACTCAAAGATCAAATGGTTTAATTTAACAACAACCTCTAGATCTTCATTTCTAATGTCATCATTAACAAGCGGCAACGACTCAAGAAAAAACACTTTTTGGTAACGAAAGTCTGGCAACATACCTAAAACAGCATCGATATTTAGGTGATGTAATTTAAAATAGGCAAAACTATCTGGAATTCCCCTATCAAAAAAAACTCGATGGCTAATGTCGCAGTGTTGTTCGCGTTCAATTTTTAAAGACAGAATTTTCTTTTGTAGCTTCATTGATGACTTTATATCAGTTAAGTCAAAACCAATATCAACAAGCTCTTCAAGATAAGAGCGCGCCACTTCATGAGCAATATCAAATCCTCGCTCATGTAATGCATTAATTAAGGTTGTTTTGCCCGAACATGGGCCGCCGGTAATGACTATCCATTTTGTCGCTATCATCGCCTTTATCCATAACATGCATTGTGAAGGGATAGGAGTATAACTATCATAACAGAATAATAATAGCTTTAGACTTTACTTTGTAATTTCTCAGTTGCTTGATGGTTCACTATTTGCGTGCTTAACGCCAAACCTTTAGAGAGTGCCTTTTTCAACGCGTTCAATCGTTTAGGATACGATGTCACAATACCATTCTTCTCATAACCAAAAAGATCATCTTTTAACGAACTTAATTGAGCACTGATTAAGCGAACTTTTTCGAACAAATGTTCCAGTCGATTATCGTTACCTTGATTGTCTCTTAAATATTGTACGCTTTGTTTCATCGACTCAAGGTTATTTGCTTGAACAGAAAACATATAGATTATGTCCACTAAAGGATCTTCAGCTTTAAGTTGAGATACATGCGTGAGCGCAGGAATAATCTCCTGATTAATTAACTGTCGGAATGTATGTACTAACTTTCTCAGTTCATCATCACTCATAACGCCATCCCTATGCGAAGTTTGTCTATAAATATAGAGCCATTATCAAATATTAATAACATACTAGTTCAATATTTGAGCACTTTCAAATATTTAAATTTAACCATATGTTTTTAATTGAAAAATTTTATGTCTTTTAACTGATGCATGTGTACAGGACGGTAATTATATGGATGATATGCTTTAATTGCTTGAATTTGCTTATGACTGACATCGATAGGTGTAGAAAACACCATCCAAGTTATTCCCTCTGTACAAGGAGGTGTGGTTAAGGAGCCTAGATATTGATAATAAGAAGGCTCATTAGGCTCTAAGCTATTTAAGGTATGAACGTTAAACGTTGTCATCGCTCCAGGAGCTTTAAAGATGCTTAACAAACTTTGAAGACTTCTATTGGAAGTATTTGACCCTTTTAAAAGAATTGCCAAAACGTGATCGACAGTCTTACCATTTCTTGATAGCAATAAATGCAGCTCACCTTGTGTGTGATGATGATTGATTGTGTGCTCTGAAATATGATGCACATGTATACTCATCAGTTTATATTCTAAGCCCTCAATTTTTACAGTGGGGTTATTAGCAATGACACTTAGTCCACGCGTATGCCCATTATCCGCGCCCATTACCTCCATATCTTGACCATAAAATAATATAGGCATTTTCATTTTATACTGATAAATATGCGTTGTATTGAAGTTAACAGGAGATTGTATGTGCCCTCTACAACGGGGATAGACTTTGTCCCAGTGACTGATATGCTGATGATCCCAACTAAAAGCAACCGAGTAAAATAAGCTCAGTGTAATAAAAAGACTAAAGCTTATGACAAAACGCACCATAGTGATAGATAGTTTATTCTATTGACTTGTTATCGCCCAAAAAGCGTCTATCTTTAGATTAAATTTTATCAACATTCAAAACATGCATTTTCAGGTCAACTCGGTATTATCTCTTACAACTAATCACTTTGTCGCCTAACATCAAAAACATTTGGGATTTGTTTTAATTTATCGAGTAATCTCGTTAAGCTATCTAAGCTATTAATGGCTATGGTTAGTAACACTTCGGCAGTATTATCAGCCTTATCAATATTTGTCGCTAAAGAATATACATCTGTTTTTTCTGTGGTTAATAACTGTGTAATATCCCTAAGCAAGCCCTGCCTATCATAAGCATTTAAAATAATATCAACTTGATACACATTAGAAATTGTCTCTCCCCAACTGACTTCTAAAAATCGTTTTTGCTGTTTTTCTGTTGCATGGAGAATATTGTTACAGTCTTTTCTGTGAATGGATATACCACGACCTAATGTAATATAACCAATGATCTCATTACCGGGCACTGGCTGACAACACTTTGCCATATGCGTTAATAAGTTCCCAACGCCTTGTATTTTTATATCATCCTTTTTTGAAACCTCTCTAGAGGTGGTGATGGTATGTTTGGGTATCAACATAGGATCATCAAAGGCTTTTTTATCAATCATCAAACGATTAATGACTTGCGACATACGCACATCGCCTCGCCCAATTGCAGCCATCAAGTCTTCTTTTTTCTTAAAGTTTAGTGAATCTATGACCTCAGGAAGTTTTTTTATGGGCACATCTAACCGCTTAATTTCTCGATCAAAAATAACCGTACCCATGTCTTTATGTTTATCATAATCGAGCTGCTTAAACCAATGATGGATTTTTGCTTTAGCCCGTGAACTTTTTAAGTAATTTAAATTTGGGTTCAACCAGTCTCTGCTTGGTCGTGGATCTTTAGCTGTTAAAATTTCAACCTGCTCACCTGTTTCTAAGGTATGTGTTAAAGGAACTATCCGCCCATTCACTTTTGCGCCTCGACACCGATGGCCTACTTCGCTATGAATAGCATAAGCAAAATCAAGAGGTGTTGAACCTTTTTGTAAATCAACAACATCACCTTGTGGTGTAAAAATATAAACCCTGTCTTCAAAAAACTCTTGCTCAACCTCCTCACCTAAGGCCATGTTATTTTTTGATAACTCTCGCTGCCAATCTAAAACTTCGCGTAGCCATTCTATTTTTCGCTCATGACTTTGTTTTTGCCTGCCGCCACCTTCTTTATACTTCCAGTGAGCAGCCACACCCTTTTCAGCTTCAGCATGCATGTTATAAGTTCGAATTTGAACTTCAAATTTTTTATGTTCAAACCCTGTCACCGCTGTATGTAAAGAGCGATATCCATTCGGTTTAGGATTGATAATATAATCATCGAATTCCTGTGGAATTTGCGACCAAAGCGCATGAACAAGACCTAAAACGATATAACAATCATCTTCTGACTCAACCAAAACTCTTATCGCTGTTGCATCATAAATTTCACTCAATGGGATATTTTTTCGATGCATTTTCCTAAAAATACTATGGATATGCTTAGAGCGCCCGTAAATCTTTGCACCTACAACGCCTTTTTTTTGCAACTCTTTGTTTAACGTTGAGACGATATCATTAACCAGTTTATCCCTATCAAGACGTTTCGCTTTTAAACCTTTGGCAATCTCTTTATACTTCTCAGGCTGTAAATAGCGGAATGAAAGATCTTCTATTTCCCATTTAATTGCTCCAATACCTAATCGATTTGCTAAAGGTGCATAAATTTCCATGCATTCCTTGGCAATGGTTTGCTGTGTTTTTTTTGCAAGCGGCGCTAAGGTTCTTAAAACACGCAGTCGCTCTGCAAGTTTAATGAGTACAACTCGCACATCATCAACCATCGCCAATAGCATTTTTCTTATATTTTCTAGCTGATGATATTGATGAACTTGTTGGTTAAGACTTTGCATGGCGCCAATCGCATTCATACGCTCAACGCCTTTAACAAGCTTTGCTACCCGCTCACCTAAGTGCTCTTTGACATCCTCAATCGTTAGCTCAGCATATTGCACGCTATCGTAAATAATAGCGGCAGCTAACGTTTCTGCATCAACTTCTAAATCTATTAATATTTCAGCCATGGCAAGACCTTGTTGCAAACAAGACTCCCCAGACTCAGTCGGCTTATCAACACCAGATAACTGACTCAAAAAGCAAGCATTATAGATAATTTGATGGTCTAGATAGTGATGAGCCCTATCTACTTCTAAAAGCCAAGCATGAACATCGATGCTGCCATCAGCTAAATGATAATGCTCTTCTTTCACTTTAACCATGAATCCTACCCTCTACTTTTGAAACAGTGCCATCGACTCTACATGTGCTGTATG
>JAUICE010000067.1 GCA_030428185.1 Gammaproteobacteria bacterium
GGTATTGTTGGGTTTTTTTTGTGACGTTATACCTTTTGGTTGACTTTAAGCTTGTTTAGATAAAGTTTGACTTTTTTCTTAAAAAATTATGGAAATAAAAATGGAATATAAGTATTATATTTGAGCATTAATTATAGTTAAGGGCGATTATGTGGGGTGTTTCAGCGGTTTCTAATTGGTATCAAAAGAACGTAAAATCACATGTTGACCCTGTGTTGACAACGTTAAATAATTTTTTTAGGCCTCTTAATAAGTCAGAAAAATCATTTAATATCCATGATGATCAGACCGAAATTTTCACTAATATGTTGCAGTATATTGCTTTTGTACTGTCAGCTAATAAGCTCTACCAATGGTCACAATATTCTGATGATAGTGAAGAGCCATCCAATTGGCAGTTTTTTACCACCTGGTCATTTCTGTTGTTAAGTGTTACCTCTAGAGTGTTATCTTATCGTAAGAAGATGCAAATGTTTGCTCAAAAAACAACTATAGAAGCAGCGTATCCGCAAATTTTAATGGATGCAGCACATGATGTTGCAAAAGAGCGAGGGTATCCCGAAGGTGAAGTGCCTTTTGCATTAATGCCATTTGAAGAAGTCTGCAAAGACTGTAATTTATCACGAAAAGCTAAGGGCTCGTCTCTTAGTAACTTGAGTTATATCTTTGAGTGGTTGCTGTTAGATTATGGCTTTCTTTTTGTAAAAGGACCAATGTCTTTATTGTATTATCCATTGATGGTGTTGTCGACAGGGCGGATGACGGCAGATAATTTGCTTTCTGTGGACTTATGTCCAAAGCATCGTGATGAGTATATTCATCAGCATTTCACCTTTCTTTTAAAGCTTGGCCTAGAAGTTGAGCCTGCAGTGATGCTTACCTCTTATACGATGAGCGCTCTGACTGGTATTGATTTATCTTGGTATATTAGACACCTTTATATAATGTTGGAAGTTGAGCGTTATGAGCTTAAATCAATACCTAAGTTTGATGATAAAAGCGTAGTGCCTAATTTAGACCCACTTCTTTGGGGTCGATTTGCGTTACGTGCTTATGTTAATATTCTTTTACCTGGGTTAAAAGATTCAATAAGAGAAATGTTAGCAAAGCCAGGTGAGCCATTGCCTGTGTTAGACTGGTTAAAAACATTTCTTAAGTACTATCAAAATCCTAATACAAAGCGTATTTTAATTATTTTATTGCCCCAAATGCTGACTAATCCTCATGACTTTGTGAATGATCCGGTTATAAAGCATCACTGGGAGGCAATTAAAGATAACATTCTTTATTATTTGAATATAACAAAAAAAATTCATACAGAGTACACGACTGGAACTAAGGGTATGCTTGTTGACATAGCGAGCAAGGTTGAGCTTAGTAGAGCAGCAGCCATTAGTATGATAACTGATAAGTTGAAAATATCTGAGTCTCTAGCAGGGACACTATTGGATTTTGCTCTATCTGAGGACTTCGAAAAGGTTTATTCATATTTAAGGGGTATCCTAACGCAAAATTTAGCGATAGAAAATACAGTGTTAGATAATTCAAAGTATGCTTTTTTTACAGGTGAATTGATAGATAAGCCAGAAGGTTATTTTAATCTTGTGGAGCGAACTGATAATGCAATTTCACAGTACAGCTCGTCATTGACAAGCCATGACTTTGGCCTCCATAGAGAAGGGCGTAGACGAGCGGATATTTATCGTGCTTTAATTGCTCATGGTGAAACGTCCTTACAAAAACAGTTTATCTGCTATTGTGTACTGATAAATAGTAAAGGACCAACTTTGAAATCCAAGGTTGAGGAAAAAACGACACTAGATTTAGACTCAGATAAGAAAAAGCTTCATGATTATCTTCTTAAGGAATTCAAACATGATTCTGATGATTTTGATGAGCTTGTTAAAGAGCTTAATGCGCTGGCAAACTCTAATCCTAGCTCTCGTATTATAGAGAAAGATATCATCAGTAATTCGACTGCAATCGCGCAAAAACTCAATAGAATGATCGCGCGTATAGCTAATGGATTTTTGGCAACAAGCTTAGATGAGGTTGACTCTTATACGATGACTAGTAGTTAAAAAGCGACCTATTTTGTCACTTTTTATTGATTTTTTTCGTCAAAAAAAGCGTAACTCGCTGAATACCCGCCTCAGTATATTGGCATATCCTTTGCATCCCATAGGGCAAAATGATTAAGAAAACAAAAATGGCTTAATCATTTTTGTTGATTGCGCTTATTAATGGGAGATAGTGATGAAAAAAATGCAAGGTTTTACGTTAATTGAGTTGATGATAGTGGTTGCTATTGTCGGTATTTTGGCAGCACTTGCGATTCCAGCTTATCAAGATTATATGGTTAGGGCTCGTGTGACTGAAGGTGTTGCTGCATTTTCGCCTGCTAAGGTAGCTGTTGTTGATGCTGTGCATGCAAGTGATGATGGCTTGGTTGCAAACTTAACTGCAGCTGAAGTGACATTTGCTTCAAATGCAACAACCTATATGGGTGCACTAAGCGTTGCGGCAGGTGGTGTTATCAGCGGTACCCTACAAGCAACAGGTTCAGCGACTGCCAATGGGGTTACAATTACTATGACTCCAGCACAAGCAAATGAGCGAGCGCCAATTACTTGGACTTGCTCTGTAAGCGATGCAGCTGCTTATCCTTTTGTGCCAGCTAACTGCAGAAGCACAACTTCATAATAAAATTAATAAGTTATATGAAAAAGCACCCCTAGGGGTGCTTTTTTTTATCATATAGGTTTATGTGTTTTTTTGAATTAAATAGCTCTAATCCACTACGCATTAGGTAATTTATGCTACATTTGTATAAAAGGATATTGTTAAGGGTTCTTTTTGCGCAAATTTGGCCAAGATGGATTTACATTAATTGAAATTTTGATTGTAGTTGTCATCGTTGGCATTCTAGCAAGTATCGCTATTCCGTCTTATTTTGATTATGTTATGCGCTCACGTATTTTAGAGGGGTTAAATCTTGCACAGCCAGCAAAATCCTTAGTTATAGAAAATGCTCGAAGTGGAGTGGATGATTTAGGGGCAGGTTTTAGCTTTTATCCAACTAACTATGTCAACCAAATAAACATTTCAACAGATGGTGTGATAGAGATAGTTTATAATGCCTCGTGTAATAATGCCGTCTTAGAGCTAAGAGGTGTTGATGGCTCGGATACACCTCTACAAGCAAATCAAGTGATTCAAGGACAAGTACGCTGGACATGCTATCGCACAAGCGATATCAATTTAAATAAGTTACCAGCGTCGTGTCGTAATTGAATATATCCAATAAAAGTGAAGATACGTGGTTTTAGGCTGTGGTATTTTCTCCAAATTGGTAAATTTCCCGCTATGACCAACCATGAGTCAAAACTTGGAGGTTTGACGAAGCTCAAAATCGTGCATGTTTATTTCCATAGGGTATATTAACGTTATCTAATCAAATGGTGCACACTTTTTTTCTAGTAAATGATTCTGTAGTTCAATATAGATGGGTAATCCGTCCTTATAAGGAGGATAGGCTTCTCCTTGGATAAGTGGGCGTAAATATTCTATTCCTTTTGGTGTTATATGAAAGCCGTCCTCAGAAATATATTCAGGCGGTAAGGTTTTCTCAACATTAGCACATTCTTCAAGCTTTGCTTCACTTATATGCCATGTATAAGGTGTTGTAGAATCACGAACAATGACAGGCATGATGGCGCTTTTACCCTCTATGGCAAAAGTGACGGCTTGAGCCCCTAGAGCATAAGCATGATCTAGGTCAGTTTGACTAGCTATATGTCTTGCTGCACGTTGTAAATAATCACTGACTGCCCAGTGGTATTTATAGCCTAATTTGTTTTTGATGAGTGATGCAATAAACGGTGCGACCCCACCTAATTGCGCGTGGCCAAAAGCATCAGTGAGCCCGGATTCGGAAAGAAAAGCGCCAGACTTATTTTTAACACCTTCGGATACTACAATGGCACAAAAGCCATGTTGTTTGACACATATATCTACCTTATTGAGAAAAGCTTCTTCATCAAAGATGACCTCTGGTAGCAGAATAATATGGGGTGCTTCATCTGGATTTTGTTGTGCAAGAGCGCTACTTGCAGCAATCCAACCTGTATGTCTGCCCATAACTTCAAGAATAAATACTTTGGTTGACGTCTTAGCCATAGATTTAACATCTAGGCCTGCCTCTTTGATGGAGACAGCAATATATTTTGCAACCGAGCCAAATCCAGGACAATTGTCTGTAAAAGGTAAGTCATTATCAATGGTTTTAGGAATGCCAATGGCTTGTAGAGGAAAGCCCATCTCCTCGCTTAGTGATGCGACTTTATTCGCTGTATCCTGTGAATCGCCACCACCGTTATAAAAAAAATAACCAATATTGTGTGCCTTAAATACTTCTATGAGTCGCAAATATTCTTTTTTATTTTCTTCTAAGGATTTTAGCTTGTGTCTGCAGGAGCCAAAGGCACCAGAAGGTGTGTGCATCAGTGCTTGTATATTCTCTTCAGGCTCTAAATAGGTATCAATAAGCTCTTCATGCAGTGCGCCAAGAATACCATTCTTACCCGCATAAACTCTGCCTATTTTATTAGGATGTTGTTTAGCAGTTTGTATTACACCACAGGCTGTTGCATTGATAACGGAAGTCACCCCACCTGACTGTGCATAAAATGCGTTTTTAATCATTGTTTATTCCACTATTGGTTTACTATTTGATTCATGTTTTCGATTATACGATGATATGTTTTGATTGAAAGAGATGATAGGGGATATAATTTCATTTATTAGCAAAGAGCATAAATCCTTCATTAAAGAGAGCAATGATGCACATTCACATATTGGGTATTTGTGGTACCTTTATGGCTGGTATTGCAAAAATAGCCAAAGAGCTAGGTCACGATGTAACAGGGCAGGATGAATCATTTTATCCGCCAATGAGTCAGTTGCTTGAAAAACTAAATATTAAAGCAACCAAAAATTATGACTTAAATGATTTACCAAAAGATGCAGACTGTTATATTGTTGGGAATGCAATGAAGCGTGGAATGCCGGCAGTTGAATTTATTTTAGAAAATAAACTGCCGATGATTTCAGGTCCAGAGTGGCTAAATCAATATGTACTAAAAAATAAACGTGTTATAGCAATTTCAGGAACCCATGGTAAAACGACCACATCAAGTTTAGTCACACATATACTTGAAACTGCAGGATTAAATCCTAGTTTCCTAATTGGCGGTGCGCCGTTAAATTTTGACTGCTCTGCTAGGTGGACTGACTCAGAGTGGTTTGTTATAGAAGCGGATGAATATGATACGGCCTTTTTTGACAAGCGATCAAAGTTTATTCATTATTTTCCGGAGATCCTAAGTATCAATAACCTTGAATATGATCATGCAGATATATTTAAAAATATAGATGATATTATTTTTCAGTTTCATTGTTTAGTTCGATTGATACCCAAAAATGGATGTATTATATATCCTTCCAACAATCCATATATTCAACAAGTGCTGGATAAAGGACTTTGGTCTCAAGCTATTACCGTTAATGATCTTAAGGGCTGGCATATCGAGCATCAAGATAAATCACCTAGGACCTTTGATATTTTTGAGGGTAAAAAGAAAAAGTTATCCGTACAGTGGAAACTGATAGGAGAGCATAATGAATCGAATGCGCTTATCGCTTGTGTCATATGTCAAAAGATAGGTATTGATGTAGAGGATATTTGTACCGCATTAAGTACATTTAGATCGGTTAAGAGGCGACTACAGATTGTTGCTCAAAATGATGAGGTGACTTTATACGATGATTTTGCTCATCATCCTAGCTCTATTCAGTTGACCTTGAATGGTCTTAAAAAAACTTTATCTAGCAATGATAAACTCATTGCCATCTTAGATTTTGCTTCTTATACAATGCGAAAAGGTGTGCATGCTAAGAAGTTAGCAAGCGCGTTGAGTGTTGCAGATGAGGCAATTTTAATTCGTCCGCAGTTTGAGATAAGTGATTTGCCCAAACAAGTCAAAATAGTCAGTGATACACAAGAAATTGCTAAAAAAATTGATCTTAGCTCTCAACATCTACATATTGTTATGATGAGTAATAGAAGTGTGGAGACTATTAAAGAACAACTGGTCCGTTCATGCAAACTTAAACAAGGAGTTGACGTTGCCAAACTGGGATGAGCTTATTGTTAAAACAAAAGGGTTGCTCATGGAGTATAATAAGAGACGCCATAGTAGCAACAATATTTTGAGCTTTTTTTTTCAAAAGACAGCAGATCTCTTCATGAGAGACAGAAGTACAGAAGTAAAATTGATACAAGGAACCTTACAAAATATCCAAAATATGATTAATCAGGGTTATGGAGAATGTCATCTAAAAGGGCAATTTGATGATGCAGTTAAACAAAGTATCTTAATAGGGGCATACATTACTGTATTAGATGATATTGTTTGCGATTATAAAACGTTTGATTGGCATCGTAGTGTCTTGGCTTCTCTTATTGTAGAGATACTAGGAGGCGAAGTTAATATTAATGAAATGAGGGTTTCATGTAAAAATAACTATGAGGTATTTAATGATGCCTATAAACGATTCAGCGATTTATTTTCAGGAAATACAAAATAAATACACTTTGATAAAAGATACTTTGCACTTTTTACTAAATATTGCTATAAACTTCACTTAAAGATGTCATTCATAGGGTTAAATTAGGTTATGCCAAAAGATACTACTTGGTCATGGGGGGAATGGGGGGAATGGTTAGGCTCTTTTTTTCCTTATTTCTCAAGCCAATCTAATAGTAGCCCTAACCCACAGTCACCTAGTGGGGGAAAGAAGCAAATAAGTCAAAATGATTTTGATGAATTAGTTGCTAAATATAACAAGTTGCGCAAAAAGCTGATCGGTTTGCGTAAGAATTATCAGGAAGAGAAGCAGCGAGCAGCTAGTCAAAGTTTTTTTGGAGGGGTGTCTACGCTTATTTCCAAGCTACCGGGACTAAATCATGAGACGGAGCGGTATCACGCAATTGACTTTATCCAGTCAGTGGCTATTGCACTTCCCAATGATATCGCTTATCCAAATGTGAGTATATTGCTCAATGGTCTAGAGGTGCTTGAAGGTGTAATTCAGTTTGAAAAAATGAATATTGATAAGACCTATATAATGTCTGAGGCCGATGGTAGTTCGGTAACAATTGGTAGCTCGTTATATAAGTTTTTAAAAAATTTAAGCTCAAAAGAAGGTACTGAGGAAGTGGCAATGTCTCTTGCCCACTTAAAGAAGTATCTCTCAGACCATAAAGAAAATGTTTTTACATACCCTCCAAAACTCAATAAAGAGCAAACACAAGAGTTATTAGAGGAATACATCTCTCAATTATCTCCAAAAGTCGCACATCAAATGCATACTGCCTAAATAATTTAAGCAGTATGCGCTCACTTTTATGATTTCTTAAATTCGATGCTTTGATTTTTATCTAAGCTAACTTCGATTGTATCGCCTTTGGAAAACTCACCCTGTAATAGTTTATTAGCAAGCGGGTTTTCTAAGTATTGCTGAATGGCACGTTTTAGAGGTCTTGCTCCATAAACAGGATCAAAGCCAGCTTTCGATAGTTTATTGAGCGTAGACTCATCTATCTCTAAGCTAATCTCCTGAGTGCTTAATCTATTTTTTAAGAGTTGTATTTGAATATTTGCAATTTTCTTAATGTTCTCGGTTGTTAAGGGATGGAATACAATTGTTTCGTCGATACGATTAATAAACTCAGGTCTAAAATAATTTGCAATAACCTCTAAAATTTTAGTTTTCATTTCATCATAAGAAGCTTCTCCAGCCATTTTTTGGATGAGATCCGAGCCTAAGTTTGAAGTCATAATGAGTACAGTATTTCTAAAATCCACCGTTCTACCTTGACCATCAGTTAAGCGACCATCATCTAAAACTTGTAATAATATATTAAAGACATCTTGATGGGCTTTTTCAACTTCATCTAGGAGGATAACTGAATATGGGCGTCGTCTCACCGCCTCTGTTAAATATCCTCCTTCTTCATAACCGACATATCCAGGAGGGGCGCCAATGAGTCTAGCAACAGAATGCTTCTCCATAAACTCAGACATATCGATGCGGATCATGGCGTCTTCAGTATCAAACATAAAGGCAGCAAGTGCTTTACATAGTTCTGTCTTTCCAACGCCTGTAGGACCTAAAAATAAAAATGAGCCAATTGGTTTGTTTGGATCAGATAGTCCGGAGCGAGAGCGTCTTATTGCGTTGCTGATGGTATTAACGGCTTCATCTTGTCCTATCACACGTTCATGTAGCGTTTCTTCCATTTGTAATAATTTATCTTTTTCCCCTGATAGCATTTTACTAACAGGAATTCCCGTCCACTTTGAAACGATATCAGCGATTTCTTCAGTGCTTACTTTAGAGCGTAATAATTTCGTTTCATGTTGCTCAGACGTTTGTGCAGCTTCTAGCTGTTTTTCTAACTCGGGAATAGTCCCATATTGTAGTTCAGACATCTTGGCTAAATCGCCACTACGATGTGCCGATTCGAGTTCAAATTTAGCTTGCTCTAAAGTTTCTTTGATATGACTTGCACCAGCTAACTGTGTCTTTTCACTTTTCCAGACATCTTCTAAATCAGCGTACTCTTTTTCTGTTTTATTAATGGTTTGATTCAGATCGTTTAAACGTTTTATAGAGGCTTCATCATGCTCCTTTTTTAAAGCTTCTCTTTCAATTTTATATTGAATAAGTTTCCGCTCGAGTTTATCAAGTGCAACCGGCTTAGAGTCGATTTCCATGCGTATTTGGCTAGCGGCTTCATCGATTAAGTCAATGGCTTTATCAGGTAGTTGTCTATCAGTAATGTAGCGTTTTGATAAAGTTGCTGCGGCTACAATGGCCGGATCGGTAATTTCAACACCATGATGTACTTCATATCGCTCTTTTAATCCGCGTAAAATAGCTATGGTATCTTCGGTGCTTGGCTCATCAACAAGTACTTTTTGGAAACGCCTTTCAAGTGCTGCGTCTTTTTCAATATATTGGCGATACTCGTCTAATGTAGTTGCGCCGATACAGTGTAGTTCACCGCGAGCAAGAGCCGGTTTTAACATATTGCCTGCATCCATCGCGCCTTCTGCTTTACCGGCACCCACCATGGTATGCAGTTCGTCAATAAATAAAATGATTTGGCCTTCTTGTTTACTAAGCTCTTTTAACACTGCTTTTAGACGCTCTTCAAACTCACCACGAAACTTTGCGCCAGCTATCAGAGCACCCATATCTAGAGATAGCAAGCGTTTGTTTTTTAAGCCCTCAGGAACCTCACTATTGATAATTCGTTGTGCAAGTCCTTCGACGATTGCTGTTTTACCAACGCCTGGTTCACCAATAAGTACAGGGTTATTTTTGGTTCGCCTTTGAAGTACTTGTATAGTGCGCCTAATTTCATCATCGCGTCCGATAACAGGATCTAATTTTCCTTCGCTAGCTCTGAGTGTAAGATCTAGAGTATATTTATCTAAAGCTTGTCTTTTTTCTTCTGCGTTGGGATCGTTCACAGATTCTCCACCTCTAATTGATTCAATAGCTTTTTCTAAATTTTGATAAGTAGCACCGGTTGCATCGAATATGTTCTTTAGAGGGCTGCCCTCACTACTACAAGCCAAAATAAATAATTCACTTGATATGAATGAGTCTTTTTTTTGTTGTGATAGCTTGTCGGTAACATTAAATAATTTATTTAAGCTATTCGATATATTTATTTCGCCTTGTGAGCTGGTTATTTCAGGAAGATTGTCTATTTTATCGCTAATTTTTTGGGTTAGCAGTGAAACATTTGCACCTGAGATTTGTAACAATTGCCGAGTGCCTGATTTGGGATTATCCAGTAACGACTTGATAATGTGCTCAGGCTCTATAAAATTATGATTTTTTCCAACAGCCAAAGACTGCGCATCACTTATTGCTTGTTGGAAGTTAGCTGTGAGTTTGTCAATACGCATAGTATTTCCATTTGTTATTTAATTAAGGTCTAAATTTAATATCTAGTCAAAAAATCATATTTCAAGAGGTGGCCATGAGTAAAGTGTTTGAAGAGACGAATAAAGAAGATGTAATGAGTCGTTTAGTTAATGATTATTT
>JAUICE010000113.1 GCA_030428185.1 Gammaproteobacteria bacterium
AATCGCTGCTCGTTGCCTATATATTGCTAGGAGCACTTTTAGGACCTTGGGGTATGGGTTGGGTGAGTAATGTTGATTTGGTCACTGAGGTTGGCGATGTGGGCATTTTATTCTTGTTGTTTCTTTTGGGATTAAATCTTCAACCACAAAATCTCTATCATATGTTAAGAAAAGTGACTTGGGTCACGCTTTTTTCATCAATACTACTTTTTGCCTTAAGTGCAGGTGTTTGCATTGCATTTGGTTTGGGGCTTAAAGAGGCGTGTATCGTTGGCGCAGCACTTATGTTTTCTAGCACGATCATTGGATTAAAGTTATTACCAACGACTATATTACATCATCAACATACTGGTGAGGTGATGATTAGTGTCTTATTGATGCAAGACTTAATCGCTATTTTGGTCTTAATTTTGTTAAACGGGGCCAAAGATGGGGGCTTGTCAGGACTGGATCTTTTAAAGTTGTTACTGGCACTTCCGTTGTTGGTTGCTGTTGCATATTTTATAGAGCGTTTCGTTATTATTAGGCTTTTTGCAAAGTTTGATAGAACCCAGGAATATGTATTTTTACTGTCAGTTGGCTGGTGTCTAGCAATGTCTGAGCTCGCCAAATTTATTGGCTTGTCTGAAGATATTGGTGCTTTTGTTGCTGGCGTTTCTTTAGCTGCCAGTCCGATTTCACTATATATTGCAGAAAGTTTAAAGCCACTTAGGGATTTTTTCTTGGTGATGTTTTTTTTCTCGATTGGCGCGACATTCAATTTTACTGATGCATCATCAGTCATTATTCCTTCCTTGATATTAGCGGCTATCATGGTGGCCGTTAAGCCATTACTTTACTGGGGGCTTTTGTACAAAGCAGGAGAAGACAAACACGTGTCACTAGAGGTTGGAACACGATTAGGGCAAGCCAGTGAGTTTTCCCTATTAGTAGCTGCTTTTGCCGTTTCAACGTCATTGGTGACAGTGCAAGCCAGTAGTTTGATAAAGGCGGCTACCATTTTGTCATTTATTGTCTCCTCATATATTGTAGTGATGTTTTATCCAACGCCTATTGCGTTGACTGATAGTATGAGAAAGGATTAAGCGATGTTGTTTTTTGTACATCGTTGGATGCTGCGTTTTATAGTGTTATGGTTCTTAGTGGTACTGACGGGTTGTCAAAAAGTTTATCAAACACATTATGATTATTCGCCGCCAAATTTTTCTAGAGGTCAGCAGTGTATTGAGCAGTGCGCCTTAACTCGAGATCAATGTTATGACAATTGCGGTCCTGATCTTAGCACTTGCCAGGCACGTGTTGCTAACGAAGCGAGAAGAGCTTATGAGCGTTATGTCTTAGAGCAGGAAACACTTGAAAAACCAATTGCCAGAGATTTAAATTCTTTTAACAATCCTCTACAATGCGCCCAAGAAGCCTGTCAATGCGATAGAGATTATCGAGCTTGTTATGAGCTATGTGGTGGCCGTATACATAAAACAGAAGTATGCATAAAAAATTGTAAATAGCCGTAACACGGTGGAACTTACATATGTAACTTGTTGAACTTAAATATTTTTTAGAGCAATTGTATTAATGCAGCTCGACGTAATATTTTGAATTGGGTGCTTAAAATGAAAAAAGAACCATATGATATTGACGCAAATGAAACTAGTGAGTGGCTAGATGCTTTATCGCAAGTCATTAAGGTTGATGGCGTCGATCGTGCTAAATTTTTACTCAAACAAGTATTAGATAAAGCCTCAAATATAGGCTTAAATCTAGAAGGTGTTACTCATAGCCCTTACCGTAATTCTATTTCTACTATTGATGAGAAACCTATTCCACCCGATGAAGGCGTTAGTAAGCGCATCACAGCATTAATACGTTGGAATGCAGTTGCGATGGTTGTGAATGCAGGTAAAAAGGCTAGCGAGCTTGGCGGACATATTGCCTCATATGCTTCAGCTTCGACACTTTATGAGGTAGGTTTTAACCATTTCTTTAAAGGAACAAATAAAGAGCAGCAAGGTGACTTAGTCTA
>JAUICE010000068.1 GCA_030428185.1 Gammaproteobacteria bacterium
GCAATAAGCATGACGCCAGAGTGTAATCTATGAATAATGTAATCATTGATGAGTGTTAAACTTTCGATTTCACGTTTATTATGAAGGGCTTTTATTTCGTTTTTTTTAATCCACTGGGCGAGAACTAGCGCTGTGATTGCCGTTGCAAATAAGCCTGTGCCGTGTATCCCGGCATAATAAATAGTGTTTACACCATAAATTGAATAGTGATAAACACTATGAGCTAATAATATAACCGTTTCAAGAGAGGCAAAAAAGACAGGATAAATACCTGGTAATAAAATAGAAAACATTGCGATTGCAACATAAATAAAAATGGCTGCAATTAACGACCATTGCCCGTAATATATAATGAGTGCATTTAAGTATATTAAATCGCAACACATTGATAAAATGACTAAAAATTTGAAATTAACCTTCTGTTTATACGACAGATATACAAAAACGATGGTACTTAAGGCATACGAGTAAAGAAATACGTTAAACAAAGAAAGCCCAATGCTGAAGCTTTGCGGGCTCATTGGGCTAAATATGATAAAAAAAGCAATTAAAACAAGACGATATGCATTATAAAACTGAAATACATGCCATGTTGTTTTCTCTAAATCGCTCATAATAAACACACTTAGATTACTTTTTTAATAAGTATAGCTTAACCTGCTGTTTTTTTTCTTAAAAAAGACCTCGCTCTCAGGTAATATGGTGTTTAAATCAGTAAAAAAGTATACATCGCATGTTTTCAAATCCTTTCTTTGCTTGGCTAGTACATCTACTCACTGCCTCAACAGCCGTCATTGGACTGTTAACCTTAAATGCCATTGCGCTCCATCATTATATTTTAGCTTTTTACTTAATGGGCGCGGCCATATTCATCGACGCTATAGATGGTACATTAGCTCGTTTTGTCAATGTTAAAAAATACGCAGCAAAAATTGACGGTACGCTACTGGATAATATCGTTGACTTTATTAACTACGTCATAACACCTTGCTTTATGCTATTAAGTGCTCCCAATATGTTACACTCAGCACACCGATGGATATTGGTCGGAGCTATAGCATTAGCTTCTTGCTATCAATTTTCACAATGTGATGCTAAAACAGAAGACCATTTCTTTAAAGGATTTCCTTGTTACTGGAATATCGTTGTCTTCTACTTGTTTATATTTAGCACCTCTGTGCTTTTTAATGAAATAGTGCTTTTAATTTTATGTATACTGGTGTTTGTCCCCATTAAATATGTATATCCGTCGCGGCTAGATTATCTAACTACCTCGGCTTGGTTAAAAAGAGTTATGCAAGTTGCTTCTATACTTTATGGTGTTAGCTGTCTTTTGATTATTTATCAATATCCCAAATTATCCACCATCAATTTAGCCTATTCTGCTGGATATATTATCTTTTATTTATGGTTTAGCATTATTCGAACCTTGTACCCACTTATTAAAGAAAAAACGAGGAAAAAATGATTCTATCGCTACTGCTGTTGTTGTTTCCCTTGGTTGTGTCTGCATCAACGACTGCTGCGCCCTCTTTACACGCAACATCTAGTCAGTTAGCAATCCTTTCATTAATTATATTTATAGTAGCCTATTTTTTTGTCGTCACCGAAGAGCTGACACACCTAAGGAAGTCAAAGCCTGTAGTCATTTCAGCAGGTATTATCTGGGCATTGGTTGGCTGTATCGCAAACACAAAAGGATTAACTCAAACATTAGATTTAATGGTTCATCATTACATTTCGGAGTTTGCAACGCTCTTTATGTTTCTATTGGTTGCGATGACGTATATAAATGCTATGGATGAACGGTTAATTTTTGAGTCAGTCAAAATATCGCTGATTAAAAAAAATTATACCTTCCGTCAATTATTCTGGGTGACTGGATTGATTGCATTTTTCTTATCTCCAATTGCCGATAACTTAACAACCGCATTATTAATGTGTGCAGTCGTGATGTCTATTGGCAAAGAAAACAAAAAATTTATATCTGTAAGCTGTATTAATATTGTGATTGCAGCTAATGCAGGTGGTGCATTTAGCCCATTTGGTGATATTACAACATTAATGATTTGGCAAAGCGGTATGCTGGGATTTTCTAAGTTTTTCTTTATTTTCTTGCCCTCACTGATTTCCTATTTAGTACCTGCTGTGATTATGTCATATGCAATACCAAAACAAGCACCAAATGGAACTGCACGAGCAGTCAAAATGAAGTATGGCTCAAAAGTACTAATCATTTTATTTATACTCACCATTATCACGGCCATCTGTTTCCACCATTATCTACACTTGCCCCCCATGCTAGGCATGATGACAGGCTTGGGCTATCTAAACTTCTTTAGTTATTACGTCAATAAAGTAGAAACAAAAGCTTTGAATTCACATAAGGGTAAGAATCCCCCCAAACCCTTTGATATTTTTAACAAAGTAAAGCGTGCTGAATGGGATACACTATTTTTTTTCTATGGTGTTATTTTATCCGTAGGCGGTTTAGCCGTTATTGGCTATTTAGAAATAACCGCCACCTTTCTCTACAAGGACTTAGCATTTAATCTTCCTCGCGCTTATGCTGCACTGCCGGCAAATCTTCTTATAGGGATTTTATCGGCTATTTTTGATAATATACCCATTACCTACGCGGTTTTAGAAATGAAGCCAGTAATGTCTGATGGACATTGGCTATTGGTAACATTAACAGCAGGAATTGGTGGCAGCTTATTATCTATAGGATCTGCTGCAGGCGTTGCCTTAATGGGCCAGGCTCGAAGCAGTTATACATTTATGTCCCATTTGAAATGGACACCTGTTATTTTTATAGGCTTTATTTGTGGCATCATCAGCCACTTATTTATTAATAACCAACTTTTTTAATATGTATCATGTACACTCAACTTTTTAGCTTTTTATCTTTTATTATTACCTCTATTGCATTAATTGCTTACATTAATCAAAGAACACTAAAGATACCAACCTCCTCTGCAGTTATGATTGGAGCACTATTTCTATCTTTATTATTTATTATTTTTAGTCGTCAATTAGTTCATGTTAAATATACTGTG
This sequence comes from Gammaproteobacteria bacterium, assembly GCA_030428185.1. Lineage (GTDB taxonomy): Bacteria > Pseudomonadota > Gammaproteobacteria > Legionellales > Legionellaceae > JAUICE01. Next base: position 3,060 of record JAUICE010000068.1, read on the forward strand.
GCGCTGCAGTCTAAGATTCTACATTTTGATTTTCATGAATTTTTAGTGCAAATTATTTTGAGCTTTTTACTGTTTGCTGGCTCGTTAAATATTCATATTGAGCACTTATTTAAAGTAAAAAGTGAAGTGGCAATCTTAGCAACCCTATCAACAATTTGCTCAACATTGCTGATAAGCATTGCTCTATATTATATTGCCCCAATATTTGGACATCATATCCCCTATGGATATACACTTTTGTTTGGAGCATTAATTTCACCGACAGATCCAATAGCGGTGTTGTCACTATTTAAGAACCTAAATGCTGATAAGCGATTATCTGTATTGGTCGCGGGTGAATCATTATTTAATGATGGTGTCGGCATCGTGCTGTTTATTACTTTCTATAAATTTGCAACCATTGGCAATGCACCAGATTTTTCAGAAATGTTAGAACTTTTTTCTATACAATTTTTTGGTGGTATTTTATTGGGTCTTGGCCTAGGATATGCCTGTGAAAAATTTCTATTAAGTATCGACAGTATAAAAGTAGAATTATTAATTACGCTAGCAACTGTTATGGGTGGATATACTTTAGCACAAAAAATTGGCGTTTCAGGCCCTCTTGCGATGGTAGCTGCGGGTATTTTTGTTGGCAGAAAGCAACAAGAGCACCAGTCGAATATTTACTACATTTGGGAAATGATAGATGAAGTATTAAATGCTCTGCTATTTTCACTAATTGGTATCGAGCTAATAGCCATTAGCCATGATAAGTGGTCTTTGCCACTAAGTGTAGTAGCCATTGCAATTGTGTTATTGTCACGACTTCTCACTGTTGGTGTTCCCATGCTGTTATTTAAACGGTTTAAAAAATATCCTAAAAATGTCATCAGGATTTTAACCTGGGGGGGATTGCGTGGAGGATTGGCAGTTGCATTAGCGTTATCTATTCCTAAAATAGAAGCCAGAAGCATTATATTAACCCTCACCTATTCAGTCGTTGCTTTTTCTATTATCATTCAGGGCCTAACTATCAAATATATGCTACCAAATAAATAAAAGTATAGGAGTATTCATGGTTAAAACTGCATCTAACATGTTACCACTTGGAACTAAGGCGCCTAGGTTTAGCTTATTGAATACAGTAAGTGGCGAATTTGAAAGTTTGGATGAATTAAAATCCACTAGTGCAACTGTCATCATGTTTATTTGTAATCATTGCCCTTATGTCATACATATTAATAAGGCACTGGTCAATTTAGCTAACAAATATATTGCTAAAGGTGTGTCTTTTATCGCGATTAGTAGTAATGATGCCAAGGCCTATCCGCAGGATAGTCCTGAAAAAATGCATGAACACGCACTTAACAATCATTACCCGTTTCCTTATCTGTACGACGAAACTCAAGAGGTCGCTAAAGCTTATGAAGCCGCCTGCACACCCGATTTTTATTTATTTGATAAGGAGTTACATCTTGTTTATCGAGGCCAATTAGATGGCTCTAGGCCAGGCTCTGATGTTCCTCCAACTGGAAATGATTTGGAAAACGCCATTCAAGCAGTTATCAATGATAAAGAGCCCCTCACACAGCAGCGCCCAAGCCTTGGTTGCAATATAAAATGGAAGTCGTAATAACTTATTAGATATAACAAGGAAGTTTATATGGATATAACCGAAAGCTCAGAGAATCTGTGGCTAGCATTTACTGCTAACAAGTATTTTAATAAACACCCCAAGATTTTAACTAAGTCCTCTGGTATGTTTTTTCGTGACGCAAGTGGACAAAACGTTTTAGACAGCTGTGCTGGTCTTTGGTGCGTTAATGCTGGACATAATCAACCAAAAATTACTAAAGCCATACAAGATGTTGCATCTCAAATTGATTATGCCCCTAGCATGCAAATTTCTAATCCATTACCGATACAGTTAGCCAATCGACTTAGTGCAATGGCTCCCGGTGATATCAACCATGTGTTTTTTACCAACTCAGGCTCAGAAGCTGTAGATAGCGCTTTAAAAATTGCTATGCACTATTTGGATATTACTTCAGGCGGTAAAAAAACATTGATAGTGGGTCGTGAAAAAGCCTATCACGGTGTTGGGTTCGGCGGAATATCTGTTGGCGGCCTGCCAAATAATCAAAAACACTTCCAGTTATTACCAAATGTGACGCATCTACCACATACATTAAATCTTAGGCAAAACGCTTTCAGTAAGGGATTGCCAAAGTTTGGTGTCGAACTTGCAGATGAGTTGTACCGCATTCATAAAGATAAAGGTCCGGTTGGGGCTGTTATTGTTGAACCAATTTCTGGATCCGCAGGCGTTATATTACCGCCGGTTGGATATCTTCAGAGACTAAGAGAGATATGTGATGAGATAGGCGCCCTTTTAATATTTGATGAGGTGATAACAGGATTTGGTCGTATTGGTGACGATTTTGCCGCCTCACATTTTGATATCATGCCTGATATGATAACTTGCGCGAAGGGGTTAAGTAATGGTGCTGCACCAATAGGTGCTGTATTGGTTAAAAGTGACATTTATCAGACAATCATTAATCATGAGCCCCAAGCACGACAAATAGAGTTCTTTCATGGTTATACTTATTCAGGACATCCATTATGCTCTGCTGCAGCACTTGCCACTTTAGATGTCTATGATGAACTAAAATTATTTTCACGTGCAAAACAAATGGCGCCAATTTGGGAGGAAAAGGTACATCAATTAGTTGATTCTCCTAATGTGAAAGATATTCGCAATTATGGTCTGATGGCAGCCATAGAGCTTGAATCAAGAAACAATGGCTTTGGTCAAAGAGCATATGATGTATTTAATTTCTGTTTTGATAATGGATTATTAATCAGGATAACTGGTGATACCATAGCACTCTCCCCTCCACTTATCATTGAAGAGTCACATATGGATATGATTGTGAGCACATTACACGAAGCGCTATGCCACGTTCATTGATCTCCTTTGAAGCCTTCTGGTTTGAGTATTTCTAAAAACCGCTCTTGCAGAAGGTTGGCATATGTTTGAGAGGTTTTTAAAGCAGCCTTAGCGCTGATAAGCCCTGACAAAATAGCCTCAATTTGTTGCGCATTAAATAAACGAATAAGTGCGTAATAACCTATTTGATTATCTTTAAATGCTTTTTGAGGTGTCGCTGCAATTTGTGATAGACCAATAAACACAGCTTTGAGTTTTGCATTATTCGGTTCGCGCTTTAATATATCAATGGCCTTTAAACCGACAGGTAGGTATCCCGTCTCTTTTGACCACCAGGCTTGCACTTCCGGGCGCATTAAATATTTAAAGAAGGCCTTAATTCCTTGATAGGTAGCCTGATCAAAGCCTCTACTGATCCAAAGTGCTGCGCCACCAATGGTGGTATATCTTTTTGTACTTTTAAACTTATGCCAATACGGTAGTGAAGAGACACCCAACTCAAATGGAACGACTCTGCTTAAGCTACCATAAGCTCCTGAGGATTCTGTGACCATTAAGCAATGACCACTTATAAAATTAGATAATCCATTCCCTTCTCTGCCACCATATTTAAAAATCTTTTCCTCCTTAATCCTTTTTAAAAAATTAAGATGATAAATAAGTGGCGCTTGAGTATAAGTCAGTGTGTATTGGTTTTTGTCCTGTTCAGATATTAGAGATAGCCCATGCCAGGTCAAAAAACTTTCTATATGAATCCAGGCCGGATAAGTAGTCGATAAAAGGCATATATTAGGATGCTTAACACGGATTTTATTACTAATTTCTATCAACTCTTCCCAAGTATTCGGGGGAGCTATTTTCAATTTATCAAACTGTGTTTTATTGTAAAAAAGAACAGGTGCGGAGCTGTTTAATGGAAAGGCTTGGAGCCTACCATGTATATCACTGTAATAGTGATATATAGAAGGCTGAATCTTCTTTTGTAGTATAGAGTTATCATTAAACAATTTATCTACCGGAACAATTACGCCTCTAGGATAAATCATCAGAGCACTACCTACTTCAAATATTTGTACCAGTGGTGGTTGTTTATGTGCTTTAAATGAGGCAACAAAACTAGTCAGTACTTCTTGATAAGTTCCCTTGTAGATAGGCTTTATAAGATATTTTTTTTGACTTTGATTAAAACTTTCACATAACTGCACAATGGACTGACCCAGGTGCCCTGAAAATGCATGCCAAAAAGGAATAACAACCCTAGCAGAAACACTAAACGGTAGAAAAGTAGCAAGTAAAATATAAAATAATTTCTTCACAATAATAGATCGGGATAGTCACTAAATACTGCATCAACGCCTTTAGCCAATAGTTTTTTAGCTTGATAGCGCCAGTTAACAACATAGCATAGTAATGCGAGTTCCTTTTCTTTGATTAAGCGAATTCTTTTTTCCGTGACTATCCTTTTATTCAGATGAATAGAAAGACATCTATTTTTTTCAACTAGGTCATACCAATCATCCCGCCATTCATGCAAGAGTAAACCTAGTTGAATATCAGGTGAAAAATCTCTTAATGCCGTCAATATATCTGGCGAAAAACTTGAAAAAATAAGCTTATTAACATCATCAGTCCAATATTCATTTACTTTAGCTAAAACAATTGCCGCTAACTTACTGGCATCGTGATGGGTGGGTTTGATTTCAATATTAGCTGATAAGCCTAGCTCTTGTAATGCAATAAGTATCTCGGCAAGTGTTGGAATTTTTTCTCCAGCTGTACTTTTTGAGAACCATTTACCAGCATCCAATTGTTTTAATTCTTTTAAGCTATGTTCATAGCAATAGCCTTTGGCATTTGTTGTTCTATTTAATCGCTCATCATGCAATATAATGGGCACGCTGTCTTTACTTAAGACAACATCAAACTCAACCATCGTTGAGCCTAATGCTTTTGCTTTTTGCATTGCTAATATCGTATTTTCAGGTGCGTAAGCGCTTGCACCACGGTGAGCGATAATTTTGGGAAATTCCATTGATAAATTCATGTCTTTTTTCTATTCGAAGCTAATATCACAAAAGCCTGCGATTGCAATTGATAACTTGTTTGTGGTAGTGAAGCGCCATTAGACTTTGATAGCATCATTAATGGTAAGCGCTTAGACTCATTTGAACGATAACTTTGCATTGCTACCAAAGCATCATTAAAAATAATCTTGTGTACAGAATACAATTGCTCAGGATAGACCGTATTTAAAACAGATATTTCATCGTTAACGGCCTTATAAATTTTTTGTCGCAATGAACCTTTGGCTTCATGTTTTTCGTTAAAGCTAGGCGTAAAATCAATGCTAGATATAGTATATTGAAGACCAGCTTTAGATAGTGTTTTTGCTTGTTGATAGACTTTTGATAGTTTATTTTGCATGACTCTCGTTGAAGCTGTCGCAACAAGTTTTGCCATTCCTGATCTATCTTCGCTACGATTAAAACCTGTAATGTGCCAATCAGTTTCAGCTATTTGTTTGAGATCAGCTAGTAACTTTTGCCTAATAGTCGCTAAATTTTGATTTGTAAGCGTTGCATTAATATTAACATTTAATTTCGCTGACTTTGTTTTCAACCACATTTGTTCACTTAGAGAAAATGAAACTGTATCAAGGCGCCTTTTGACTCTGCCTCTTGACATATCTTTGGCATACACTAGTGAATTGACAAGTATAAGAAACGATAAAAATATAAGTGATAAGCGATTAGTATTCATAGATTTCCTAAAGTTTGACTGAACAAAAGTATTAATCGTTGTCGTATTCTAACCTACCGTGGTAAGCTCTACCAAATTATGTCGTCATGATTTTAAACATTTTTAAGAGGTAACTACAATGATAATCAGTGAAATGGACGCACCTAGTGACGAAATTATTATCAATCAGGATAATTTTATTGATTACGCGCTGGAGAGAGGCTTTGGTGATCTGCACTTTAAAGTTTGTCCTAAAACAAAGTTGCAATCTATTATCGCAATTCATAGTACAAATTTGGGCCCAGCTCTAGGTGGCTGCCGTTTTATCGAATATCCAAATACCTTTACCGCCCTATACGATGTCATGCGTCTAGCACGAGGTATGAGTTACAAAGCTGCACTAGTTGGTTTACCACTAGGAGGTGGGAAGGCGGTTATTCTAAAGCCCAAAACGGCCTTCAATCGCAAAGATTTATTTTTAAGCTTTGGTGATTTTGTTAATTCTTTGGGCGGTCGTTATATTACAGCTATTGATAGTGGCACCACCATGGAGGATATGGACACGATTCATCAGAGAGCTCCATATGTCGCATCATTGTCAAAGCAAAATGGTGAGCCATCATATATGACCGCAACTGGCGTACTAAAAGGTATACAGGCTGCTGTTTTATATCAATTGAATAAAAAATCTTTAGAGGGGCTGCATATCGCTGTCCAAGGTATTGGTAAAGTTGGCTACCATCTTTGTAAATATCTTCATGAGCTCGGTGCCACCCTAACGGTTTCAGACATTAACGATGAGAACACAAAAAAAGCAAGCAAGGAGTTTGGCGCTAAAGTTGCAACAACTGTAGATATACACAAAGTAGAGTGCGATGTATTTTCTCCTTGTGCTTTAGGTGGAATCATCAACGATAACACTATCCATCAATTAAATACGACTATTGTTGCAGGGGCTGCAAATAATCAGTTAGCAAGGGCTTATCACGGCAATATACTTCATGAAAATAAAATTTTATATGCAACAGATTATGTGATTAACGCCGGCGGTCTAATCTATGCTGAAAGTTTATATAACAATAGAGCTAAGGATGAAGCGATGAAGCTTGTTGATAATATATATTCATCACTATTAAATATCTTTGAGCGCTCAACTGCTGAAAATATACCCTGTAGTGTTATTGCTGATAAAATTGCTAGAGAAACGATTGGATAATTATTGTTCATCTACTGTAATATTGCATAAAAAAACCCGGGAGATTCCGGGTTTTTTTACAGAGAT
>JAUICE010000069.1 GCA_030428185.1 Gammaproteobacteria bacterium
ACGTGATAAAATACTTAACACTTGTTTGAGCTTAAATTCTTTTAAGCACTCAATGATCCCTTCGCTATCATGTTGCTGACTAATATGATGCAAAATCTTTTTTTGACTCTCAGATTTTGACAAACTATGAAATGCATGATGCTCATCAAGTAGCACCTCAAGTAAAAAAGGATGCTCTATCACTAAATCAACTATCATTTTACTTGTGGAAAATAGTTTTAGAATATGTGTAAGCGCATTTGGGTTTTCCATCAGTAACGCTAAATATGCACTACGCTTAACAATCCCTTCTAATAACTGTAACATTCGCAGCAAAAGATTATCACAGTCATCACTAAACTGTAGTGCATTAAGCAAAACTGGCATAAAGCCATCAATTCTTGACATGGCTGTTTGTGTTATTTTTTGCCCTTTGATACGTTTTGCAAACGCAAACAATCGTAATAAAGCTTTGGCTGAGTCCTTAAATCCTAGTGAGGTTAATACATCTTGGGCAGGAATATCACCCATTTGCCCCATCCACAACGCTTTTAACTGCTTATCAAGATAGATACGTTCATCGCTTTTCGATGGATGCCCTAGCATCTCGATAAATTGAGATCTTATAGACTGCCTATGGCTGTTTAAGTCAGAAAGTAACAAGTCAAATGACTGGTATCCAAGTGAATAACATAAGGCTTCTTTAGCAATATCTGACACTGGCAACTCATGCTTCTGCTTATCCTCAAACCACTGAATAGCGTTTTCAAGCTGACGAAGAAAACAATATGCGCTCTTAATTGAGTGACTCTCTTTCTCCGATAAATGTTTAAGGGTTTGCAGCCTATTGATTGCATCAAAAAAAGATGAGGTTTGTAGGCTTTTTTCGCGCCCTCCATAGATCAACTGCATAGATTGAATTAAAAATTCAGCCTCACGTATTCCGCCTGGCCCACGTTTAATATCATCTTGACGTGTTTTTAACTTTTCCTCTCTAGCCATCATTGCTTTTAGAGAGCGTAAAGACTCAAGGATAGTAAAATCTGTATATCGTCGATAAACAAACGGTCTGAGTATATTTTCGAGCTTTGCACATGGAGATGAATCTATAGTGATTAATCTGGCTTTTAAAATCGAATATCGCTCCCAATCTCTACCCTGCTCTTGATAGTAAGTTTCTAATTGAGCAAAGCTCATCACTAAAGGTCCTGACTGTCCATAAGGCCTTAATCTCAAATCGACACGATATACAAATCCATCTTCAGTAATATCAGATAATAATCGTATAACTTTTTGTGCAATACGTTTAAAAAGGTTAGAAGCCAACTCTTTTTTACCACATACATTGGTTTCAAACTCTCTTGGATAAGCAAAAAATATATCTATATCCGATGAAAAATTTAGCTCATATCCGCCAAGTTTTCCTAGAGCAACCACTGTTAAAGATTGCGCTGCACCACTATCATCCTTAATGCTTTGATTGTTTAATACCAATTGATGCGCCAGGCTTAGTGCAAAACTTATCAATGTATCTGCCAGCGCTGATAAGTCTTCTAATGTTTTTTGTAACGTGGTGTAGTTTAAAATACTTCGCCAAGCAATGATCACTATTTCTCGCATACGGTGAACACGCAGTTGTTTACACGCCAAACCTATATCAGGTTTGACTGATTGATTCATCCTTAACTGCTTAGGTGCATATTCACTACTCTCGATTCGTGAGCAAACATATTCGAGTTCATCAGGATACTTTTGGCAAAAATCAGCAATAAAATGACTGGCATTAAATACCCTTTGAGGCTCTAGCGATAGAGGTATTTTCTCAATCAAAGGCATGACATTGTGCACTTAAGGCTAAACTGGCTCTACAAAAAGAATAACGCCATCAACATCAATCACTTTGACTTTAGCGCCTGCAGGTAAGTCTTTTCCGGCAACACGCCAAATTGTATCAGCAATTTTGACTCTCCCACGACCATTTTCAATTGCAGACTCGAGGGTAACTACCCTACCAATATATTGTCTTGCCCTTTGATTAAGAGCCGGCTGATCATTCTTTTCACTCTCTTCTCTAAGATATCGCCACCAAATAAAAATAGTCACTAACGAAAGAAGTGACCAGATTAATATTTGCCAAGGCAGTGTTAATATAGGCACCAGAAATAAAATAAAGCCCATAATTAATGCAGACAAACCCAGCCATAATAAAAAACCACTACCAAGAGTAAGCTCAAGAACAAGAAATAGGCCACCTAAAATAAACCAATGCCAAAAAGTCGTATTCATAAATAAGTCCATCATGCCTTCTCTTGTTGTTTAAAGCTTTCTCTTGCTATTTCACCAATACCACCAAGTGCACCTAATATTGAAGTGGCCTCAACAGGAAGGATCATTGTCTTCGAACTGTCACTGGTGCCAAGGGACTTTAAGGCGTCCACATATTTTGTTGCAACAAAATAATTAACCGCTTGCATATTCCCTTTAGCTATCGCATCTGACACCATGGTGGTTGCCTTAGCTTCTGCTTGTGCTAAACGCTCTCTTGCCTCCGCCTGCCTAAACGCCGCTTCTTTCTCCGCCTCAGCCTCTAAAATGACTGCTTGCTTTTGTCCTTCTGCTTTTAAAATTTCAGACTGCCTTTGCCCTTCAGCCTCTAAAATAGTTGCTCGTTTATCGCGCTCAGCTTTCATTTGACGAGCCATCGCTGCGACCAAATCATCTGGTGGTGCAATTTCTTTTATTTCAATACGAGTGACCTTTACACCCCAAGGTGTTGTCGCATCATCAATCACATGTAATAACTTAGTATTAATCTGATCTCGCTCTGATAGCATAATATCTAGCTCCAAAGCACCAACGACTGTTCTTATATTAGTCATCGTCAAATTTAGTATAGCTCGCTCAAGATTGGCTACTTCATAGGCTGATTTAGCTGCATCAACGATTTGAAAAAAAACAACACCGTCAACGCGCACCATAGCATTATCACGACTAATCACTTCTTGTGATGGAATATCAACAACCTGCTCCATCATGTTTAACCTAGCACCAACTGCGTCAATAAAAGGAATGATAATTTTTAATCCAGGCCCAAGTGTTTGCCGATAGCGACCAAAACGCTCAACGGTCCAATTATAACCTTGAGGTACTGTTTTGACGCCCATGACAATTAACATCACCACCAGCAAAAAAACAATCAAAGCAAATCCACCAAACCCAGTCATAGTCATCTCTCTTATGAAAACTTAATGATTATCAAAATATATACTTATCCTGTAAACTTTTCATGTAACCAGACAAAAAATATTTTGATTTTTCACTCAAATGTGCACTAAGCTTGAGTATAAAACCCAAGCTGCTCACTTAAAATGAAGAAAACTGCTCTCTATATCTTATTATTCCTCTTAACTTCCTTTTCAATAAACACATATGCAGTGGATTTAGTTGTAGGCGTTGCAAACTTTTATCCTCCCTTTGTAATGAAATCAGATAATAAAACATACTATGGTTTTGATATCTCTTTAGTTAACCGAATCTGCAAAGATTTAAAAGTGACCTGTAAATACAAATCCATGAATTTTAATCAACTCAATAATGCAATTTTGGCTGGCTCTATCGATTTAGCTGCTTCATCCATTGTCATCACACCAGCAAGAAAAGAAGTCGTCACCTTTTCTATTCCATACATGATAAGTAATGGACGTTATCTCGCTAGAAAAGCCATCATACCTAAAGAAATGACCGATAGTTTTCTAAACAACAAACGTATTGGTATTGAGGAAGGGACTGTCTATCAAGAGTACGTCGAAAAGAAAAATCCAAAAAATGCTAAAATCATGCTTCGCTCAGAGACCAGTGAGTTAGTTGAAGCACTATTAAATAATAAACTCGATGTGGTCATTCTGGATAATCCCATGGCCATATGGTGGGCAATTAGAAGCTCTGGTATTGCAAAAGTTGCTGGAAAACCTTTTAAAGTCGGCATGGGTCTAGGTATCGTCGTATCAAAAAGAGCTCGGAAATATCTACCTAATATCAATAAAGCCATTGAAAATTGGCAAAAAGATGGAACATTTGAAAAGCTCTACAATATGTATTTTAACCCCAGCCACACGCAAATATAATGAATCAGATCTCAAGAGTATAACTGCATGAAATATAACAACTTTTAAAAATCTAAAACTTTTAGCTTATTTTTTATCCATATTGACCGATAATCACTTGATTTTATCCAAACACATTCTAGTATTTAATAAACACAAAACTATTTAATTAAGTGGCATGAAGCAGTTAAAAATCATCTTTGTTATTACGTTATTAAGTCTATCAATTACTTCTAATGCCCTACACTTAACGATTGGCGTAAGAAATTATGCACCTCCCTTTGTTGTTAACTCTGGCCAAAACTACTATTTTGGTTTTGATATCGAGCTAATGCATTATATCTGCCAACGCCTAGAAGCAACTTGTCAATATCAGCACTATAATTTCTCAAATTTACTGGATAAGGGGATCAGTAACAACGAGGTGGATTTTGCAATTTCAGGTATTACTATCACACACTATCGTCTAAAAGAAATGACCTTTTCTTATCCTTATCTTGCAAGCCATGGTTTAGTTTTAACACAAAACGATAATAAATCCTTTATACATAATCCTAGCGACTTTGAAGGTAAGTCCATTGGTGTTGAAAAACATAGTGTATACGAGGTTTATTTAAAGGGGCTTCACTTGCAAAATGTGCACATCACTGAGTACGATTCACAATACAATTTAGTTAACGCTCTAATGGAAAATAAGCACGATATGATCCTTATTGATGAATATTCTGCACGTTGGTGGGCCATGCACAACGATCCCTTAAAATTAGGTAGTGCACCGTTAAAAATTGGTGAAGGCTATGGCATCGCAGTATCTGAGAAAGCGAAGCAGTATTTACCGGAACTCAATCAAATTATTTTAGATTGGGAGAAAAAAGGGTACTTCACACGGTTTTACAAGCAATACTTAAGCCCACAGATTCATCAATGAACTGTTTCACCATTTAACAAGCATGAGGTGACGACCTTGCGCATAATAATATCACCTTGAGTTATCCCATAAGTATGATGGTAAAAGTCTCGTAGAATAGTAACCCATTCAGCCAGGTGCACACGAGTATCCCCTTTTTCCGAAATAATAATTTCAAACACCCCTAAAGGCTTATCTTCTTTAGCATGCTGATTAATTACTTGTCTTGCGATATATAGATCATAACTGCTGGTAGGCCAATCTTTTCTCATTGTAACCCCGCTTTTGTAGATGGTGATTGACTTAGAAATCTGGCGGTTATACTACTGTGTCACCTAATCCTAAATTTCTAGCACAATAAGGCAGTAGAACTCCTATCTTGGACGTATAGCTACCTTCAACCCACATATTTAAGATGGTGCCAAACTCTAATAAATTCAACCCCAAACAAGAAAAAAAATGAGTACTTTTTTATTGGTTCTTTTTTATACAAAATTTAGAATTGACCTCGACTTAATACATGTCCATAACGATATACTCTGAGGTATCAAATTATGAGTCGATACCTCAGGAGTATACCCCTAACTTTTCATAATGCACGTTCTTAATCAAATTTAAGCACGATCGCCCTAAAAGCACTAATTGAAAAATAAAATAAACATTGATATTTTAGCCAAACTCAAAACCTGAATTAAATTATTGGGATTCTTTATGTCAATTAGAGCCTTAAAACACATTAAAACTAAAGCAAGTTCTCTTATAGAAAAACGTAATAACTTTGAAACAAACTTAGAAAATCTTGAAAGACTAGATAACGAATATAAAAAGGTTAACCCTAAAGATAAGAAAGATAAAGAAACCTTTAAAGAAGCATATGAACAACAACTAATAACAACCAGAGCTTCTTTTTATGAACTACTTGATGCTATAGAGTCTCCTAAAGGTGTCAGTAAAGGCCATACTATGTTTTCAGCAGAAAAACTCTCATTAGAAACAATGGTACAAGTGCTAAATGATATTGAACCAAAATATCGAGCATTTCTATTTTCTATAAAACCTGAACAGCTTACAGAAAATCAGTTAACCAGCAATACGTTAACTACGATTCTCAAGCTGAATAAATTGGCTCTCGCCATACAAAATAATCTCACTAAAAAATTAATTGAGGATCGAAAAAAAGATGGGTTCGTTCATTTTATCGCTGATTTAAAAGATAAAAGATATAATCAAACACATGAGACTTGGTCTTTAAAAAATGGACTGCTTCGCGTTGATAAAGCGCATTTGAAAGATAAAACAACGATTGAAGAGATTCATCAATTTTTAGGAAAAGATGATGTTTTTGGTAAAAAAACTTGGTATGAAAAACCAACACTTCATAATAATTTAAACCTATATCAAGTTAAATTTAAGTCATTAGGCAAACAAGTCAATAAAGCCGTTGATCCTGTATTTATCCTACGTGCTAAAGATGGTTCTTTAAAAGTGCTATGTGGCAGTCGACATGACGACTCGCTCGCTTTTCCTGGTGGAATGAATGAGAGCAACGTTATCAATACTTGCATCAATGAATTACTGGAAGAATGTTTTAGTGGTGATCTGTTTATTAAAGACTCTGGAACTGAGACGCTTATTAACCAGCAGAAAGACAAGATCACTCAAATTAAAGAAACTATGCTCGATACGTTTCTCCATCAATTGAGTCTACATGACAAACCAAGTTCAGGTGATGAGAACTTTGTCAGTAAAATGAAACGCTTTATAGAAGAGCAAGACACACTCAAAGCCCTATTTAACAAGCTTGAGACAACATTTAATCCTAAAAAAATGACTGTTGCTCAATATATTTGTCAATTTATTGAAGCCATTGAACAATCAAAGATTGATGAAGGCAAAATTCCACCACTGGTTGCCCATATAAAATGCGATCTCTATAAACAGTTTTTAAGCACACATTATGAGGATTTTTCACAATTTGTTAAAACTAAAATGCATAGAGAACCACTAGAAATGAATATGTCTGATCCAAGAAATACAGACTTAGGGGCTATGTATACAAATCCATTAGAAGCAATTTTAGATGAAAGCGAACTGACTTCGTATATGGCACAGCAGTGCGCACTTAAGTTTGGTGAAGGAGATGATTTAGGTAAAGTAAAATACCGTCCTATTGAACGGCTAGGAGTTGATGGGTATTCTGATCATCCAAAATTATTAGTTGATGCGATTAATCGTGGCCTTCAGCGTGGAGAAATCACTTTAACTTCGCAAGTTTTAGAACAACTCAATACCATTGCCAGTCATCACAAATTAGAGCCTATCTCACCTAGATCAATAATTAGTACTGCAACTTGCTCTAGTTAAATAGAACTACCCCTATCTCAGACTGGAGGTAGGGGTCTCCGTTTCAATAGTGGATTCTACCTTCCGAGCAATGTTTTCAGTAAGCGTGAGCACCCTTAGAAGGTTCGTATACATCACATGAAAAATGTACTGACTCAATGGTGTTTTATCCTTACAAAGATCATTAATAATTTCTTCAAGGTTGATATATAGTAGCTGAGCAAATTTGTAGGTCTGATGGTAAGCCTCAATCGCTCGCGTAGATTTATCATGCTGATTGCCACCAGTAATATATTGCCAGGCAAAAGTGAACGTGCCATTAGTGCTATCTTCAATAAGATCTTCGAAGTCATCAAATAGTTGCAAAACCACGCCCAGTCTCCGGCATATGCGTAAATCAACCTCTGAGATACCAGGAATTGCAATTAAGCAAATAAGCTCAAGTGTCACTGCATTTTTTTTGGCCATGATTTCATAAAAACTATAGTTTAGACTTAAACCATGTATATCATTTTTATTTTGTAGAGCTGATATTCTTTGCCATCGATTAAGCTCTAGCAAGCAACGCCAAATGCGTGGATAATCAAGAGCCCCATCGGTTGTGTCCAGCTGCTTAAAAACTTCTATAATTGAGGTGGGTAACCGTGTATTATATTTTTCAATAGGATTTACTCCCGTTTTTATAAAATCCTTAAAAAACTTTTGGATAGTCATGCATAGTGCAATTTTCTCATCTAATACTATATTCGAATCATCTAAAATATCATCGGTTAAAGGATATAAGGCCGCAATTTGATAAATGAGTTTTGAATTCTTTGGAGAATGAGTATAACCTACCTGTAGTACAAACTCTAAACAGGGTATCACTGCTGCTTTATGTGCTTGTTTATAAGTTAAACCACTTGCAACACTCTTAAGCTTTTTTTCAATATGCCAGTCATTTTTTAATTCTTTAAAACTTAAAACGGTACGGGTAGCAAACAGTGGCGCATGAAAAAATGTTTTAACACCATGATAAATGAGTGCTTTTTTATTAAAAAATTTAGCTTCTTCTTTCATCAATTTAGTTTGAATCATTTGACTAAAATTCAACTCACTATCCAATTCCTTTAAGGCGATACTTTTATTAAATAGAAATAGTTCCTCGCTCAAATCCTCTTGTATTTTTTTGCCTAAATATAGATTTTTTGTGTATACCTGCAAGTAATTTAAAATTTTAGATATATTTTTAGGCAAAACCCTCGATTGAGGATAATTTATTCTAAAGTGTGGATATACAGAGCTATCTCCTCTTTTCAAATCATGTTCATCTTTTACATAAGTAACAAGACTTTGATCGCCGAAAAGTAAAAACTCAAGTACAAACTCTTGCTCTTCTTCAGTAAAGAATGCAAAAACAAGCTCTTCTACAACGAGTAAAAATTGCTCCCTATATGTATTATCTCCCATATAAAAATTATGCAGTACGCATAAAATTTGTTTATATGTAGACATCGACTGAGACCAAACAAGCGACTTAGAGTCGTAGCGTTTAGCTAGTCCTTGTCGAAGTAAACTTAAAATAGAAAATAAGTTATTTTTATTTTTTTTAAAGAAATGGTGCAACTTATTTTTATCAAGATGAAGAGAAGCAATAAATAGTGGCTTCATAATTGATGAGCTACCTATACGTTGAACCTGTTTTGCCTGCAGATAATACACATGATTGTTTGAAAAATATACTTATCAAAAAACACTACGTTTTACTCAAAATGGTGCGAGATAAGCGATGGCGACATATTCGACAATAATAACGTCTACACCTAGAAAGAGCTTCCAATTTAGCATAGACTTTAGAAAAGGATTTCCATATAAAATTAGATTATATGTTTAAAAAATTATCATGTGCACTATTACTCGTATCACTTTCAGCTATTGCTAAAGAGAGAGATTTGACGCCAGCGAACCACCCAAGAAACTTCAATTTTTACGTTTGCTATCAATATATTACAAAAAGTCATGACAGTAACTATGGGCAATATCAATACTATTTATACCACTATCATAACTGCATGATCACACAAACACCTTGTGAGGCATTCAAAAAAACCAAGCGTAGTCAGTTTGGTTTGTATCGTACATATCCATTAGCCGTGAATGCCTTTTATCGTTGTGCTTACTCATAGCTCCTATATACCCATTTATTAAAGTGACATAATAAAGTCCCAATGCTTTGGCAACACTGGCATCACTGATAATCTATTCCCTTTCTGAAGTAATTTCATATCACTTAACTCTGGATACAACTTAAGGCTCTGTAAGGTTATCACTTTGGGAAACTTCTCTTTAAATTTTATATCCACCATATACCAAATAGGTTTTTCTATAGTTCTCTTAATATC
>JAUICE010000003.1 GCA_030428185.1 Gammaproteobacteria bacterium
AATGACTGTAGCCTTTGTATTAATGCTTGAAGGAATTATTTTCTTTACACTTTATCAGCAAATGCCCACATCAATTAACTTTTTTGCCATTCACCATGTAACGCCTTATTTGTTCGGAATAAAAGTAAACCCTCAAACATTTCAGGTATTAAATCCCATATGGATAATGCTCATGAGCCCAGTGCTTGCATATAGTTATGGAAAAATTTTTAAAGCTGGACAAATGCCGAAAACTGCGCATAAATTTGCCCTAGGTATGACCTTATGTGGCGTATCTTTTATTGTTTTATATTCCTCAAAATTTTTTGCAAGCTCAACATATCAGGTCTCTTCTTGGTGGTTGGTTTTAAGCTATCTTTTTCAAAGTGTCGGTGAACTCTTGGTAAGCGCCCTAGGCGTCGCCATGGTTGCAGAATTAGTGCCTCCTGCCATCACAGGCTTTATCATGGGTATGTGGTTTTTATCTTCATCGATAGCAGGATTTAGCGGAGCTTACATTGCCTCATTAACACATCCATCAAATGTTTCCATAGGCTTAGACAGTTTAAATGTATATGGCACTGTATTTCTTGAAATAGGTTTGTGTACGCTAGCTATCTCTTTAATCATGTGGATTATTGCACCAAAATTGCATGCACTTGCGAGTAGTGAAGAGCAAGATGTTATAGAGCCCATCACAATGAATGCGGAAGCTTCTGCTTGATAAGTGATAAAAAAAAGCATGAGCTTTACCTGCTCATGCAAACATTAGGTATTAATGAAAAGGACTTAGAAGAGCAATTTGTTCGCGGCAGTGGGCCTGGTGGTCAGAAGCGAAATGTCACTGCAAGTTTAGTTATTTTAAAACATCTTCCCAGTCAAACCATCATCAAATGTGACAAGACGCGATCACAAGCTGATAATCGCTTCTTTGCTCGCCGCATGCTTTGTGAACGATTAAGCAACGCAAAGAGTCCTTCTACACTTGCGAATGAAAAAATAATAAAACAAAAGAAAAGACGTAAGCGGCGAGCAAAAATACGGATAGAAGAAAAAAACGGCGCACCACGAAAGGAGTGACAAATCAATCGTCAAAACAAACAAGTTTAGTCTTCCAATATATACCCTGAGGTATACCCCTGTCTTTTCATTTTTAATAACTAGAACCATGCATGATGAAACGATATATCCCTATCCTTTCATAATGCATGCTTTTGAGCGTTGTCAAATCCTCAATCTTTGGATTTCTCAATTGGAATGGAATAACCATTCCTCAATTGAAAAATCCAAACCTTGAATATTTGACTGTGCTTAACCTACAAGCTAACTATAAGATTTATTAAAACTGTCTATAACGTTAGACAAAGAGATTTACCTGTGGATAGAGAGATTAAATTTGAGTAATAACAAAGTCTATTACGATAATTTAATCTCTTTAGGTCACAGGAAATATTGAAGTTTAAAAACGTGCATTACGGAAGGATAGGGGTATAGAGGTATGGATTTTATTATGGCTTTATGTTCTTATAGCCAGGATAATTGTAACTATTTTATAGTTTTAATTATATTGAACATATATTCAGATTAAACAACAGGCATACAAAGGATGAGCAATGGAGTTATTATCTCTAGACTACAATGAATCGGTTGTCATAGAAATTGACGGTAAAAAAGTAAAGATGACTCTTTTAGTAAACAAAGAGAATCCTGACGAATATGCTTTTGGTATCGAAGCACCTAGAGATGTCGCAATAAACCGAGAAGAAATTTATCAAAAGAAAAACAAAAAGTAACTTCAACTTTTTTTTGCCATAGATTGTAAAAGATTTAAGCGCTCAGTGGTACCGATATCGTGCCACAGCCCTTTATAGACGGTTCCACTAATTTGATTGTTTTTAGATGCCTGCTCAATGATAGGTACAATAGAGTATTTTGATACTTTGAAACCGGCAAATAACTCCGGACTATATAAGGCGATACCGCTATATGTATAGGCATTCTTATTTTCTCGCTTACATAACTTACTCTTAACATCTAAAGAAAAATCACCATGTGGATTATGTTTAGGATTTTCAATCAAGACTAGGTGTGCTAGGTCTCCATCTAATGGAGGTAAATATGAAAAGTTATAATCCGTATATATATCTGCATTCACTGCAACAAATGGCTCATCATCAAGTAAAGACAGTGCATTAACAATACCTCCTCCCGTTTCTAAAGCGCCCTGAGGCTCTCTAGAATATTGAATACTTGCTCTATATCGTGAACCATCTCCAAGTTTATCTTCAATGTGTTGCGCTAAATATGAAACATTTACAATAATTTCCTTTATCCCACTGTTCACTAAGTTATTAATATGGTGCTCTATCAGAGACTGACCATCCACTTCAATAAGCGGCTTCGGGGTATGATCAGTTAAGGGTGCTAAGCGAGCACCTCTTCCGGCCGCTAAAATGATGGCTTTCATCTTAGCCTCCTTATCAAATCAGATAACGGCTTAAGCTTCAAATAACGCTTACTGACCTCATAAACTTGGTTAAGAGTGTTGGGAATATAATGTAGATAACTTGAGTGCTTGTCTCTGTAATTTAGCCGGCAAAAAATCCCTATGGCTTTTAAGTGGCGCTGAATACCCGTTAAATCAAAATAATAACGAAAATCATCACCTGGATAATCGATTTGACTCAAGTAATAATCAATCATGTGATTAATAAACGGCTCGTCAAATGACTGATAACAGTCTCTAAGTAGTGATACCAAGTCATAACTTAAAGGCCCTTGCATCATATCTTGATGATCAATAATGCCTATCTCACCTGACTCACAAAGCATTAAATTTCTTGAGTGAAAATCTCTATGTATCGCAACGGTAGGCTGCTTAAGAATTTCAGTGATTAAAAAATCATAAACCTCCCGGTGACTGACATCATCAATATGTTGATGCTTTTTCAAAAACCACTCATCAAACAAAGAGAGTTCACTTTTAATATGTGACTGATTAAAACTTGGAAAGGTACGAATGTCGTGCGCACGACTTAAAATCGCTAACGAATCAATCGCTTTTTGATATAACTTTTCAATATTTAATGTTTGAATGCTAGTTGATAGGTCACTATCACCAAAATCCGACAATATTAACGAGCCAATGGACGCATTTTGATGAAACACCTTAGGGACATTTAGGCCTAATGATGACAAATATTGCGTTGTCTTGATAAATTGATTGATAGACTCTTTTTTTGGCGGGGCATCCATAACGATAAAGCGACTATTATCCAAAGCTAGACGATAATAACGTCTAAAGCTTGCATCACCTTTTAGCGGGCTCAATATAATCTCAGAGCTATCAAAACAGTTCTTCACCCACTCATGAATTTGCTGATAACGAGATAAATCACTCATTATTTCCAAACCGTCATTTTTTATTTCCTATAATTCATATTATACTTTTCGCCCTATATATTGTTTTCTTTAGGAAAGATTTTTGTATTCTAGACGAATCTTTTGCAAAATTGCATCCGTTTTTATTGCTTTAAGCCTGCTTTTTTCAGCAATTGCCGCGAGTAATGATGGCAGTAGCCGCACCTATAAGTCGTGCCAACTATTTGATAGTAATCTATCTCATGAGCATCATTTAGATAAACTTCAATGGGTTCCTGATAACGCTTCGCTATGTGGCGGCCACTTCCGCACCGACGATGTCTCGTTCGCTCCAGATTTTATACTTGATAATGCTGATTATCTTTCTCTAAAGTCAGGTACACTTGTTGCCAAAGGCCATATTAAAGCAAGAAAAGGGAAACAGGCCTTTCACGGAGACTCCATTACAGTTAAGTCTAAAAACAACCATGCAAAGGAAATTATCTTACAAGGTAGAGCAACATTTTTTGAACAATCTCAATATATCAAAGCAAATAAAGTTCGTTATCTTCCAGACTCTGGCTACGGTGAAATGCACCATGTTTTATACTTACTACAGTCTAAGCCACAAGCAGCATGGGGGAAGGCTTGCATGGTTAAAAGACCTCATGCAGGACTGCTTAAATTTACGCATGCAAGCTATACAACCTGCGCTCCCAATCATGTGTATTGGCAATTAAGAGCAGGTAAAATTGAGCTAAATAAAACTTCATCAAAAGGCTTTGCAAAAGACGCGACATTTTATGTCGACGATATACCACTATTTTATGCACCTTACTTAAGTTTCCCTCTCGATGCTAAACGGAAAAGTGGTTTTTTAATGCCAAAATTTACGCGCAATTCTCAAAGTGGCGCGATTTTTCAATGGCCGTATTATTTAAATCTAGCACCCAATTATGATGTAACACTTCTGCCAAAGTATCTACAAAAGCGCGGCCTTATGTTTGGTGCTGAGTTTCGATATATCAATAGTCATTCTGAAAGCCTATTGGACATTGACTATCTAGCCAATGATAAAGCATTTAAAGACTTTAAATCACAAAATAGTACGGCCTATCCTAGCCTGCTATCATTAGATAATAGTCGCTATGCCATACGTTTACAGTCTAATAATCACTGGGAGAACGGAGCTTATGCTCATATCAACTATCAAAAAGTATCTGATGATTATTATTTTCAAGATTTTCAAAATCGCTTTCGCTTAACCTCTAATCAGCTCCCTCAAGAGTTTGAGCTTGGTTATAACAACATTCATTGGCACTTAAGCGCTCTTTACGGACGCTACCAAACACTGCATCCTTTTAATGAGTCATCGCTGATTAATATCTATACTCGAAGCCCTAAAGTATCAGCAACTGGCGTCTATTTAGATCTACCCTTGCATGCAAATTTTAAACTATTTACCGATATCCAACATTTAGACTGGGATGGAGCTAATCCCAACACTACTCCAGAAGGGCTAAGAGCAAATGCATATCCAATTTTACGCTTTAATTGGGCAACATCTTTGGGGCGCTTCAGGCCAACTTTTGGCTTGCCTTTAACGTCGTATTCTCTAAGTCATTATCAAAATCAAAACAAATCAATATCGCGTGCTTTGTTACAAAGCGCCTTAGACTGGCAAAATGTTTTATATAAAAGTATCGATGAGAATCATCTACAAACACTAGAACCTAGACTCTTTTATTTATATGTGCCCTATCAAGGCCAATCTGATATTCCAGTCTTTGACTCAGCCTATTTACAGCCAAGTTTTAATCAACTATTTAGGTTGAACCGATTTTCGGGTATTGATCGTATTGGCGATGCGAATCACCTCTCTTTTGGTCTCACCTCAAGATGGCTTAACGATGGGCATGAGTCACTACGCTTAAGCCTAGGTGGAAGCTATCGCTTTCATGATGAACACGTCACGTTATGCTTTGATGCTGCCAATAGTGCTTGTACAGATAATGAAACTAGACTTAACTACCTTTCTCGTCAAAAAGGCTTTATCCCCATGATGGCAGAGGGAGAGTTAGGGATAACAGATAGTCTATCTGTGTTAGCAAATGTTGCGTGGGACACCAAAAAAAAGCAATTAAACAATACGTTACTTAATATTCACTACGAGCCTCAAACCAATCATATTGTTAACTTTTCTTATGGGTATCTGCTAAACGGAGACCCTATCAACCTGAGCAGCGGTGTATTTAATAATACCAATTTGAGTCAAATTCGATTATCCTATGCATGGCCACTGTCTATTCATTGGCATGCATTGGGAGCAGTTGCATATAATTTTAGTCAGCACTTTTCTCCCATGTATTTTGCAGGAGTAGAGTATGATAGCTGCTGTGTAGCCTTAAGAGCTCTAGCGGGTCGAAGTTATCTCTCCTATACGGCTAGTGGTAACCCTGAATTTAACCAAAGCGTTTCATTACAGGTGGTATTTAAAGGCCTTGCAAATGTTGAAAGTGGTCGAGTAAGTGATATACGTACGTTTATGCCAAGTTACGTAGACCAATTCCATCAAGGGTTTAAATTATAGTGTTTAATAAAGGTGTTTCATGATATTCAAGCGTTATAAGTTTCTAATACTTTTAGGGTTATGCCTATTAACTTCTTTGTCTTTTGCCAAAAAGTTAGATGGTATAGCTGCGGTGGTTAATGATGATGTCTTAACCTACTCTGAGCTTAACGATGAAGTGGCAACACTTAAAGACAGACTCTCCAAACAGAGACAGCCAATTCCTAACGATAACATTTTGAAAAAACAGGTATTATCACGGCTCATTGATATCAAATTGCAACTACAAATAGCGAAAAGATACGACTTGCGAGTCACTGCTAAAGAAGTTGAAGACGCCATTAAAAAAGTTGCTAAACAAAATCGCATCACAGTCAGCGAGCTCCAAAGTAAACTTTCTCAACAAGGGCTTAACTGGGCACGTTACCGTGAAGATCTAAAAAAGGAATTAATCATAGCAAAACTACAACAAGGCGCTGTAGGTAATGTCTTAGTATCTGATGAAGAAGTAGATAAGTTTGCAAAAACTCAGTCTACCCAAAGTGAACAATTATATCATATAAAAGATATTCTTCTCTCCCTACCTGAAGCACCTAGTCCTGAAACACTCAAAAAAGCGCAGGAAAAGGCTCAGTCATTACTGAAAGCCTTACGAAAAGGTGACGATTTTTCTAAAGCAGCCATTACCTACTCTAGTGATGAGTTTGCCTTTAAGGGAGGTGATCTGGGCACTAGAAAACTTTCAGAATTACCTGAAATTTTTGCAGCTGAAGTTACTCATATGAAGCCTGGCGATATCAAAGGACCAATTCGCGCTCCCAATGGTCTTCACATCATTAAGCTCGTTAAAAGCTCCAAACAAGCGAATCATGCTGCCATACGTTTAACACATGTGCGACACATTCTATTAAGAGTTGCTCCTGGTGAGTTAGACAACCAAGTCAAGGAACGTCTAAGAGCCATTGCTCTACAGATAAAGCAAGGAAAATCATTTGAAAAACTGGCTAAACAGTTTTCTATGGATCCACAAAGCGCCACAAACGGTGGTGATATTGGTTGGGTACATAAAGGTGAGGTTGTACCTCAATTTGAAGATGCTATGAATAAATTAAAACCTGGACAAATGAGTGATATTGTTAAAACTGACTTTGGCTATCACTTAATTAAAGTCGAAGGAAGAAAGCTAGTTGACGACTCTAAAGCCTATCAGCATGAGATGATACGCCAGGGTTTGTACCGTCGAAAATTCTATGAAGCCATGCAAAAATGGCTAAGAGAACTCAGGGCAAACGCCTATATTAATATCGAAGATAAAGCATTAGCATGAGTGTTATCATCACCAGCGGCGAACCCGCTGGTATTGGCCCTGATATTATCATAAAAGCGTTTGCAGCAAGAGCATTAGATGCTGTTGTTGTTGGAAATTTAGCGCTTCTTAAAGATCGCGCAAAAATGTTAGGAAACGACATCACTTTTGTCCCCTACGAGCCTCAGCACTTTTTACCCATAAAAGGTCAATGTACCGTCATTGATACCCCATTAGCTACCACCGTCACTCCAGGTAAGCTAGATGTATTAAATGCCGCTTTCGTATTAGATGTATTAGATATTGGCATTAAACAAGTCCAGGCAGGTCATTTTTCTGGATTAGTGACAGCCCCTGTACATAAAGAAATAATTAACCAAGCAGGTATATCTTTTACTGGACATACAGAATACTTAGCGCTAAAAACACAAACCAAAAAAGTTGTCATGATGCTCGCTTCAAAGCGAATGAAAGTAGCTCTGGTAACCACACACCTAGCTTTGAAGGATGTTCCAAAACACATAACAAAACATGAGGTACGCCAAACCATTGCTATCATTCTAAATGCATTTAAACAACAATATGGAATTAGCCATCCAAAGGTGTTAGTGGCAGGACTTAATCCTCATGCGGGAGAGGGAGGCTTCTTAGGACGAGAAGAAATCGATATCATCAATCCTGTGTTAGATGAATTTAACCGTGAGTTTATTGCAGGCCCTCTACCAGCTGATACGATGTTTTCTAAAACCAATATAGACTCTACAGATGTATTTGTTGCAATGTATCATGATCAAGGGTTAAGTGTTTTAAAATATGATGCATTTGGCGAAGCCATTAATGTGACTTTAGGCCTGCCGTTTATTCGCACATCTGTCGATCATGGTACTGCCTTATCACTAGCAGGAACTGGCAAGGCCAATGAGCACAGTCTATTAATGGCAATCAACCACGCTTTATTGCTTAAGGAGAAGCACTATGTCCATTAGCTTAATTGCCGCTATTGATGAGAGCCAGGGTTTAGGTAAGGACAATGAATTACTCTGCCATATGCCCGCTGATTTAAAATATTTTAAACAAATAACACTCAATAAAACGATCGTTATGGGTAGAAAGACCTACGACTCTATTGGCAAACCTCTACCAAAGCGTACTAATATTGTTGTTTCAAGAAACACTCGCTTATTCATACCTGGAGTAACCATAACCAGCTCTCTTGAAAACGCTCTCAGTCTCTCTAGTAGTGACGAAACCATGATCATCGGTGGGGCATCAATTTACGCCCAAGCAATTGAGCTTGCTGATAAGTTGTATATTACCAAAATTCATCACCAATTTAACGCTGATGCATTTTTTCCAAATATTTCATTAGATGAATGGAAAATCACATCTATAGAGTCTCATAACAAAGACGAAAAAAATCCTTATGACTATGATTTTATTACCTATGAACGAGGGAACTCATGATAACTAAAGACATTGAATACAAAGCAGGTGATACAAACGCAATTGGCTATATCGCTTATGAGAAGAGCGCGATGCCCAAACCCCTGGTGATGATTGTACACGACTGGACTGGTCGAAATCCCTTTGCTGAAGAGCAGGCTAGAAAGTTGGCCGAGCTTGGTTACATTGGCTTTGCTGTAGATATGTATGGCCAGAAAAAAAATGGCCGTAATAATGATGAAAAAGCAAAGCTAATGACCCCGCTTATTGAAAATAGAAAAGAGCTCCTAAATAGAATGAAAGGAGCCTTAAACGCCTGTAGACAATTAAAAGAAGTTAATCCACAAAAAATTGCGGCTATTGGTTTTTGCTTTGGTGGCTTATGTGTACTAGATCTTGCAAGAAGTGGCGCAGATATTAAAGGTGTAGTCAGTCTACACGGCGCACTCAGTGCGCCAGATATTAAATCTTGCGTACAAATCAAAGCGAGTATTCTTGCAATACATGGATATGCTGATCCAATGGTTACTCCAACGGTGCTTAGTATCTTTTGTGAAGAAATGGAAACCTCTGGCTGTGACTGGCAAGTGCACGCGTATGGACAAACGCTTCATGCATTTACTAATCCTTTAGCGAATGATAAAGACTTTGGTACCGTTTATGATAAAACTGCAGCAAAGCGCTCAGCAATTGCTACCGAGAACTTTTTAGCAGAATGTTTTAACTAAAAATTAATACAACCAACTAAAAGATTAGAGGAATATTTTATGAAATTGCTATTAGGCGTTATCACCATTTTTCTCCTAATATCAGGTTATTATTGGCTGTATCAGCGCACATTTATTTATATTCCTCCTAAAGAAAAACCAAGCTTACATAGCTTCCCAAATTTTGGTTTAACTGAAATCACACTGCACACAAAAGATGGCTTGAGTTTATATGCTTGGTATAAGGCGCCAAAGAATAAAAAACTAACCATGGTTATTTTTCATGGTAATGGTGGTAGTGTGGCAAAATCGATGCCCCTAGCAACCTCTTTAATCAAAAAAGGCTATGGTGTACTGATCACTACTTATAGAGGGTATGCTGGAAATCCAGGAACACCTACTGAACTTGGTTTATATCAGGATGCTCGCGCAGCCATGCGATTTTTAAATAAACATCATCATTGTTATGTTATTTACGGTTATTCATTAGGCTCTGGTGTCGCAACAAAAATGGCTGAAGAGTTTAATTCATGCGGTGTGATTTTACAGTCGCCTTATCTATCAATGATTGATATGAAAAATCACTTTTACCCGCTTTTAAAATTTCTAACACCTATTGATAAGTTTTCATCAAAAGAACGAATTAATCATTTTAAGGTACCCTTACTTATTGTGCATGGAAAAGTTGATAAAATCGTACCCTTTAAGCAAGGTGAAGCCCTTTATCAAAAGTATCAAGGCAAAAAAACACTTTGGGCTTATGAGCAACTTGGGCATGCAAATTTATGGAATGAAGCTTATTTTAAACGTTTACTTGAATATTTAAGTCCACTTGAAAAGTGCTGTAAATAGGTAGATAGGATAGACTGGGTATATTCCCAAAAATTTCAGGCTTTTGACTAGTTTTTTAAAATAATGGCTGCCCAAATTTATTCTGGGCAACTATCATAAAAGCATTCTTTGACTATAGGGTAGATTAGCTAAGTGCCATACTTTGCTCTGCCTCTTGCGAGTTAAAAAGCTCATCGGATAAAAGTTCTTTTAACTCAACAATTACAGGCACTTTCAACTTATCCATAAGATCAAAAGCAGACTGCTTATACTCTCTGCTATCAATATCCTGCGCATATTTTACTAAAAGACTGAGTGCTTCATTTCGCACCTCGAAGCTTACATATTGGGCATTGACTCCACTAGTTAGTAATGTGTGGACTTCTTGACATGCATTATGATGTAAACCTTGTCTTGCAAACTCTTTAGCATTTTCGATACGAAATTCATAATAGGCCTGAATACTTTCATCTTGATTATCAGAAAACATAGTTAGTTTTTTTTCTTTAAAGAGGACATTTAATGCTTCTTTGGATGCTTTCGCTTTTATAGAAATTTGCTCATCCATCCGTTGTGCGTCTTCAAAACTAATTTCAAACAAATTTTTTGGTTTTCTAAAAACTAATACTTTCTCGACATCATCAAGCATCGAAGATATTTTATAAGGGTCCATAGTGTTGATTCCAGAAGTTTTCTATTAAATAGTGATTATATCAAAAACAGACGGGACAAACATTAAGCAACTTTTAAGTCAACCTCACTGATTCTTTTTATTAACTGACGAGAATTTATCAAAGCTCAAAACTTAGTATCCTCAGATATCTTGGGTACATTCCCAAGATATCTGACAATGCTAGTTTTAGGCTGCAATCATTCACCACTATTTAGAGCTGAAAACTTCGCCGTAGAGTAACTATGGCTCAAGCTTTCATCTCTAAATAGTGAAGAATGTTTATTGCCTAACGTAACCTAACCTTTTTTATATTAAGTACCCCTCCTGTAACTCATTGAGCAAAGAGAAATTTTTGTCATTTGATTTTTACGACTGAGATAATAGAGCATTCTATTACGAAGAAGTAAAAATTAACTGACGAGAATTTATCAAAGCTCAAAACTTAGCATTGTCAGATATCTTGGGTATAATACCTAGCTTAAATTTTTATCAGCTGTATTCATGAAAAAATCATTCTTATATATCTCATTACTTGCTGTTTTTTTAGCATTTTTTGTGGTTATGCTTGGCGCTTACACACGCCTTACTGATGCAGGCCTTGGCTGTCCTGACTGGCCCGGATGCTACGGACATATTAATGTGAATGTCACAAAGCACTTAGCAAAGACCGATACACATATCGAATATACTAAAGCCTTAACTGAAATGGTTCACCGATATTTTGCTGGCACACTTGGTCTTATCATCCTTTTTTTTGGTGTATTTTCAATAAGAAGTCGTATTAAAAATCAAAATTTTCCATTGATAACGCCTCTTTTTCTTATGGCATTGGTGATTTTTCAAGCCTTACTGGGTATGTGGACAGTCACATTAAAGCTTCTCCCTGTGGTCGTCATGTCTCACTTATTAGGTGGCTTTACCTTAATTTGCTCGCTTTGGTGGCTCTTTTTGTCTTTAGGTCAACAACACACACTGTTGCCATTACTAAAACAACGAAAACTAGTTTTTTTTGGGCTCATTATTTGTATCGGCCAAGTCATTCTTGGAGGGTGGGTCAGCGCTAATTATGCTGGCATTAGTTGCCTTGGTTTCCCATACTGTAATGGTGAGTTAATACCTTCATTAAATTTCTATCATGCTTTCAATATATTCTCACCTCTAGGGCCAAACTATCAAGGTGGTTCTCTAGATAGTACTGCGCGCATGACCATTCAATTTGCTCATCGAATCGGTGCCATCGTTACTGCTGGATACGTATTATTTTTATGTGGTTATTTACATCAATATAAGTTAAGGCTTCTAAAACAAATCACTGGCATCACGATGTTTGTTGTCTGCTTGCAGTTTACCTTAGGTGTGATTAACGTTGTCTACGCACTACCTTTACCAAATGCTGTGTTACACAATGGCGTTGCCGCTTTATTACTACTTTGTATGGTGACATTAAATTACTATGCATTTAATCAAGGAGAATCCTCATGAGCTTGCTAGCTGCCAGTAAGGCTAAAATTTCCTTACCACAGAGGTTCTTCGACTACTTAGTACTTTGTAAGCCAAAAGTTGTTTTATTAATGCTACTAACAACTGTGGTTGGTATGTTTCTCGCGGTGCCCGGAATACCTAACTTGAAACTGATGATCATGGGCCTTTTAGGCATTGCTCTATGCGCATCAAGCGCTGCGGCAATTAACCATATTATCGATAGGCATATTGATGCAATAATGATACGAACACACAAGCGCCCTATTGCTAGAGGAAAAGTGACACCTAAACAGGCGATTCTTTTTTCTTTAACCTTGGCACTGATTGGTCAATGGATTTTACTCTACTTTGTAAATACCTTAACAGCAATTTTAACGTTTAGTACCCTAATAGGTTATGCCATTGTCTATACGGTTTTTTTGAAACGTGCAACACCACAAAATATCGTCATTGGTGGCTTGGCAGGCGCAACACCGCCTCTTCTTGGCTGGACAGCCATTACGAATCAAATAGACATTTACGCTTTATTGTTAGTCATGATCATCTTCACGTGGACGCCCCCACACTTTTGGGCTTTAGCGATTTATCGTTTTGAAGATTACAAGCGTGTTAATATCCCAATGCTTCCTGTCACTCATGGAGAGCGCTACACAAAGCTAAGTGTCATGTTTTATACTGTAATGCTTGCTTTTGTCACAACCATGCCTTTCATCATTGGTATGTCTGGCTATGTGTACTTGGCGATAGCAACTTTATTAAACATACGGTATTTACAGTGGTCTCTACGTTTACTAAGAACCGACAAGCCACGCATAGCGATGCAAAGCTTTCGTTTTTCTATCGTCTATTTAATGATACTTTTTGTTGCTTTACTCATCGATCACTATTGTTATGCGCTCTTTTAGGCGAAGCCAACGGCATTAATAGTTCCTTCCTCAGTTGAAAATATTTGATCATTTGGTATTAAGTTAACTATTGTATCTGGTTTAAGAGATCCATCGTGTGGATGATCCGCCTCACCTTCATGGATACTTTCGAGAGTCTCCAAGTTAGCTGTGCTCGACATACGACTCAGCATTCGTGTCGTTGAGTGGTGGCGTGTACTTCTCTCTTCATCATCTCCTATAGTATCAGGCACTAAAGCAGGCGCTTTTCTTTTAAAAAGACAGCTACCTAAATTTTTAAACACCGCCTTTAAAAGTAAGCAGGCCTCAACCACTGCATAAGTCAGGCCAATAATACTGAGAGCACTGATAAATGATGCTGCAGGCGTGCTTATGGTTGTTAAAAAGCCAAATCCCAACCCAACTTTTGAGCTCGCTGCAATGAATAATGGAATACTCGTTCCAACTGTCGCATACAATAACAAAAACAATAGAAATAAAAGCAATAAAAGAGCAAAAACCTTCACCTGTAAGCGGTGATCTTGATAATAATTTTTTAACTTTTGAGGAGTGATTACAACCTTCATCTTAGTCTCTCGTTATTATATGTGAATCTGAAGTCCAAAATAATTTTGGTTTAAAGAAAAAACGACTAGAATAAATATGACCTCTAGTCTCTGAGGCTACTTATCCTCTCTTGGCGTTAGCTCGCCTCTTAAATTGGTCTGCATCAGTCTCTTGATGGTTTCACTATCGTTATAGTGACTCAATAAATAAGACAACTTTACATGCGCTGTCTCTATTGTCATATCATATCCAGAAATCACACCTGCCTGCTGCAATAAATGCCCGGTTTCGTATGCACTCATATCAACATACGCCTGTTGACACTGACTGACGTTGCAGACAATCACGCCATTAGTACTTGCATGCATTAGTAAATCGACGAAGCTTTTTCTAGTAGGTGCATTACCACTCCCGTAAGTTTGTAAAATCAAGGCATCAAAGGGTGTCCTTAAAATAACTTCTAACCAGCGCTCATCTTGGCCAGGAAACAAACGGTAAATAGCGATACGTTGCGGCTCTATTGTCTCATAGTGAAAATCATCTTGTGGTTTTTGACATAAAATTTTTCTGTTCCACTTGATATCAATACCACAAGTCGCTAACACTTCACAGTTAGGACTGGCAAACGCACTAAACTCGTCACTACTAATCTTTTGAGCACGATTACCACGAAGTAATTTTTGATTAAAATAAATTGCTACTTCATGTAGCCGACCACTGCTCGCGAGTAATAGTGAAGTAATGATATTATCTTTTGCGTCTGTCCTAAGAATAGATAACGGTAGTTGCGATCCGGTCAATATCACTGGCTTGGCAAGATTGACCAACATAAAAGAAAGTGCACTGGCTGTGAAGGCCATGGTATCCGTCCCATGAAGTATCACAAAGCCATCATACAGACTGTAATGCTCTTTAATCAGCGATGCAATTTCTTGCCAATGATTAATATCTAAATTCGATGAATCAATTAACGGAGAAAACTCTATGAGCTTATACTTTGGCATTTTTGGATGCTTTAATTCTTGGAGTTTCTCAAGCAGGCCCGACATAACTCCAGATTTAGGTATAAGCCCTGTTTTTGTTGGCAGAGAACTTATCGTACCACCGGTATTAATAATCAGAATGTTTTTCTTCATAACGTCAAAAGAACCGGACAATGATCTGATGGGCGAGGCCAATGCCTAGGTGTTTTATCAATTGTAGCTTCGGTAGCTAATGTCTTGACCATTTGATTAACCAAAATTAAATCAATACGCAAACCTTCACCTTTTTGGAAGTGACCACCTCTATAATCCCACCATGAATAACAGTGCTTGTCATCTGAAAACAACCTGAAACTATCATAAAAACCTAACGCCAATAGTGACTGTAAGGCGTTACGCTCTTTAGTGCTCACAAGTACACTCTCATGCCATGCTGTTACATCATAGACATCAATATCCTCTGGTGCGATATTGAAATCACCAAGAATGATTTGCTTATCATAAGTTTTCTGCTCTTGTTCAACAAACGCTGTGAAAGCAGAAAGCCATTCAAGTTTATATTGATATTTTTCTGAATCAACTGACTGTCCATTTGGAACATATACATTATATATTCGTATTCCATCCACTGTTACAGCAAGTAAGCGCCGCTCATCATCAGAAAAGCCTGGGATATCCGTTATGATTTCATCAGCATCACGACGGCTTAGCACTGCTACACCATTGTAGGTCTTTTGCCCAGATACAACCAACTCAAATCCCGCGTCTATAAACGGTTCAAATGGAAAATGCTCATCTAAACATTTTATTTCTTGTAGCGCTAAAATATCTACAGGATTTTGATGAAGCCAATCTAAGACGTGATCTAAGCGCACTTTAATTGAATTAACATTCCAGGAGGCAATCGTTAAGCTCATGATATTATCTTAAAGTTCATAATCAATAATTAAAGGAGCATGATCAGAAAAGCGGATATCTTTAAAAATTTCAGCACGTTTCACAGTTGCTTTTAAAGTCTCGCTTACCACATGATAGTCAATGCGCCACCCAACATTTTTTGCATAAGCCTGACCTCTATTAGACCACCAAGTATATTGCTCGCAATCTTGATTAACGACACGAAAAGCATCAACAAAGCCCATCTCGCCAAATAATTTATCAAGCCATGCTCGCTCTTTAGGCAAACAGCCTGAAGTTTTTTGATTACTTTTCCAATTTTTAATATCTTTTTCAGTATGAACGATATTTAAATCTCCACACAAAATAACTGGCTTGGAGCCTTTCTTCAAATCATTTAAATGATTATCAAGTGCATCTAAAAAAGCATATTTCACATCTTGGCGTTCATCTCCTGAAGTTCCAGACGGCAAATATAAAGAAACAACCACAAAATCAGCAAACTCAAAGTGAATATACCTTCCCTCATCATCTGCTAAAGCATACCCCATCGAGCTCTGGATATTACAAGGCGAAGTCTTGCTATAAATCGCAACGCCACTATATCCCTTTTTAGTTGCATCAACATATTCACAATGATATTGATTTGGAAAAAATTGGCTATCCAGCTGAATTTTATGAGCTTTCGTTTCTTGAATACATACCACATCTGCATCTTGTGTATCTAGCCAGTCAAAAAAACCCTTACGACACGCCGCACGAATACCATTTGCATTTAAGGTGATAACTCTCACAATCCCTCTAGTTTTTATCTCGTTTAAGCTGCATTAGGCCAAAAAAATCTACTTTTTTCAATAAAAACGAAAACCATAATAACAAACGCTTGCCAAGCCCACAAAAAAGCCTTATTATTTCGCACCTGACTTCCCCGGTAGCTCAGTCGGTAGAGCAAGTGGCTGTTAACCACTGGGTCGGCGGTTCGAGCCCGTCCCGGGGAGCCAGTTTATTCCTATTTTTTCCTATGCTCCCTATTACTCCATCCTGACAAAATATTTATAACTTTTTCTTGTAATATGTATTTTTTTCTGACTAAACTATTAGGACTGAAAAATATAATAATAATGAAAGATGACCCTACCAAAAGGCGCGCTTAAAAAAGAACAGCTTCAATTTAAAGGAAAGAAGGGCGTTACCAAGTCTGGCCATGATGTGCAAAAAGTCATAATCCCTTTAAACGGAGAACTCGTTCCAGCTTTTTATAAGCCTTGCTCCACTAAGGATGGCTATCCACCCCTTCTTGCGAAATATGAGGTCGCTTTTAGTATTTGTTATCAAATGCTTCTTGGTCAACATAGAGCGCCCACATCAAAGCTGGTATTTGATGAAAATAACGAAATTGTTGGAACTGTATCTATTGCTTTAAATAACTTTACAAGTCTTGTCACATCAAAAAGTGAGTTAAGCCGTGATGAAGATATTGCAAGTCTTCAACTTCCCGGTACACGTGAGCTTTTAGAGGGTGATGCAGCCAGTGTCTTAGTTGCATCTTGGTTTTTAAAAGAAGACGACCTCCATAACCATAATATTGGCTGGATTCCTGTAGAAAAAGGCGACAAACGCCAACACTATCTCGTTAAAATAGATAATGATATGACCGGGTGGCCGCTGCTTTCTTACATAAAATCACCGCGTTGGATAGATAAGACACCTCTTGGAAAGGTGGCTGATGCAAAACTTGGAAAGCTTAGCTATGGACAGTTAAAACACTTTCCTTCTCGCGCTCCAGAAAACACGCCGCATTTTTGGGTCACTTACGAACAAATTTATACGGACAAAAAAAACCCCTCCGCTACAGACTTTCGTAATCTAGAGAAAAACAGCAAATTCAGAGAGCAAATGCATTTTTCTCTATTAATCGCGTTATTGTCATTTCAGCAACGTTCATTTGTTGCCCGGCTAAATAAAGAACTTAAAGATATACCTCTTGGCTTGGAAGAGTTTGCAAAAATAGATAGCGATCACCGCCAGAATAAAGAAAATATGGTCAAGAAGTTTCTTCCTAAAATGTTTTATAATGAACATGATGGTAGTGAGCGAAATTTTGTAGACCACTTTATCCAATACTTTACCGCAGAGCATAGTGAGTTATACTCTGCTATTGTTGGAAGCGATGAGTTTAGAGAGTACTTAGATCCTAGGAAACAACCAACTGCAGCAACTGTACTTGACGATGCAATAGCCTTTTTTGAAGCTGAAAATAATTCCCTACCTCGGGGAATGCAATTTGATATCTCTTTAATTCGAGATGAGTTCCAACGTATATGGCGCGACTGCAATCGTCAAACGCTTAATCATGGTATTACAGTCATTCTTGAACTCATAGAAAAAATTAAAATGCATGATACGGCTGAAACTAAGCCGGTCTTGAAAACAGTAAAAATAAACGGTACTACGGTACTGGTTAATCGTACAAAAGATGCTGAAGAGCAATCATCAAGTACAAAGTTTTCTCCCGTTATAGATGCACTATCAACCCTCTCAGATGAATATTGTAAACTAACCAGTGAATATGAGAAGTTGAAGAGCCCAAGCTTTGAAGATAACAAATGCTATATTGATAAATTTAGATTAGCCATTAATACTGCGGAAGAATTTTTCCTAGCGGATAGCTCTATTCAAGAATTGTCCAAAACAACTGATCAGGACTTTTCAGGCCACTTTAACGAATTGCACCAACTTATTAATAAAGTATCTTTTGTAGATTATGAGTCTGAACGTAAATTTAAAGCCGAACTACCCAGAGCAAACCAAGACTTTCTTCCAAGAAACCCCATAATATCTAGTAGCTCCTCCTCGTCTTTAAGAAATACCTTCAGTTTGAATTCTGCAAATATCGAAATTCTTCAAGAACTATTAGGTTTGTGGGCAAGCGCTCAAGATTTAGATGGCTTAAAACGAATGGCAAGAATAGCCTTAGGAAAATACCAAAGTCGACCCAGTATGTATGTTGCTAGTTCTGTTGCAGCCTTTTGTGGTTTCTTTTCAAGCACAGCAAAAGATGCTGTGACAAGCACCGTTTCTGATAGAACAAAACAAATAGAAAAACTACTAACCCAAGCCACAAAACCATGCGAGCTGTTACATGATCTATTCTCCACTGGCGGTTGGGATTCTACCTCATTTAATACCACGCTACTAAAGACCATGTTACCGTTAGCAACACGTTACGCTGTACAAGAGTCAACTAATTTTACTCGATATACAAATATTGAAGACATCAATAAATTTATTGAAACAAAAGCTAACTGGGAAAATAATATCGACATTATTCACAAAGGATTGGTTGATAAATTAAAAGATATCGCCACATCAAATGAAAGCGCACTAAGCGCAACTGCTTGATGTATACCAAATTGAAGTGAAGATGCATGGTTTTAATTGTTTAGCGTAGCCAACTGTTCTACGCTTAAATCCTCTTCATCTTTACTAACAGGCTTGAAGAAGCGATGATGACTACTTTCAGAATCTATAGTCCAAATAGTTTCATTTGCCTTTAGATAAGCTAAGTCACTTTCTTGTATATTTTCCGTATATGGCTCTG
The DNA here is from genome assembly GCA_030428185.1 of Gammaproteobacteria bacterium. Classification (GTDB taxonomy): domain Bacteria; phylum Pseudomonadota; class Gammaproteobacteria; order Legionellales; family Legionellaceae; genus JAUICE01. Next base: position 19,283 of record JAUICE010000003.1, read on the forward strand.
AGGGTTGTGGCTCATACTCCATGACTACTTTTATATAATTATTAAGGCATGTTGTCTCTTCAAGTTTCTGCTGAGAGTTCAAGGTAAACTTTTGCCAAATCTCAACCAAGTACATCAATTGAGATAAAGGTACTTTTGCTTTAGAAAGAATTGTTTGAATAGCTTCTATGCTAGGTTTTTTTCTTAGCCTTGCATTTTTTGCAAGCTTGGCTAAATTTTCATAATAGGTATAAAGTGTATTAAAATCGTCTTCTGATAAATTTGTTTTATCATATAAGCTAGCTAAAGCACGTTTCACCTGTCCTCTAAGTATTGACAATGGCACTGATTTTAGCTTTTTAGGTGACTTTGGTGACACACGATGGTTCACTTTAACACTCTCTTTTTTCTTTTTTTCACCTGTTTTAGTTTTTGTATGCGTCAACCAGCAATAGAAGCGGTAAATCATATAGCCAACTACCGCTCCTAATGCGGCTTGTCCTGCCATTTGTGTGTACTGTGTTTGAGCTTGATAGGGTTGTGGGCCATTTATAAGCGGAATATTGGGTGCTGCTATCTGCTCTGGTTGATATAGAGGAATTATTGGCTCGGCGGGCATAACAACTGGAATGTGATTATTTCCCGAGCCATCCATTAAACATTCAAACGGATCTGAATCATCATAACCATCAAACGCATCATCATTAACACAAATATCATCCCCATCGTCAAATGATACGCCTTCTACTAAATCATCAAACGATGCCTCATCTACAGACAAATTATCAAGCTCTCTATGCTCACTAGAACTTATATCATCATCTAACGGTAGTTCTACCTCTACTACTGTCTCTTCAATTTCCTGCTGTTGTTCTATCGCCTTTAAAGATGCAAATGAAGGAAGATTGACTTCAATCTCTGGGTAAAGTAGACGACTTTCCCCAACAAGACTTGTGATATTTTGTCTTAAATTAATAACCGACTCTAGCATTCTTTCACGCTCATCTCCGTTGGCAATTAATCTTGATAGTTGAGAAAACTTAGTGGCAACCGTTTGAAGAGAGCCCTTAATTCCATTGATAGCATCAATAACCCGCTTTCCATTCATGATTTTTTCTAGGTTATCTTGATTTTCAATAAACCGCTTTGCACTCATATCTTTCTCTGAAAATAGATTTGCAAAAAAGTTCATACGAGAAGTCGGTGCAGAAAGCTGCCCTAAAAATTTCAGTTTATAATCTCTATTTGCTTTGCTCAATCGCTCAAAAGTAGCACTAGAGGCTTTAAGTTCTCTCATTAAACCCTCAAAGTGTGACTGTATATCAGAATCAAAATACATAGAGGCGGTTAACTCACCATGATGTTCAACGGCTTTAATTAGATCAAGCAATTTTGAGCGATATTGATTTAGCTTATTAATATGATCAGCAGCCCTCAAATAATCAAGCCGCTCTTGATGACTCAAAGAAGTGATTAAGTGTCCTGGCTTGCATAAGTCTAACCATGATACGTCTGGTTCAATCGTATTACCTTCTTGACGGTATAAAGGATTTTCTATGCCCTGCTCTTTCGATTTGCGAACAACTAACTCCCCTGTTGTTCGTTCAACACACTCTAAAAGAGCTTGGTGCGATGGAATAGCTTCTTCACTCGTTAATAAATAATTTGCATGTGCGGAAGCTGAGTCCAATCTATATGCTGAGGTTTCTATGGCAGACATTTCTTCTAACAACTCGCCAATTTGAAAATGTTGTTTTTTCATCATGTCAACAATGGAGCCTGACTCAATAATGGACTCAACCCGCGGCATTAAACTTGAATCAATATCGTCGATAAGCTCGGCATTAAATAGCCGAAGTGGATCTGTTGGACTCATGGTAAGTTCAACATCTTTCATATACTGATGTAATTTTTCTAAGGATTCTTTTACCGTTAAGATGTCTGCGGTTCTTGAAATCTTAACTAAGATACGTTGAACATCATGAAAATAATAATGATAAACATCGTTATACTGCCAAGAGGGTAGCTGCTTCAAATAAGGTATAAGCTTATTACCGATAGTCTTGGCAAGACTCGCGATTTTATCGCCAGCGAGGTTCGCACGCTCTTCTACACCAACAAGAAAGCTATTCGTACTAAGCTTTTGTAACGGTTTTAAGCGCTCAGAAAATAGATAACTACCTTGATTTAAATTTGAAAAAGCTTGAGCTTTATCTGGATTAAACCAACTTCCCCCTGGTGCAAAATCAGAATGAAAATTCACTTTAGCTCTAAATGTTATGATGTCATGCCGTTGTGCCAACTGTTTTGGCGTATAAGAGGCACGATACTCCACTGAGAGTAGAGACAAAATATCGGAAAGTGGCCAGCGAGGAACGCTGTTACGGCTAGCGATAACTGGCTTATGCGGCATTTTTCTAAATCCTTATTTTTTACTATTGACCCTTAAGTACTTATAAAACAATGTCTATAGCAAAGCTTTAAAAAAAGTTTCGGGATAACAGTCTAACTCCTTGATGGCCATCAGATTAAGTGAATATTTTTTATATTTCAATAGCGATTTTTTACCAAAGTGATGATAGGATTGATGGTTTGGAAATTTTTGGTTTTTTTAGTGTTTTCTCGTTTATTTGTCATATTTCAATTTCTACTTCCACAAAAGCTTCTGAGTGTTTGTGCTGGTAGGTTTGCAGCCTCAAAGATTTCTAAAAAAATTATTCCATGGTTCATCAAAACCTATGGTGTCAATATGACGGAGGCGCTAAAACCCGATCCTAATACTTACCATTGTTTTAATGACTTTTTTATACGCCATATCAATCCTAAATTCAGACCCATTAATAATGAAGCGCTAATGATAAGCCCGGTAGATGGTATCGCATCACAAGTCGGTCAAATCAACGAAGGTTCATTAATACAAGCTAAGGGAATACAGTACACATTAAGTGCTTTACTAGCCGAACAAACCGAATTAATTAAAAATTATACCTTCGCCCAGTTTGCAACGCTTTATCTATCTCCAAAAGATTATCACCGTGTGCACGCACCAATGGATGTGACACTAAAACAGATGATCTATGTGCCTGGGGCATTATTTTCTGTAAACACACAAACAACTCAATATAAGAGTGATTTATTCACTAAAAATGAACGCCTGATCATTGAGTTTTCGACTGACCACGGTCCCTTATGCCTAATTTTGGTCGGAGCCATGATAGTTGGAACTATTGCAACTATTTGGCATGGAGACATCAAACGGCATGGACGAATAACTAGGTGGGATTATGCAAAGCAATCGCTAACATACAAAAAAGGTGAAGAGATAGGGCACTTTAAGCTAGGGTCAACGGTTATCCTTCTGACAAACGCTAAAAACAACCGTTTTAATATCGGTCACCACGATGCCCTAAAGCTTGGTGAGAGCATCATGAGTGAATAAGCTTTAGTCTAGCTCATTGCAGAAGATGTCGATATATGATGCTCATGATCATGAGCTTCTTTAAGATTAGATACTTCAATCTCAGCCCAGTTCATTATTTCCTTAAGCGAGCCTTCACCAGGCGTTACTTTAAACGGTAAGTTCACAGTAATAAACATCATCACACTCAATGGAACTTTGCCCACAAATGAATTATCTGAGCAAGCATCCACATTCTTCGACTTAACTTCTTCAATTGCTAGTAAAATATCATCAAAACCCGCTTTTTGTTCAAATGTCGCTTCCTCAGAGCCTCTAAATACTTTTAAAGTACCTGCCGCTCTTTTATAAGCAGTATAAACAATATCACGTTTTTGCTGTGGAAGACGCTCAGGAGCATTCTGCCGCTTAACAAGATAAATAAGAGCCGCGCAAGCAAAGATATCAAGTGGATCAGTTTTATCGTATGGTTTATCCAGAATATTTAACTCGCTACAAAAAGTATACAATGCGTTAATGATCCCTTCTGCTTTCTTAATTAAGTCTGGAGTATGCCCATCGTTTGGCGCTTTACGGTGCTCAATCAGTGACTTTAGAGCATCGTGTAATATTGAGACTTCTTTTAAAGCCGCTTGTTTTCGCTCCTCATCTAAAGCACCAAGATTTTTTTTTGCAAAGCCTTCCCTTTTTGTTAAATTAATAGGCTTTCCTCTCAAATCCTTATTTACTGCATTAGCATGGTAAGTTAGCTTACTAACTGCTTCAAGCTCTCCCATCCGCTTCTCATAAGCGGGATTTTTCATCTGATCTTCATCTCTAAAATTGCCTGCTACCCAAGCTTCATGAACTCGCTGTTTATGTTCAGCAAGAACATTATCGGTAAAACTTAGCGCAGTCTTAAGTCGCCAAAAGTTACTTGCTCCCCTGGTTTCAAGTTTTTGATTCGTACTTGTAATATGTCGAATAAGTAAATTTTTTACTAAAAACTCAAAAATGGTTGGTGTAGTTTCTTCAGCCTGTGCTGGTGGTACCGGTCTTAAAGGCATGACAGTTTGGCTCCTAAATTATAATTTTTTATCCTCTGATGAGCAAAAATATCACAGTAACATCTGTATCGCAAAACTTTTACTTTCTCAACGTGCGCTCAGTTGCCTCTAAAGGTTTTAAAGTCTCAGGTCGTGATTTTTGATTTTTAAAAAATGATTGGTGCGCATTAAAACCTAAGGCTTTTATTTCCTTATTGAGCGCCAACCTATGCTCAAAGGTGCGTCCCGCCTCTATCATATGTTTTAAAATCTGCCTCGATGGGCCGTCTGAATATGCTTCGAGATGCCATTGAGTGGATAACATAGGCGCAGCAAAACATTCGGCATCATCCTTACTTGGATAATAAAGTTCAAATGCTTCTGGTGTATTTAAATCCATCTCTTGAGCTAAGCATGATTTATCGGCTTTTGCACTCACACGAATATGAAATATACGAGGTATGTCCCCTAGGGTTGGATTCAAACATAAAGTTTTTTTCCCATCACTGTCGATGGCAAACAAGTGGATGCTATTGGTAGCAAACCTAGGATTAGGTTGTTGGGCATTCATCATGGAATGAAGCAGCGTACCCTCACGGACCTCTACCTGATGAACGGCAATATTGTTGATAATCTGCCCATGTTTATCTAGTGTTAAATCTTTATCAGGATAGGCTGCTCCATAGTCATGGCCTTTAACCCTGACTAATGCTCCACCTAAAAATTCAAATAAATGATAACCTCCACCGCAAATTGCCAAAATTGGTCGTCCTCGCTTTAGAGCATCTATAACGAGTTTTTTTTCAAAGGCCTTACGTCTTAATAAGTCATCTGGACGCTTGATAGGCGTTTTTCTTGATTCTCCTGGCAAAACAAGCAGTCCAGGACCAAAATCATTGGCTGGCAACACAATCGGGGTATGCTTAAAAGCGTAAAGACCGCTTTCGATATGTCTTGTGAAATTTTGAACGCCCATATCGCCATCATGGGCGACGTAAGTTTGTATATTGGCTTTATTTGAAATCGCTAAATGGTCGTAGACTGCAGCCATCCATCTTCCATCATCACGACCTGCAATGGTTACGTGTAACTGTTTTTCTTTTGGCATAATGTGAAAAGACAATACTTATCGCTAGAGCCAGTATACCCCTATCTGAATAATAATCCTTAATTTTATACTCACTCAACATTTCTGATTAAAACTTATACTAAATTTAGCAGAATTATTAACTAAACATTAACTCAACCGCCGTAATCATTGCTGATTCGTAAAATAAACAAGCTTATATTTAACTTTTTTTTAACAAAAAAAATGGTGAAATTTTTTAGCGCATACTGCATAATATTTCGCATTATTGATAATATTAACTGGTCTATTTATGACCGAAAATCCTAATTTCATTACTGAGGCTAATGAGTATTTAGACACTGTCCACTCTCATATAGCACTCTGTCGCTCTTTATCTCCAACCAGTGCAGAAGAGATGATAACAAGTCTTGCGAACCATGAAAGAGAGCTTCTTTTATCTTCTCGAATAGAGGAAAAAAGCCATTGGAGCGTTAAATATTTATGGCTTAGTATAAAACGACGGCTTGTCAATAGCTCAGATAGTGGGAGCACTCAAGCGCTATTGGTTAGTCTATTATTCAAGCTCTCAGAAATTATCCCTGAGTATGTATTCTCTGTTGAACAACAAATTAAAAATGGTGCTAAAAACACGCGCTCAGAAACTGCTATTTTAGATGAGGCCACACAAAAGCTATTTGAAGAAAAAATCAACGATAGCTGCATTGATTGTTTATTAAGTGTTATCAACAAAGATAAAAAAAATATTACTCAAAGTGATATTTACAATCAATTCTTAGCTGACTTTCTTGTAAATACTGCAACTAAAGAGTTCGAGTTACTGGCCTTACTCAATAAAATTGAAGAAATAGAAGGCAAAATAACCGCTGATCGAAATACCTATGCGGTTGATGGACAGCATGAAGAAACGTTAAGGAATATTTTAGAAGGTATCGTTAGCACACCATTCACAACAGATACATCTCTATCTTGCTCTAGGGACTTAAAAGACTTTTTTAGAAATAATAGCCATACTCTATCAGAGCAAACTGGTGATGAGCTTGCCCAGGCATTTCAATCTTCTCAACTACTTAAACCAAATGATCCTGAAGTTAATCACTCAGCCCTTGGAAGATACCATTACCATGGAAAAGATTTTATTGCCGTTGATTTGCCATTAGAGCATGGAAAAAAAGAAACTCGCCTTATTGTTGACAATGCTAGTATATTGTCCACTGTTAGCGGCCAAGGATTAACACGCGAGCAAAGGGCGCTTAACTTTCCAGCCTATAAAATAGTTGTTTTATCTTCACCTACAACGCAAGAAAGCGTTCGTCTTGACGTTAATCAACTTATTTTTTCAAGTCACTCCAGAACCAATTTAAAAACCTATTTAACCGATATATTACCCAAGCTCAATACTCAGTTTTCTAACATCATAGGGGCTATAGACTTTAGTTTTACAGCTCACCCGTATCTAAAACTGCCCTATAGTCAAGAGTTACTGCAATATATTGAGAAATATAAACGCTATTTAACTGACAATGATGATACGAATTTTTTATATGGTGGTAAGAAAAAAACAAGAAGACTAAAATTACTCGTACACCTAGAAGAGAGTATTCATTTAACTAATAACCACTTAGCAAGGATTGCACACGTTATACAAGCTGAGCTTAAGCAGTATCAGGTATCGCTGGAACAAAACCCATCCGATAAAAATCAACCTATAAGTAAAGTAGCTAGTCTTGAGCAATCATTTATCAGTGAGCCATTTGAGCAAACCAATATTAACAGGCTTAACAAAGCATACAATAAACTAAAACTGATGACAGACAGTATTGAACACCATAAAGAGATGCCCGTGTTTACCCCAGAAGAAAAAGAGCAGCTTGATTTCGAGCGTTTGTTTACATTACTTCTACTACACAAAATATTAGTGGAAAGAAAATCAATATCAAAAGAGCATGAAGAATACTTATGTAGCCATGGTTTTACTCCTTCTATAATTGACTCAGCTCATACTAAGCAAGAAGGAAATGACGAGCTAACAAAAGCGCTCAAAAAAAATAATCTCACTTTAGCAGACATTAAGGCTTTTGAACCCAAAGCGCTTAAACTTCGCAAGCATATTTTTTCGCAAATAACAAAACGTCATGAAGCCTATAAAGACGCTATAACCAAAAATCGTGAGCTATCATTACGCTATATTAAACAAATAGAACGAAATCAACCGCATTTTTATGAAAAAACACTCTTAATGCTAATGCGAGAATTGTTATCCTCTATTCATAACTTTGCCTTAAAGTCTGTTTGCTGCTTTTTTCATCATAGACAGGAGAATACGGAACCTACTTCTCTAAAAGACAAAGCATTTGTGGCATCAGGTAAAAAAGCCGTTGAGTTATCAGCGTAATTTCAAAACGTGATAGAGCTCTATGTGATCGCTAGGTTTCGCTTAAGCGTGACTGCCTTAGATAATTGATACTGATAGTAACGAAATACTTTCACAACTTGCTTGACCCCTTTTGTATGACGAGCAATTTGAATGGCTTTGTTGGCTTCATCTCTTTTGATATCACCCATCAAATATACAACACCATTTTCTGTAACCACCTTAAAATCTTGGTGAGTAATGTCATTTCGCGCAATAAATTTAGACATAAGTTGTGTCGATATCCAAGTATCCTGTAGCGATCGCATCAAGGAAATTTTAGGCATCACTTGCAATTGATTAAAGAAATCTCGAGCCCCCTTAATACCTTTAACCAGTTGACCATAATATAACTTATCTTCTTTGGTGGGTACTTGGCCTGTTAGTAACAAATCATTATTAAAACTTGTGACAGACAAACGAATATCCTTGCGCTTTCTAAGCTCTGGTAATATCCGTCGTCTAGCTCTTGCACTGACATGAAAATTATCTAACGAATTTTTAATCTCTTCTCTATCATAAAAGAGTTGAGCGCCTGTAAGCACTCCACTCGTACATGCTGAAAGACACAACAAAGATAGAATAAATAAAAAAATGAGCCTTGCGTTCATTTAGTCCGTATATTTCATAAGCTTAACGACTTTAGAGACGCCTGGCACTCGCCTAGCAACATCTACAGCTAACTCTGCTTGCTCGCTTGAGACAGTTCCCATTAAATAAACAACATTATTTTCAGTGAGTATTTTCAATCGACCAGAGCGTAGTCCCTCTCGAGTTAGCATCTTTGCTTTGACTTCACCAGATATCCATGCATCCTTTGCCATTTGCTTTAAGCTAACATTTGGCCCTATAACAATTTCGTTATAAATGCCTTTTACTTTTGGATGAGCCATAGCCAAGCGCTCTGCCAACGCTTTAGATTTTAAATCAGGTACTTCACCACCTAAAAACACAATTTGATTGTATGATGAGACAACAATATGGCCTTGTTTTAATGCTTTCTTTCTTGTTAAAGCATATCGAATATCACGAGAAATACGAAAATCTGTATCTATTTTTTCAAGACTTCGGCTATCATTAACGACAGAACCAACTGCAGCACCACCGGCAATAACCGCAACTCCGCACCCTGTTAATAAAAAGAAAAAAATGAAAACACAAATTCTTAATATACTTTTCACTGCTATTGTTGTCCTTGAAACTGTCCAAATAATCGCTCATCTATTAAATCACATACGCAGTGAATCATCGTTAGATGCACTTCTTGAATTCTTGCTGTTGACTCACTAGGCACACGAATTTCAATATCTTCAGGACCAAGATGATTTGCAAGCACACCTCCATCTCGTCCTGTAAAAGCAATTACATCCATATCGCGTTCGTGAGCAGCCTCTACCGCCTTAATCACGCTGCTTGAATTACCACTTGTTGTGAACACCAATAACAAATCATTTGAATGACCTAAAGCCTGAACCTGTTTAGAAAACACCTGCTGATAGCTATAGTCATTAGCAATTGAAGTGACTACCGAACAATCCGTGCATAAAGATATTGCGGGAAGAGCAGGTCTTTCAGTTTCAAACCGATTGATAAGCTCTGATGCAAAATGTTGAGCGTCAGAAGCTGAACCACCATTACCACAGGCAAGTATTTTTCCATCATTTAATAAGCAATCAACCATGCGCAATCCAGCCTTTGCAACCGGTTTTGCTAAAAGATCAGCTGCACTAATTTTAGCTTCGATACTCTCGCCAAATATATATTTTATCCGCTCTTCGAACACACTCATATTACACTCTCGTTCTTATCAGTCTTCAACAATAAAAGCATCTTTAAGCCAATTTATTTTCCCGCTACCATCTACAGCAATCACATCAAAACGACATGGGTATGAACGATATTTTTTATATTGACCACAAAAAAATTCAGCTGCTTTAATAATTTTTTTCTGTTTGCTTAGAGTCACACTTTCTAGGGCACTTCCATAAACATCTGATGCTCTATACTTTACTTCAAAAAAAACAAGCTCATCTACCGCATCAGTAAAAATCAAATCGATTTCACCAAAGCGGCAAAGATAATTACGTTTTATAAACGTTAATCCTTTTTTTTGTAGGTAATCACAAACAATCGATTCAATGTGCCTACCTAAGCGCTTACTCAATACGTACAGGCTTCCCTTTGTCAAACTCCATCCATGATAACTGGCGATGAATTTTACCAGCACCATCTAAATACAACACACCGCTACGACTAAACATGCCCAAAAGTGGAAACGATCTCAGACGAATAAAATCTCGACTTAACACAAAAGCATCATTGCCGACAGCAAACAGCCTATTATAACTATTAAATTGCTCAGGCCAAATCCGTTTAACTAACTGTGAGCCTGTATCTACTAAATACGGCATATCGGCAAAAATGATGCCATTTAAATCCCTGTCAGTATGGGCGTTTGGAAATCCTGAGTAAACCACTGATGGGCTATAAATAGGTATATTACCCGCATAATAATAGCGAAGTAATGGTCTTATTTGCCTGGCCATTGATGGATAAGCGACTAGAAATATAATATCAAAATCCTGTCGTCTTCTTGCTATATGGGTAATTTTTTCTCCTAAATAACGCTTAATATCTTGATATTTTTGTCTTGACTCATCTATTTGTAATAAATTTTGAATGGCTGCATTCATTGAAGTTTGCTCATCGAATGCCAGCTTAGCCGTTACTGTTCCACCAGAAAAAGCCCATGCTTGCTCTAGTGAGTGCGTCACGCTATCTCCCCAATTTCCCTTGGGTGAAATAATTAATGCACGTCGATGTCCATCTTGATAAGCCTTAAAGGCCAACTCAGAAACCTCTTCTTGAGGAGAAATCGCAAACTCATACAAATTCTTTTTAGTATTTTTTTGTGAGCTATTAAGTACTAAAGTTGGAACTGGGAGATCTATTTGCCCAAGCAACTTAACCTCCCTTTTTAACAGTGGACCGATAACAAAGTCAGCACCTTTACTAATTGCTTTTCTATAAAGAGTTGTAATATCCGCACCATTAGTATCATAAAAACGCACCGACATATTTTGAGGTGATTGCTGATAATACGCACTCATATACCCATCTCTTAAAGCATTACCAGGGCCGCTATAAGGACCCGATAGAGGTAGAAATAATGCAATTTGTTTTTTGGCTTGTAACTCATCACTAATAGAGCCAGACATTGTCTTAGGTAATATCGCTCGTGCGCTAGAGTTGGGATAAGTCGACTCCCATTGATTAATAGCGTACTTGAGACGCTTTGTATCAAAAGACTGCTCCCTAATGATTTTATTTAGAGAAAGCCAAGAGCGACTATTTTCAGATATTCCCTGTTTGTTTAGTTCTTTTTCAATAAAAGATACACTCGAATCATTAAGCATCAGCCAGATACTACGATAATTAGCTAGCCGCTTATCTTGATGTTGATATAAGTTGTTTAATGCCAAACGCTTATCTATCGCTTCACTCAGCAGTCCTTGTTTATAACTAACTTTGGCATACAGTTCATAGTAGTATTTTTTTAACTCAGTATCTGTGAGCAAATCATAACGAACTTGGCTAAGTGATATAGCTGCACGCCTGGGTAGACCTTTTTGTAGAAACACATAAGCTTTTAGCAGTATCTTTTCATCTCTTAGTGTTGGAGGTAGCGATGTTAGCTCGGCAAGTACTTGCTGAGCTCTAAGAGTCATTCCTTCTTGTAATAATCGACCAGCATACTTAAGTTGATAGGACGCTTTATTATAGCCTTCATGACTAATCGCTTTGTTATGATAGAACTCAACCGATTTAGGATATGGCTTGCTGCTGTCTAATTGTTTTGCATCGAGAAGGGCTTTGTCAACTGCACATCCGCTTAATAAGACAATGGCTAAAAAGAAAAATAAACGATACATGCTGTTTTTCGCTAAGTCGGATCATTATAATACCCAGAGCATAAACGATGCAGGACCAATCATCAATGGCAACCCCCTCAAGTCAAGGCATACTTTATATCGTTGCAACACCTATAGGAAATCTAAAAGACATCACCTATAGAGCGATTGAAACGCTACATTCTGTGGATGAAATTCTTTGTGAGGATACACGGCATAGTATGCGCTTGCTCACACAACATCAAATATCTAAGCCATTGATTTCTATCAATAATCATAATGAATCACAACGTAAAGAGTTCATCATGGATAAACTGAAAAAGGGGTTATGCTTAGCATTAATTTCTGATGCAGGCACTCCCTTAATCAGTGATCCTGGATATCTACTAGTTAAAGCGGCAAGAGCTCAAGGTATACGTATTGTCCCCATACCTGGTGCTTCAGCTATCATTACAGCACTATCTGCCTGCGGTCTTCCTACAAATCATTTTAGTTTTTACGGTTTTTTACACGCAAATAGTAGCAAACGCCAAGCACAGATACAGACACTAAAACATGAACAAAACACGCTCATTCTTTATGAGTCTCCCCATAGGCTTATGGGGTTATTACAAGATATTTTGCAAATAATGGGAAAAGAGCGTCAGGTTGTTGTCGCTAAAGAGCTCACCAAAACTTTTGAGACCTTTGCCTCCGGACCAATTTCAACCATTATTGACTACTTCTTGGAAGACGACAAAAGACAAAAGGGTGAGTTCGTTATCATTATTGAAGGCGACAAACCCAAAGAGGTGACAGAAACTACCATTAAGGACTATTTACTCACTCTGCTTGCTGAAGGCTTATCCACAAAGCAAGCCGCAAAAATCACTACTAAGCTTCTAAACTGTAAGAAGAACCAAGCCTACAATCTAGCTCTTAAGCTTCAAGAACGATAAGCATTACCAAAATGGTACAAAGTTTAACACCGCACCATTTCCTGCCATCATCGGAGACTTAAACTCTGGGAGATGATAGTAGTAGATATTACTATCATTTGAGGCAAGTGTATTTAACTCACCAAGCGGCTGTAACTTAGCCACCGAACGCTCATAAGTCTTTATAAATCCTTTATCTACACGCAAATAAGTACCATCCATCTCAGAGCGGTCTGAAAGAATAGCATCAAGTAAATAAACTTTTCCTGCCAAATGTACTTTAGCATCACCAAACCCATCAACCTCTAACAAAGTACTATCAACCCAGTATAGGGATAAATCCCCTTCACCATCAAAGCGAAGTTTTTTTAAGTTGGCTACACCTTGTAATTTTACTTTAGGATTTTCATGCATCTCTATCTTTAAAGCATTACTGCTAATACCTGTGATGTTAATTGTTCCTGAGTTTGCTGCTATCAATCGCCACAACTCAAAGTCACCAGATAAATCAACATGTCCACTCGTATCCAATACCATGTCGACATCCATACCACTTAAATCATGACCTGTAATATCTCCAACACCATGAAAATGAATGGCATTTAAATAGCTTAAATAAATCACTGCTTTTAAAGGCTGGAACTCAGGTACACTCTCTGGCACATCGATATACAGAACATCTCCTATCCTTGTTGCCTCGATTTTTGAAAGATCCCTAGCATCACCAAATAGCTGTATTTTGTTCCTTGAGCGTGTGCGTTTAAACTCAATGTCGATACGCCCATTTGCTTTAACCTCAGAAAAATCCCCAAGAAACCTGACCTCATGATCTGGATAACCTTGTCGGCTTTGTGTACTGTACTCACTCTTATCGAATGCCATGGCAGCACCGAATGCACATAATAGTACTATCAATAGGCCCTTTTTTAATGCCAGCATGAGAGAAAATCCCTTAGGTATATATATCTACGCTTGGATTCATTATGAGCGCAAAAAGCTGAGCTTTCAAGCAAGAGCATCCCTAGTGTCATTACGCGTTGATAATTCTTCACCATTTAACTTTTGCCGCATCAAAAAATAATGACTATTACTCAGTCCCAAAGCCCAAAACATGTATTTCCCGGTAGATTGGGTATATAATTAGCATTTAATTTTTGTATGGGTTTTAATCAGGATGTCACCAAACACTTCAAAGCTTGTTGCGGCTTTAAACCTAGAACCAAAACAAGTCGAAGAGATTTATAAACTATTTTCTTCTAAAATGCCTATCCCTTTTATGGCTAAATTTCAAAAACACATCTGTGGTGGATTAAAGGATTATCAACTAAGGCAGCTAAAAGCGTGTTGCGAATATGATGAAGATTTTTTAGCTAGAAAAAAGGCCATCATTGAGGCCATTGAAAAACAGGGGACACTGACTAACGAGGTCAGACAGCAAATTGAGCACAGTCAAGATAAGCAAAATTTATTGGATATTTTCTATCCCTTTCGGCCTGAAAGAAAAAATCTAGCTCATCTCGCAAAGGTAGCTATCGGTAATGATATTCTGAAGAAATTACTCACTCCTTATGCGTCAATCAATGATTGTTGTGACGCTATCGAATCTACGCCTAACAATCTAACTGTAGAAGCTAAAACGAAACATCTATCCATAACGCTTGCTTATAGTGTCATTGATAATGCTCTTTTAATGAAAAAAATTCGCCACCTCATTTGGCAACATGGCCTAGTCAAGTCACAAATTATTAAAGGTAAAGAGAATGCCGCTAGGCTCTTAAAAGAGCAGGTTCAATTTGAAAAAAAATTTACTAAAGTATCTGTCCAAGAAGCACTGGCTATATTTAATGGCAGAAAAGAAGGTATCACGAGCCTGGATGTCCTATTGTCTGATGATGCGCCCATTCTTCAGATACTTACAGACCATTTTTCTAACATTCATAAAGTTCAAGGACAATGGTTTGATACACTACTAGTGCAATCAATAAAACAGTATATCTTACCTAAAATAAGCATAGAACTTTTAAACAAGTTAAAAGATGAAGCTGAAAATCAAACGTTAAAATCTCTAACTAAGCAACTATATCAACAAATTTCATTATCACCTGCAGGGCATACCAACACGATGGGCATTATTAATGCCTACAAAGCTGGAATAAAAGTTGTTGTTATTGATGGAAATGGCTGTCTACTAGATTTCACAACTATATTTCCGTTTCCACCTAATGGCGACTGGCATGATGCTCAAATAACTCTCGCAAAACTCATAACAAAACACGAGGTTAAAAATGTAGCCATCGGTCAAAGAAGTGGTGCGAAAGAGATTTTGCGCTTAATTAATGAGTTAAACGATACGTATCAAGATCTATCTCTTGTTAAAATGATCTTATCTGAAGCAGGCTGTAGGTATGTAGCCGAGCATACTCAACATGATGATAGATATGCTCTTTTAGATGAGTGGCAAAGAGGCGCTGTTTCACTTGCTAAACGGTTACAAGATCCTTTATTAGAGTTATCGACAATACCTTTTTCTGCTATCGATATCGGCTTAAATCAAGCTGCTATAAATCCACTAAAAATTTCCAACGCTTTTAGAGTGGTTTTTGAAGACTATATCAACAAAATAGGTTTGGATATTAATAGTGCGCCGCTTTCACTTTTAATGCACATTGCAGGACTTAATCTAACTGATGCAGATAAGATAATAAAATATAGAGAAACATGCAGCACTATCAAGTCCTTTGAAGAGGTGCAAACTCATACAGGTATTTCTGAAGAAACATTGGATATTGCCAGTGCATTTCTTACTATTGAAGCAAGTGATAACCCTTTAGATAAAGTAAGGATTCCTATTTCCTTATACCCATTAGTCAATCAGATTTTAAAAACAAGTACATCCAGTATTCATGAATTATTAGGGAACAAAGCAAAACTAAAGGTATTAGATCTTAGTCTTTTAGTCAGCAAAACGCAGCCTTTAGTGCTTATATCACAAGTCTGTCACATTCTCGGAAAGCCCTACAATATTCAACGTGAAAAGCTAAAGCCTATTGTGTTTAACACAGCAATTAAAACACTAGCCGACTTAGAAGTAGACTCTATCTTAGATGGTATCGTTGGAAATATCACATCGTTTGGCGCGTTTGTTAATATTGGACTTGAGCAAGATGGACTCATTCATATTTCTGAAATGCCAAATGCCCATAAACAACCTAAATCATTGCCAGTAAAAAAAGGTGATAAAGTTCAAGTTAGGGTTGTGAGTACTGATACAGAAAAAAAACGCATCAATTTAAGCCTTAACCTGAAACAACATCCTACTAATAACAAAAAGAAAAATACTTTTGCTCAAAAAAAACGCCCTATTAAAAAAAGTAGGCCACCTGTGAATTCTGCTATGGCTGACGCCTTAAAGAAGCTACAATTAAGCAGGGAGTGATTAAACGGATATAACATCATGGAAGAAGAGCCTGTTGGAGAGCTAACAATGCAGACCATCGCCATGCCTGGCGATACTAATCCAAATGGTGATATTTTTGGCGGTTGGTTATTGTCTCAAATGGACTTAGCTGCTGGTATTATGGGTAAAAGAATTTCAAAAGGACGGATAACAACGGTTGCCTTAAACTCAATGTCATTTCTCAAGCCTGTCAAAGTTGGCGATATTGTCGCCTGCTATGCTTCTCTTCTAAAAACGGGTACAACATCTATGACCGTTAAAGTCGATGCCTGGGTGCAAACTTTAGATCAAAAGCGTCAAAAAGTGACCTCTGGCATTTTTGTTATCGTAGCAATCGATAAAAGTGGAAGACCAAGGAAAGTAGCCAATACCAACCATGAAGAATGAACAAAAGCTTGTAAAAAAAATGCTCGATGAGCTAAAAGAATGTCTTGATAATGACATTCCCATATCTCAAAAATTTTTTGATACCATTCAACTTCACCCTGATCTGGGTCTATATGTCTTAGAATCAATACCTAACTTTGATAACACTCATAGTGTGGATGAGGGTGAGCTCATGGTTTCTCTCCATTTTATAGAACTCTGCCTAACTTTTTTAAGAGTTTCATCAGAGCACGAACAAAGGTGGGCACTAAAAACATTAACATCCTACCAAGAAAAACTGCTTGAAATGATGCAGTCTCACCCAAACTCAGAGCACTGGGTAGCGGTTATCAATACTTTTTACAACGCTGATATCGTGTTAACTGAAGATATCAAAAGACAGTATCTGCATATTATTAAAAATATTCATTACCTCGAAAAGCACCAACCATCTCAAAAACAACTATTGCAACAACTGCTCTCTGACGATAGCGATAGTGATGAATTTGATGTGGTCGAAATGTTTTTTGCACAAAGTAATGCGCTACCCGATGAATACTTTCTTGCTTTCGCAAAAGAACTATTAGCTTTTGAACTTAAAAAAGCTACTGATACGGCTGTGTTGTTTTTGATGCACCCCAAACAACGTATTCGTCAATTAATATTAAATCATCTAAAAGATATCTTCTCATCTCACTTTGTAACACCAAAATCATTAACCAGACTCCTTGTTATACGACAATGGTTACTAGAAAAGGAGCGGGGATATATTGATGAGCTATTAAAACAAGAACGTAAAAAAGGAACTGAGTTTCTAATACCTAAAACACATAAATTACAAGGAATAAAAGCCTCTGAAATGGACCCCTCAGGATCTCAAGCAATTTTTTTAATTTCTTCTTACAAAAAACACTATTACACAACAGGAATATTATTAAAAACAAATCAAGGCATCAAAGATGCCTGGATAACCCCCCCCGCTAAAGAAAAAAGTCAGCGAGACTATTCTCTTAAAGCCATGTATCAAAGTATCGCGCTACGTAAAGTCGATACAGATTATGTCACAAAAATCCTCTCCCACTATCTTTACCTAGGATTAAACAACAATGAGATCCCTAAAATTCGCCTACTACAAGCAGTCGAAAACTTTGAACTGAAATTACTTCCTAGAGCTATTTCAACAGAGCAAGAAATCGCTCAACTCAAAAGTCAGGCGCCTGAAATCAATGATGATTGGATGGCTAATTCAATTAAACGTAGTGGAAAATGGCACAAAGACAAAGAATTTACAGCCAGTTGGGTGGAAGAAAGTAAAGAGCTCGATTTATTAGTCAATCGCCACTGTAACTTCATTGAAGGAACCAAATATTGCAATATTCAAGATGCGCAACTTGATGTCTTGGATAATTATTTTGAACAAAGAAGAGCAAAGTGGCTTAATCTATTTTTATGGATGGCTCTTTGGGCAAAGCCTGCTGCTAGACATAACGAGTACTTATGGAAAGATTTTTTAGTACTCTGTATCAAAATAAAAGAAAACACGCCCTTAAAATCTATACCGCTGATGCAAGCAATTGCTGAGCTTTGTATCATTGCCAGTATTGAGACCATGGAGTTAAGAAAAACACATTTGGGATAAACCCTATCCTAATTTGTCTAAATATACCCCTGCCTCTTGATCTTCTAAGTCGATGGTCTACACTTTGACTGAAATTTAATCAAAAACGCATGGGAGCTTTTTATTATGAAAGGGAATTTTCTATTAAAACTAGCAGTTATCTCTCTTTGTGCATTTTCTTTTCAAGCCTCAGCTGAAAATGATAATGATTCTTGTGGAGACTCGAAGCAATTTACTATTGTCGCTGTAAAAGGTGATAAAGCCAGAGCTGCAACATACTGCCTTAAAGAAGGGAAAACGACAGAAGATGTCGAAAAACTTCTTCATCAGGTTGATATGTTAATACGTAATGATTCTGGAATAGTAGAAAGACGTATGGGTAGATAGTAAATCCACAACATTAAGCTCAAATCTAACCAGTGAACTTGCTTGGTCATAAAAGACCAAGCAATCATGGCTCCATTTGAGCTTAATTTTTTTAATGCGCTGTGCTTATTTTTTCAAAGATTTTATCTGCAATATATTTATGTAGTTTTGTACTAAAGTGAACCTCATCCCAAAATGCATATTGCTTGGGATCATTACAGATAGTGAGTGCCTCCTGTAGATTCCCTAACTGCGTATTTTGATGCATAGATTGCACATACTCTAAAATATCATTTTCACCAAAAACTTTATGATAAGGCGAGTCATCAGTGAATGCATATGTGGGAAGAGGAGCATCGAGACACGCCTCAGTCACATTCGTAAATCCGTAGTTTAAAGCATCTTTAAACAGTGGAGCTAATATAGCTTGAATATCAATAAAGGTGATTTTCACATCTTCTGAGGCTTTCTCTATTTCTAGTATTGCCTTTTTCAACTGCTCATTATGAAGCTTAGAGACTCTAGTTAGAATATCTCTATCAGTCGTTTGATTGAATCTAGGTAGAGCGCCTAAATCAGGAACGCCGACCACAACCAAGTGTTTCACCCCTGATTTTATCAACTTATTTGCTGAATAAGTAATCCCTGAAATGACATAGTCAACATATTGGCGCATGTATTTTGGATTATAATTATCTGCAAAATGAAGCATATTTTGATAATCATTGCTACCTGAATAAATAAAATACAATCCGTTCGGGTTTGCTTCGCCAAAGTTTAATAAATAAGCTTGAATCTCTAGTCCTAAACTTGGAGGAAGGAGCTTACCCTGTACTAAGTTTTTTAAAGACCACACTGGATATCGAATCAAGTTCCAAGTGGTTAGCTGGTGATCATAGGTTGTCGCCCAGCTACCGCCAAAAGCTTCATTATAATACTCAGCTTCGTCTTTTAAATTTAAATTCAGTTTATTTGCAAGATATTCATTCCATACTTTTCCATTTGAAAAGTGGTGCGTCCAGTAAGGTGACTCTGGGAAAATCGGTGTCTGATTAATTGTTCCTATAATTGAAACTAGTAAAGGAGATAGTTGAATATCAAAAAACTCTTCGACTAGTTTTTTGCCAGACATCAAGACACTCTGTGGCACATAATAAGCGCTAGCAAAGTCATCCATTTTACGAAACACAAACGTTTTAAAAGGGCTTACCAAATATGCAGGATCTTCCTCCATATGAAGACTTTTTAACATATGGTACAGATTACCGTTATCAGAATAACTATCACCAAAGACAACTATAGACTTGATATCACTTACATTGCCTTGGCCAGCAAATAATGGAAAAGAGCAAAACAAGCAAAATAGACAACCCAATAATTTTTTGTGCACTTAAATCTCCTTGTGAGCAATGATGTCCATATCGATAATATACTCAATCCACTCATATTGCATCATTTTATAATGCACGTTTTTGAGTGATAAAAATATCAAAAACATGGGTCTGTTGACATTTCATCTTCAAGTACCTGAGCCATCTGGCCTTTGCACTTTTTGTTTAAAAACTGATTCAAAATGCTCACATTAACTCAGCTAGTGCTCCACTTTTAAATCAGTTTTTAAACAAAAATCCCTAAAGTCAGCCGACTCAATCACTTAAAGACGAAATGTCAACAGACCCTAGAGAGTGATCCCTTGAACTGGATCAAAAATAATATCCCTATAAATATGATCACTTACGGCATCACTAGCATTAATCAGTGCCGAGTGGTGATAATACCACTGACTAACATCGAGAACTCTTAGCTTATTTCCCCAATAATGCTGAGTGCTTTTGTCCACACCATACCAACCCATTGCTTTTTTCTTGGATAAAGAAACTGTATTGACTATCACATAAGAAAAACAAGCCAGTTTATAAATAAGTGCAATTGGATATTTATCCTGTTTTTTTATTTTGTGCAAATTATTCTCACAATATATAGAGAGTAGCTCTATAAAAAAGAGCTGGTGAGTAAGGAGCGTATAAATCAATCTCAAACTCATATGCTCAATCTCCGAATCAATATTAGATAGTATTATGTCAATATGATATTTATTGTGCTGTAAGGCGTTTATAAGCTGCTTACTTAAATGGTTTAATATCTTAGAGTGCCCATATACAAGTAACTGCGTATCTAGACTATTATAAAGTTTGTTATGATGACCATCTGTTTGAAGCCATGAATGCGCATCTCGCCACAAAACCCATGCCTTATCAATTGTATCCTCAGAAAAAAGAGCATGCGCTGGAACTGATAACCAATTAGCCAAAGTATAAAGACTTTCTAACCCTAGATAACTTAAAAATGTTCCCGCAATTAATTCATAAAATGGCTTTTCATTAATGATCTTACGCATTTCTCTTTTGCTGACTGAATAAAATGATAACCTCCCAAGAACATTATCAAATTTAGAATAAAAAATAGTTGCCTTGTTAACTGCATTTAAGCAATTTTTAAATGTTCCTATATCTTGATTAAATACATTTGAAGCTATAGGTGATTGCCAGAAAAAAACTTGATTAAGTTTGAGTCCTGATGAATCTTTTAGTAAATGTGATAAAGCTGAAACCAATAGTCCATTGCCCTGACTATGCGCAATCACATTAATTTTTATATTTGGATCATATTGAAATATTTCACGAAAAACATTTATTAAATGCTGTCCGTAAATAAGAGACTGTTTAACAGCTAGCATATAGTCAATCGCCGAACCTACATCTCCAGGCCAAGCAATCATGACAAGCCGTTTATAATTGGCAAAAGTATTTTTTAAAGCCTTATTTACTTCATACTCCATATCAACCAACCATTGATAGGCTCCACATGGCCTTTTATTCAACGCTTTTACAGTTATTGGTATGTCACCATCATAAGTATCAAAAGCACCTAAGGGAATGTTAAATCCGTGAATAAATAAGGTAACACTTTGATCCGTTTGAAACGTATCTATCTCGTCTTGATAAAAGAAGGGCCCATCCATATTCTCTCTCATATTGATAATGATAGGTGGCTTCAATATCCTAACAGCAATATGCTCAATAGCCTTTTTTGTATCCGCTTTTACTTCTAAATAAGGTAAAGTTGTATTGTTTTTCTCATCAACACACTCTAATTGCCTACCTGCACTTGAGAAAAAATATATCTTTGAGGCACCACAAATCGGAACATATTCAAGCTTGATCAAATCATTATTCACGGCAAGGTTTTGTTTCCATAACTCATTATTTTCATCTAATTTAGACTGAAACAAACCTTGATTGACCCTATCAAGCGCCTCAAACTTCAAATTAACACGCTTAAATAAATGTATTCTGTTAGATATGTTTGGATAACAAAAATCATTTACTGAAATCTGAAATCGGTAATATGAGAAACTATCACGAATACTCTCTGCGTTTTTTATTTTCCAATGAAGCAGCACTTCTCCATCAACTGGAGCCTCTAGATGCTTCGTTAGAGTATCTATTGGTTCATAAGACTCATAATCTTCATTGTAAAATCCTGTGTATTCATACTTTTTTTGATTACGAGGCCTACAGCGATATAACGTTATTTTGACACTTAACGTGCGCTTAATATTGCTTGTTATACAAAACGATAATGGTATGTCTTCATCAAGCATATATTTATCTTTCTTAAATGATAGAAAGCTTATACTTGTTTGTATGCTTAAAAGTTCTTTCTTATAAGGCTTGTATCGAATATTTTCGATAGCGCCTACCTTAGATGAAACACTTCCTGGAACTACTCTGCCTAATAACAGAACTGGCGATGTTATAGACATTCCAGACAAAATAACTTTATCTACCTCAATTGAAAGATAACTTGCCCCTGTTTTTATTGATAAAGCACCTTTGACATTCATGTTATCTATTCGGATCTCAGCCCCACCTTGTGAAAGAAGACTATTTTTATCACTGCTAACATTTAATGTGTTTTGACTCTTAATGACTAAATGCTTTGCTGTAAACATTGACTGCCTAATACTTTTAATATTCATCATCTTCGTCTTTAAAGAAAGCGTATCATCAATACGGAAAGCACATTGCTTTTGTGAAACAAGATGAATCTCAGATGAAATATTTATATCTGTTTGCTTTGAGTGAATCGAGCATACTTCTACTTTTTTTAATACACGATTGCTACACGTTTCAAGATCATTTTTTGACAATAGAGAGAGCATTGAGCTGTTTTTGTTAAGAGATAACCGTGACTGCTTGGTATTTATGGCCAATAATCTATTGTTGCCTTTATCAAAAGTTATTCCAACACCATTAGACAGTTGAATATTGCCACTGGCTAAATTATCTAGACGATTTATCATCGAAGGATGTGCCGAATACGCTGTTAAAATCACTAAAGGGGCTTCTATTTGGCTAGCGTCATCTATGAGTAAAACACAGGAGCCGACATCCTCTTTAGCATTCACTACTTCATCATCAATCCCAATAGAAGGTAACAGTTTTTGCATCCTCGCTTTATGTGTACTATCGATAAGAGAGACTTCATATGTGTTAGACGATAACCTAGAACAAATATTGACTAAATTAGATTGATAATTAACCGTCATATTTTTGCTTGTGGATTTCGTCTCTGAGATCATTTGAACTTTTTGACTAAAGATAAATGTATGTTCATTTAGTTCATATTGAATAGTGTTTGCTCGCATTGTTTGGCCATATAGATACCATCCTCCAATGGCTATTTCACTTTGATGAAAAAACTCAATACGTGTGTGACTATCACCAAGCTCCGTGTGGTACGGAGCTATATTTTCTAATGCTTTTATACTTTCATCATGGTGGCTGCAATATATTGTCAGTTGCGAAGTGCTATCAATAACAAAATCTAAACAAAATACAGCACATATTCTTACAAAGACCTCCCATCTTGATTCAGAAACTTTACTTTGAATCAGTATTTCATCTTGAGCATTACAGAGATCACAAAAGTTTTGACTATAATTTTTGTCTAATAAAAGATCGAAGCACTCTGATAGCTTAGTTAATTGTAATGATAAACGCTTAAAATTTTGGCTTAGTCGATACTGATGAGAGCAAACATATACCTGATATTCTAGATGGCCATCACACTTGGAAATATCAACATGAGTCACCAAGAGGTTCTTAAATATTTTATATTGTACATGTAGCTCACATCTAACACCCAGTAATGTATCAATATCACTATTATTCGCTACCAATTCTAACTTAAAAAATGCGCTATCATTTATCTGCTCTTTCCCATATAACGACTTTATTGGATAGTGATTGTTATCCTTCTTAAGAAATGCTTGATAAGTGATATGTGACATATCGTTACTGAACCAGTATTGAGTATGATTGTCTTAGAAGAATTCTTTTACCAAGCACCACTGTGTTAATGTGACAGTGCCCAAGTTTTGATTTTTTTTGCGGATATTTATACAAAATTACCATGCTAAAAATCTCAGATTGGATATGGTTTCTCATCAAGGTTTGCATAGACAAAATATCAGGCCAACAAATCGCATAACTGCTTTTTTGAACAATATTTAACTCCGGTACATGTGCTAAATGTAACTTATCACCGAGAATGACCTCATTGATTAAAATATCTTTATTTTGCAGACTACTTTGCATATTCATTGTTAACGATTTTCTAACTAATGAACATGTCACATCGTATTGTTTTATGCGCTTAATGGTTTTGATTAAACTAAAATATGAATGTCTATAGGTGAGCTCTTTTAAGCTATCCGTAATTTCATTGATTTCTTCTCTATATACTTTTTGTTGGGCATTACTTTGTAAATAAATATCATTCATTTTTTGATAAAATGCATTATCAAAAAAATTGATTAACTCTTTTTTGCTCTGAGAGTATACTAGTTGTTGTTGAATAAAACTTGGAAGCTTTGAATATTTTGAAGCAATTCCAAAATAGATATCCCACACTTTTTTATCTGTCATGAACTATACTTTCTCCTTTAAAGTGCAACCTACTCTTTGAGGAAGAAAAAAGAACTTCTGTTGACAAAATAAAATCCTTAGCAAAAACATTTTGCAGGTAAACATGTAATATATAGGCAAACAGATAAGCTTTAGCATCAGGATAAAAACATGACTCATTGAGCAAAATCTTTAGCTTTAGCTGTCGCTCATAAGCGCCGTGAACAAGCCTATTTTGCCTAGTAGTCGTCACATCGAGTATTTGTTCATATAATTTTTCATCATGTTTTAGTGCAGAATTTTCAATTAATGCTAGCAATTCACTTTTATTACTTGGCGGATTGATTTTATTGTTAATGTCTAAGCGAGTTACTCTAGAATAAAATCGACTCGGCTTTGAAAGCACCTGCCATGAGCGATTCAATGCCTGAAGTATAACCTCATCATGCATGGAAATATTACATCGAGCGCTATCTTGATTATGAACCAGTGCTTTAATACTAAAATGAATAGGCATGTTATGCTTTGGTACATTCAAATACGAAATACCGCACTTATCTAACACCTCTACATCAATTGGGTTTATTGCATCATGAGTTATAGAGGTAATATCAACTATTGAATAGTTTTTTGCAGCCTGTGCGCAAGTCACTAACGCGTGCAATCCTCCATCTATAGAGGTCAATGGCTCTAACGGCTTAATAAACTGATTTATCGCTATAAAACTATTGGCATAAACATCAATTGTATTGATGTCAACTTCTATTGAAGAATCCAAGACAAGACTAAATGTTTTTCCTTTAGGAACACACTGAAAAGGCAACGTGATTTCGATACAAAAAAAACGTTGTGGAAATAGAAAATAATCATCTAGTAATGATTCAGGATGCTCATCGGATGATGTTTGAATATAACTTAAATTTACACAAGCCCGTGATAATTTGTGAGCTTTTTCATGAACAATATATAGTGATTTTAAATAAAAGAAAAAGTAGCGTAAAAATCTATATTGAGAGGCTGTATCAGCTTCAATATAACAAATCAATTTTTCGTCGACTTCTTTTTGCGTGTCATTATTGTTTTTGCAATGAATCTTTAGTGCTTTGCCATCAGTAAAAACACACCCTTCTATGTCAATATTGCTCAGAGTTTCATTCCTTAGAAGTGAAAACCCAATGTCACCCTGACTATCTTTTTTTAAAAAAACAGATTCTTTAGGTATGCTCTTTTTTTTATATGGCACATCACTTAGTGGCCTCACAATGATTTTTGATAGGCTATCTGTATATACCTGTTTATTGATTTGAGAGACAATTAACTTTTTTAGCTCCTGCTCATATGCATGCTCTCTTTCGCTTATTTTATCTTCAATTTTCTCAAATGCTTTCAATAAAATGTCGGCTAAAGCTTCATCATGTGTTGATGCTTTTTGATGCTCAATCATCTCTGAATATAACTTAGGATATAGCCGATTGTTCACACACATTGCATCTTCTGCCATAGTTAAATCCGTTTATTCCGTTGAAACATGAACGACACCTTGCCAGTTCATCTTGATTAAAAAAGATATCATCACCTTCTCATGACAAGCGCTAAGCATGATCATGCAAAATGTGTGTAAGGAAGCTTGGGACACTATCCGAAGCTCAATAAGCTCTATCCTTTTTTCATAACGCTTAATATTTTCCTTAATATCATTGATGAGTCTTAAATAGCTTTGCTCATCACGTTTATAATCTTCTATACACAGTAGACCAAGCCCATCAAAGGATTGAGCTTGGCGCGTATTTAATAAGCCTTGAATATTTTTTTGTATTTTATTGAGCATGAAGTGATAGGTACTGTTGTCTAGCTTCTATTTAACCATGTATCAGAGGCTTCTATATTTCCGTCATGATGCTTGACAACAATTTTAGAAAATCGCAGTGAAACGACATCTTCATGGGTTTTAATTTTAGAAGACGGCTCCTTAACATGATTAAGCTGCTGATGGAAAGAGACAACTTTTACATCCTCTAGATGATGACTAAAATATTCTTCTTCTTTTCCATCTGGATTAATACGATACCATCGAATGGTTGCTTGCTTTAACGTTCTTCCGTCACAGGCTGCTTGAAACAACACCGGTGTACTTGCGTCAAATGACTTGGTAATCGTTGCCATTAAATGTTGTCTCGTACCATTCGTCACACCATTAAATCTATCTACTGGCAGCTCAACGCCATATTGAAACGATAACACCTCAACCGTTCCTTCGCGATCTTTTACCTCGCTATCACCGATAATATCATTTCCATTTTCATCTTTAATCCACATATAAGCTGGACTCGCCATAGTTAAACTCCTTTTTTTATTTAATGGGTTCCCCTGGAATTTCAGAAATTAACGACAAAGTGACGTCAACACCTTCTATCTGAAAATGAGGAACAATCTGCATTGCCATTTGATAAATGCCTGGTTTATCTTTTTTAGGCAAAACTTTTATCGCACCCTCTCTTAATGGATATGTTGCGATTAAGTCTTTTGATGGTGAGCTCATTTTTGTCACAAGTGTTTGCAGCCAACGATTTAACTCTTTTTCTAATATGATTTGATTTTTATTCGTTCCAATGTGTTCACGCAATATAATTTTTAGAAAATGAGCTATTCTCGAACTTAGAAAAACATAGGGCAGTTTTGTATTGATACGAGCATTTGCCGCTTGAAATTCATCATAATATGACGCTATCTTTTTGCACGAATTTGCCGAGAAAAAGCACGCAAAATCACTATTTTTATAGTATGAAAGAGGAATAAGCCCTGTTTCAGATAACTCTAGTTCACGTGTCTCAGAAAACATGATTTCAGTGGGTATTGTTTTTACTTTTCCAAACTCTGTATCAAGCTCTGGCACAATTAAATTATCTACCTTACCTCCTGAGTAGAGACCGCTGATATTGACACACCAACCAAACTTTCTAAAACTTTCTGCTAAATTAACGGCAAATGCCATCGAGGCTTGTGCATATAGGTATTGGTTCGCATCGTCTGTAAGGCAAAAGCTTCGCACATGCTCTTTTTGATACGGTTTTCTAATAACAAATTTAGGTAAACAAAGACCGATATATTTTGCTGACTCTTGCTCACGAAAACGGTTCCAATAGAGATAGTCTATTCGTTCAAAATGCTCCGTGATATCCTCAATATCATCAATCTCACTCATATTTTTTTTTGAAAAAAATTGACTAGATACATTAGCTATAAATGGACTATGGCTAAGCGCAGATAGTTCGCTCATTTTTAATAACAAGCTCATATCTTCTTTTGCCTGTGTAAACTGATATGGACTAATGATTGCTGCAATAGGTTCACCACCTGGCGTATCATATTCATCACGATATATGTGTCGATACATAGCACTTTGTGTTAGCTGATTATTTAAGAGATCGCTCGCTAACTCTTCTTTTGTACAGCTAAAGATTTCTATTTGTTCTCTGTGTGACGTACTCACGTGCTCAAGTATATAAGCAGTGCTTTGCCAAAGTGATTCTAGTGCTTTAAATTCATCATGGTGAATGACTTCTTGAATTTGACGCGAGAGTTTTTCATCTAAATCTACTATTAAGCAATCAATAAATTGCTCGTTAATGGTTACCTTTCCTTGATTCATTTCGAGCATTTCAACAAGCACCATAATTGCTGCCGTCAAGCGCTCACTTATCGACTTTTCTGCGAGCGCTTCAATATAAGCAAAGTCCTCGACATCAGGTGGTGTTGTTAGTGGCTCAATATGTAAGCTTTGACACAGTTCATCATAAATATTTAAATCTTTTGTCACGAGATTATCCTTTTCTCTTTATAGGTTGGCTAAAGTAGTCGCAAGTCGGTTTTTTTCGACTTTATTGGATAAAATACGTGATAAACGTTGAGCGTTATTTTTATTTTCTTGCAACATATATTTTAAATCTTTTAAAAGATTACGCATTGCAATGATACGTTTAAATTCTGGAACCTTTTGGCATAGTCCATCAGGGCTAAAATCAAAAAGAGAATTAAACGCTAAATCGAATTGAAGCTTCTCTTTATCTGGATTTAAATGATCCTTGCAACTAAATGAAAGCTTGGGTGAGACTTGATTAAAAATAGCTTCTAAATTTTTCTTAGTGACATTTAGTTTTTTTCTATCATGTAATGGTGATAGAGATGTTTTTGCAGAAAAATCACCAATGATGAGCAGCTTAAAAGAAAGTTCTTTTTTTTCTTCGTCATGGTTTTGATGTGTTTTAACACAAATATTAACACGAGAGCTCGCAATATCTTTGATATTGTTATTTGACATATCCTTGTCCTTAGTGGTTGGCCTACTTTTTTTTAAAACGTTTAAGCAAAAAAATTCCTTTAACTCGTAGAAATATTAACGAGTTAACTTTTGCTTGGCAATCTTTTTTTTATTTTGTAGTAAAAGAAAATCACGTACCACACGAATATGTGCGGTACGTTAAATAGAGAAAATGCTAACTGAATCTCTTAGAAGTACAAACCAAATTGTGCTGAAAATGTATTTGAAGCACCACCAGTTCCCCAAACTGCAGCACTGCCACGGCCTTGAGCTTGTGAGGTCGTACCATAATCGACATCGTGGCGATATTCTAAACTTTGTACCGTATTACGCCATAAGGAAATATTAAACACTGCCGAATAGCGCTCTCTAGGTATGCCCAGCGCTAATGCCTGTTTACTACCTGAATAGCCTACAGCAACGGATGCTGGCTTTGATTTCACTTTAAACGTATGGGCAAACTCAACATTAAACGCTTGTGGCCTAGCGCCTCTACTATTGAAGGCTAAATCTGTAGCGCGAAACGCATCGCATGGTGTCACCCACTCTGCCATCATCGCATATGCCCCAATATTCACATTGGCATGAACATCAAAAGCCCCGCGCTTATCAACTGCTTCAGTTGCAGCGGAAGTACCAAAACCACCCCAAGTAAAGCCTGTTCTCTGCATACCACCAGAGTCATTTAGAGATGACGTATAACTTGCGCCTATCTCACCTCTTACATTATTTCGGTCAAACTCATAAACAATATTAGCACCACCTGCACCTCTATCTGGATCATTGGTGGTATCACTTCTAAAGGCGAAAATCGATCCATAAAATCCATTGTTCGTTAACGGCTTATAACCGATTAATACCGCTCTGGCCTTTGTTCTTGCCAAGCGCAACGTGAGTGGAGAGCTGACCATAGAGCTCGCAAAGCGACCAAATGGCACATAGAACTGCCCTGCCGTCATATAAAATGGTGACTCATCTAAATTACCAACGTTGATAAAACTCTTATTTAACCGCACCGTTGAGTTTGAAAGCCGCTGACCTCCGCCGAAAGGGGGCTCAGAGTCATAAGCAAAAGAAAAATAGCCTTCAACCCATGGATTTAATGCTGCAGCCACATCCAGGTTTGTGGTATTTAAGTCCATATCCCAGCTATTTTGTCCTGCATATGATTCTTGCTGCATAGCATAAGGTTCAATTGCACCACTAATAGCAACAATAGGTGAATCTGGGTCAGGATAACCTAGTTGGTGAAGCGCTCGATATAATGCGCGACGCTGTAACATCAAACGCATATCTTGGTTAATGCTTGAAACGTTCACAATTAAGTCTGAACCATCAAAAGCAGGGCGCGCACCTAAGTATGGAGATGTCACCACGGGCATGCCGGCAATATAAGTAAAAATGTAATCACCAGCCATCAATGCCGCAGGCTCAAAACTAATTTGATCAGGAGCTGACTTTAATGTATGGACAGTGAGCGCTTTATTTGTCAGTGACTTATTTTTAAGACGTTTAACATGCGTATTCTCTAATCGATTAACCTTAGACTCTAAACGTCTCACTTGTTTTTTTAAGCTTTGAATATCTGCGGTGTTTGCTTGTGCAAGGACAGAAAAACTAAGCGTTGCTATAAAAATTCCCTGAATAAACCTCAAGACCACTCTCCTATAATCTAAAATAAAGTTATATTTTACTGATTATTTAAAAAAATTCTATGGGCTTGTTCAAGTTGTTGCTAAAAAATAAAGGCAAAAAAAAAGCCCTGACAGAGCAGGGCTTTCAAGTTGAGCAGTTAGCTACAATTAGGCATTACCAACCCATTTGAAACCAACGAACCAACCGTCGAAAGATAGATCTTTCTCAAGACCAGTATTAGAGCTAAGCGCACCACCATCATTAATATTTTGCCCAGCATTGATAAAGTTATTCGCTTGATAACCCGCGTGAACCATCAAGTCACCTTGTGCCATTGCATGTGTATACATCACACCTAAACGAGTATCTACATGAGTTACAACACTATGAAATTCACGAGCATCCGCTGCAGTCTCAGTATCGAATGTAGCTTTAGCTTGTAACATAGAAACACCTAAGTTACCAAATACACCGAAGCCATTACCGAAATCATACATAGAGTCAAAACCAGCGCGTGGACCCCAACCAGCTACTTTCCAGGTATGATCTCCATCTGTTGTATCTGAAATATTATCATCAACAACATTTCTAACATTTGCGTGCTGAAGACCCATATGTGCACGAATATCCCACATTTCACCCACATCGATATGTTGACCTAGCTCTATGTTAACAACATCTAGTTTAGCCTTAAATCTATCAGTGGCAGCAGTCGGATAAAACACTCCTGTTTGAGATTTGCTAAAACGACTCCAGTTAACATTTAAATCATTACCAGTACCGAAATGATAGCTTCCCTCAACTCGAAAACCATAACCACGCTTCCCTCGAACAGAATTATAAGTATCGCTATAGTTATGAGAACTGACCACTGAGTCTTCAGCTCTTAGATACAATAAATCCGCACCGAAGTCATACGCGTTGCCTTCACATGGAACAGTTACATTACCAGCAGAGCAAGCAGGTGCTGCAGCTGGTGCATACATAGCAGCGCTAGCAGCGCCACTGAAACCTAAAACTAATGCTGCGATTGCAGTTTTCTTAAACATGATACAATTTCTCCCAATTGTTTTTCTTTATTAATAGCCATTAATAAAAAGACCGCTAACGGTCCTTTTTGACGAGCTATCGTTCCAACTCATGATATAAAACACACACATATCAAAGCCTGAACAATAACGCTCGAACATGACGATTATCGGACGCATTTTTAGATAAGTCAACTAAATAACCCAAAATAAACAACCAGTTATTTTGCATCATGATTAAAAAATTACGATACCGACAAACATCAAAACGCTTCGCTCATAAAAAAGACATTAATGTTTTTTTGTTCATGAGAAAAACGCTTTTCTTTTATTACACCAAACACACACATCTAAGCTTGTATGTGTGTTTACGATTACCGATAATGACATTTTTTACTGCTTATGAATATACCCAATGCTTGAAATAAAAAAGCCCGATGACTTCCATCTACATCTTAGAGAAGGCGATAGACTCACCGATACACTTGCCGCAAGCGTTGATTTTAAACGCGCATTGATTATGCCAAACCTTTTAACACCTTTAACGACGCTTACACTGATAAAACAATATCAAGATGAAATAAACCGATTAAAAGCAAAAACATTTAGCCCTTATTTTACTTTTTTTCTCAATGAATCAGTAAAGTTAGAAGAATTAAGCCTCGCCAAAAAAGAGCAAAGCATCTTAGGCGCAAAGCTTTATCCACAAGGCGTGACCACACAGTCAGATGCCGGCACATATGATGTGCGTGCACTTTTTGCCCATTTTGAGTACATGCAACAAGAAGGTTTAGTCTTACAAATTCATGGTGAAACCATTCATGATGATATTTTTGATAGAGAGCGCGCTTTTATTGACGGCCCTTTAAGCCTGATTATAAAAAATTTCCCTAAACTCAACATCGTTCTTGAACATGTCTCAACAAGAGCTGCTTGTGATTTTGTCTTGAGTCAAGGAGAGCATTTGGCTGCAACCATCACACCTCACCATCTTTTATATAATAGAAATCAAATGTTAGCCGGTGGAATCAAACCACATCTATATTGCCTACCTATCCTTAAGCGAAAAGAAGATCAAGAAGCCTTGCTAAGCGCCATCAAGTCAGGTTCACCTAAGTTCTTTTTGGGTACTGATAGTGCGCCACATGCAATTCATCATAAAGAATCTGCTTGTGGTTGTGCAGGTATATTTAGTGCTCCTTTTGCTTTACCGATATATGCTGAAATTTTTGAGTCACTTGGTATTCTAGATAAGCTTGAAGCATTCTGTAGTGAGTTTGGCGCAACTTTTTATAAGCTACCTATAAACCAAGAAACCATTTGCTTAGAAAAAAAATCTCAATCTGTACCGTTAACCATGAAGTTAGGAAGCTCAGAGGTACAACCGATTAAGGCTGGTGAAATTATTACCTGGCAGGTACAACCATCATGACACTCATCAAAGATCGCTTTCGTAAATACTTACCCATTGTCGTTGATATCGAAACTTCTGGCGTCGATCCTTATCGCTGTGCACTTTTAGAATTATGCGCAGTTACGCTCAGAATGGATAAAAATGGAAAATTATATCAAGAAGACACCTTCCACGAACACATTGCGCCATTTGAAGGTGCGCGTTTAGATAAAGAATCTCTAGAGTTCAATCAAATTGATCCCTTTCACCCATTTCGAAATGCCAAATCAGAGCATGAGGTGTTAAGCGCCTTATTTACAATCGTAAAGAAAAAACTAAAGGCCCACCACTGCCAACGAGCCGTATTAGTTGGGCATAACGCATGGTTTGATTTGTTGTTTATCAACCAAGCATGTGCACGAACAAAGCTTTCATCACCGTTTCACCGCTTTACAAGCTTTGATACAGCAACCTTAAGCGCCATACATTTAGGTGAAACAGTCCTTGCTGTTGCTTGTAAAAAAGCTAAGCTCACGTTTCATCCAGATGAAGCACACTCAGCCATTTACGATGCAAAAAAAACAGCAGAGCTTTTTTGCCACATTGTCAATCAGTTTGAAGTGCTTAAGAAAAAATTGTGAATTGATGGGGGAAACTCGCTTGCCTCCCACCATCAATTATAAAGAAGGGACTACAGGGCGTCTGCGTTAGTAGATAAATACTCTTTAACGCCGCTGGGATCGGGACGCATGGCTTTATCGCCTTTTTTCCAACCAGCAGGACACACATCTCCATGCTCATCAGCATATTGAGCCGCATCGATAACACGCAATAGTTCATCAATATTTCGTCCAATAGGTAGATCATTAACATGCTGTGCGCGCACGATACCGTTTTTATCGATGATAAACGCACCACGAAACGCAACCGCTGCATCAGGGTGCTCCACTCCATAAGATTTGCAAATGCTATGTGCTACATCAGCTGCCAATGCATATTTAACAGGACCAATACCACCATCTTCAATCGCTGTATTTCTATACGCATTATGCGTAAAGTGAGAATCTACAGAAACAGCAACCACTTCAACACCACGACTTTCAAATTCTTCCATACGACGATTTAGAGCAATTAACTCTGATGGACATACAAAGGTGAAATCTAGTGGATAAAAGAAAACTAAAGCATATTTTCCTTCTATTGTTTTATGAAAATTAAATTCATTAACTATTTCACCACTGCCTAATACTGCAGGCACTGTAAAATCAGGCGCTTTACGGCCAACTAATACACTCATTATAGTTCCTCTTTGATTATCATTAAAAATCTCAAGCGTAATTTCGAAAACACACAACACACTATGCTATCTAATATCACGCAGCCCGATACCTAAGATGTTCTTAAACGGTATGGCCACACTTTTCGCAAGTGTCACTGATATAGAATAAAAACTCAAGAAGCAAACGTTAATCACCGCTATTAATAAAAACTATTTCGCTTTCGATGAATCAGCAGCCTCTTTTAACATAGGCTCTAACTCACCTTGTTCATAAAGCTCTTGGATAATATCTGAGCCACCAATTAGCTCTCCTTTAACATATAACTGCGGAAAGGTTGGCCAATTCGCATATTCGGGTAGCGCTTGACGGATATGAGGATTTGCTAAAACATCAACAAAAGCAAAATCCACATCACAAGCATCAACCATTTGTGAGGCGCGCATCGAAAAGCCACACTGTGGCATTTTAGGGGAACCTTTCATATACAAAACAATAGCGTTATCTTCTAATTGTTGCTTAATTTCAGCAATGGCATCGGTCATTTTTATCATCTCGTCTGTTAGTTTCAGGGCAGAAGTATAACGAAAAACAACATTAATGAGAATGCTTCTTAATTAAGATAAGTTTAATTCCTCTTTACCCTTGACCTTTAATAATCTATGTTTTTTAAGCTTTACCAATACTTGCTTCTATGAAGCAACCTCATTACACTGCCAAAACAAAAAAACAAAAGGATAGTTAACATGAGCTTTAAATTACCCGAGTTGCCTTACGCATTAGATGCACTACAACCACATATTTCTAAAGAAACACTTGAGTATCACTACGGGAAACATCATCAAGCCTATGTCACAAACCTCAATAATCTAACTAAAGATACCCAAGATGAGACGTTGAGCTTAGAAGAGATCATCAAGACCAAAGAAGGGGGATTATTTAATAATGCCGCTCAAGTTTGGAACCACACTTTCTACTGGCATTGCTTAAGCCCCAACGGAGGCGGTGAGCCTCAAGGCGAGTTACTCAACAAAATTAATGATACTTTTGGATCATTTCTAGCCTTTAAAGAAGCGTTTACACAAAAAGCAATGACAACATTCGGCTCTGGATGGGCGTGGCTGGTGCAAAATACTGATGGATCCATCGAAATTACCAGCACCAGTAATGCTGGAACGCCCATGACAAATAACCAAACTGCCCTTTTAACCTGTGATGTGTGGGAACATGCCTACTACATTGACTACCGTAATGCTAGACCCAAATATATCGATGCTTTCTGGGCCTTGGTCAATTGGACTCATGTTACCAGCTGCTTAAAATAAATTTTATCGAGTCGATATAATCATTTGAAGGAGAATATTCGTGGCCTATATCACCACTTATAACCCACAACCTGTTACCTTCACGCACGGCGAAGGCGTTTATCTATATGATAAAAATAACAAGGCTTATTTAGATGCCCTATCTGGTATCGCAGTTACTGGCTTAGGCCACAACCACCCTGAAATCACAAAAACAATTTGCGAGCAAGCAGGTAAACTACTGCATACATCAAATGTCTATCATATTGAAAACCAAGAAAAGCTTGCCGAAAAACTTTGTAAGCTATCTGGTATGTCACAGGTATTTTTTACAAACTCAGGTGCAGAATCTAACGAAACAGCCATCAAAGTTGCAAGACTTTATGGTCACTCTAAAGGTATTGAAACACCATCTATCATTGTCATGGAAAAAGCATTCCATGGGCGAACCATGGCGTGTCTAACCGCTTCAGCGGGAAGAAAAGGACAAGCAGGTTTCGAGCCCTTAGTGCCTGGCTTTGTACGTGCACCTTATAATGATATTGAGTCGTTAGAAACTATTAGTCAAAATCGTAATGATGTTGTCGCCATCTTAGTTGAACCGATTCAGGGTGAAGGCGGCATTAATCGCCCACAAATTGATTACCTCAATCAGCTTAGAGAAATCTGCGATCAGAAAGGCTGGTTATTGATGCTTGATGAAATCCAAACAGGGGTTGGAAGAACCGGTGAATATTACGCTTATCAACATAACGATATTATCCCAGACGTCTTAACCACTGCTAAAGCACTGGGTAACGGTATTCCTATTGGTGCTTGCCTGATGAGTGGGCCGGCTTGCGATCTCTTAGAGCCTGGAAAACATGGCTCAACCTTTGGCGGTAATCCTTTTGCCACACGTGTGGCCTTAAAAGTATTGGAGATCATTGAAGAGCAGAAGCTTTGTGATAATGCTAGTGCTAGGGGTGAAGAGCTTATGCATGGATTGATCTTGAAGCTGGTTAATATGCCGCAAGTCAAAAGCATTCGCAGCATGGGCTTAATGATTGGTATTGAACTAGATAAACCCTGTCGTGAGATTATAAAAATTGGCTTAGAGGAAGGCTTACTATTTAATGTGACCCAAGAAAATACTATCCGACTATTACCACCATTAATCATTAACGAAGAGCAAACAAAGCAAGTTATTGAAAAGATGAGTTTAATTATAGAGCGATTTTATCAATAATTGCACTTGACTCACCCACACAAATTGGCTTAAAATTGTTTCATATTTAAACATATCGTCCGTTGTTTGTTGTGGGTGAGAGATGCCAACCTTAACTGAATATAGTGAACAGTTCCAAACTGTAATAACCAATCTCAAAGAGAATGGCTGTATTACTTTGCCAAGCGGTCAAGAAATTACACTTAATCAACATGCCCGAAACGATTCTTGTCAGCAATTAGATGCAGCACAACAAGTCTGCACACTAGCATGCCAATTTGAAGATGAAACAAATTCTGTCATGGGAGACTTACCCAGAATTGCTGCTCAAATTGAGCACCTGGAAGAGTCTTATGGAGAACCTGTTACCGTTTTTGCAAATAATACAACACGTCACTTACGACACCCAACCATTGATAGTACTCAAGATCTTTTATTTGCAGTTGCTCTTTATCATCATCTTCTAGACTTTCAACACGTTGAGTCTTCTAGAACGGTACTACAACAAGGTGTATATCCTTTTACATCAAAAGCCATTAATACAAGAAAACCTTTTGTTGCAGATAGCGCCAAACAACTTCTAGTGAAGATCAAACAATATATTGCAACGCACCAAGATCAATTACATCAAGATTTAGCCAATCAAAGTATTTCAGTGATTAATCAAACATTTTGTAGTCTAGAAGATAAATTTATTGAATTACTAAAAAGGGATGTTCAATCAGCAGTCAGCGCCCTTAGGCAGGAAAATGCATTAATGTCTTTTGCCAGAATGAATATCATACATCAAGAAATTAAAAAACAGCGCAAAATTATGCAAAAAATCATTCAACTGGTTGGCGTAATTGAAGAACTTCATCAATTAAAAACATCTAAAAATGAGCTAAATGAAGCTTCGTTTTTAACCATGATCAATAGACTTAAACGTTCGGGTGGATTGAGTGAAGATGCTTACCTGAAACTAAAGGCCTCTTATGAACATTCGCACAAGTTTTCACTCAATGGCTCCTCGATTTATAGCTATACAACCTACGCACTTAATGGCATTGGCAATTTTTTGCGGGCGGCAACTAGATATCCCGTCATAGAAACAGAGGATGCAATGTTAAGTCCTCTAATGCAAACTACCCAGCGCTTACTTAAAACACAAGTCGAACATCTTAATCAACAAGGATTAAATTTTGAACCTGATGAGTTTACTGAAAAAAATACTCACCAGTTAAAAAACATGACTAAAAAACTTTTACTACTAGAAGCGCTGACCAATGTAAAAGATGCACTGGGACTCTATAAACGTCAACATGAAAACTTTATCACTAAAAGTGCGCGCTGGGGGCTATTCGGCTTGATGACCAAGCTCATTACTAAAGTATACGTACTAAGAGTACTGCTAAATGATAAAGTGTTGCTATTACTCGAAGCCGATAAACTGGCGACTAAAATTGAGAAAATCAAATCGGAAGTCACTGTTAGTAATCTTGATGAAAAAAAAGTTGAGTTAGACCGTATTTATCAAGAGTCAACACAATCTGCGCAAACCACCACCACACAAAGCTTATACTTATTTTTTAGAGACGATAAGAAAAGGGCTTCAAAAAACTTACAAGATACCATTGAAGCATCAAAAGCCACCACAGAAGACTGTTTCGCTACAATAGGTACATAAAATCACAAAAATAACTTTAGGCGCGCTACCTAGTAACTGTGTTTTATTTTATCTGGAAACGTACCGTCTTTAACATCCAAACAATAATCATTTAATGTCTGAACCATTTGTGTTTCTAACCTCGCAAAATGCTTTAAAAACTTTGGCTTAAACGATAAGTTCATACCAAACAAGTCTTGCCACACCAATACTTGACCGTCAGTATCTGGACCAGCACCAATACCAATCGTCGCAATAGCTAATTGCTCTGTGATTTCTTTAGCTAAACAGGCCGGTATACACTCTAAAACAACAGCCACACAACCTGCTCTTTCTAAAGCTAACGCTTCTAGTATTAATCGCTTTCTATCTGTATCACTTCTACCTTGAACTTTAAAACCACCCAGCGCATGAACGGACTGCGGTTGCAATCCTATATGACCAACAACTGGCACTCCTGACATGCTCAAGCGTTCAATAAACATTATGTGCTCAGGACTCGCTCCCTCCAACTTAACAGCTTGAGCTCCTGAGTCCATTAAACGCTTAACATGATTAAGACCGGCATCAATTGAGCCACTGTAAGAAAGAAAAGGAAGATCTGAAACAATGACTTTTTGCCTAATACCCCGACTCACAGCTTGTGTGTGCATCACCATCATATCCATTGTTGCAAACGTCGTGCTAGAAAAGCCATGAGCAACCATCGCCACACTGTCGCCAACTAAAACACAATCAACCTCACTCTTATCGGCTAAAGTTGCTTGAGTAAAATCATAAGCCGTCACCCAGATAATTTTTTCTCTAGACTGTTTCTTTGTAGTAAATTCTTGGATATTCATCGTGTCCACTCAAAAAATTGTGAGCAAACCTAGTCCATGGTCTCTAACATGTGATAAAAGGCGTTTTTATCTTCCTGTAGCAACTGCTCGATTGGTAAAAAAAGTGGTGAGGGCAGCGCACTTATGTCAAACCAACACCACTCTTTACATTTATCCGGCTCTAAAACTTTAGGCTCCAGGTTACCACTTATTTTAGCGCACATAAAAAAGGTGACGTAGTGTTTTTGCTCTTTAGCAAAAATCACATTAACCCAAGGGCCGGCAGTAACATCCTGTACGTCTAAGCCAGTTTCTTCCTTAAGCTCACGCTTTGCTGACTCATGAGGCGACTCAAAAGCATCAACATGACCGCCAGGTAAACTCCAAGTGTTACCACCGTGCGCGTTAATACGCTTACCTAATAATATCTGTTGCTGCTTAAATAACACTACACCGACACCTAATTTTGGCCAATGATGTTTAGAAAAGTGTTTTTGCATTATATGACGGCCTGTGCTTTCTCGAATACTTTTTCACCCTGAAAATATTCTTCAGATGACTTGATATTTATTTTTGGCACTCCAAGCTCTGATACTACATTTTGTTCAGCTGGATAATCACTGACAAAACACAATTGCATCATATCGCCATGAGTAAAACCTTGAGCATCATGGACGATAACTTGTTTTAGCATAGGATCTTTTTCAGTTGCTTCATCATCTAATTGTCCGGAAAGCTTTGATGCGTGATATTGATAAGATAAACATAAAAAAACATTTGGTAGTACTTCTAAGGGTTGTTTTTGATGCTTGAGACTTGTATCTAGAGACTGCTTTAAATCATAGCCATTTTCTCTGAGTAAATACAAAAAGTGATGAATATTTAATTCATTCGTATTAGCGATTAGAAACACTGGATTTTTTCTATTTGCCGAGTCAACGACATTGCTAATACGTCTAAGATATTTATCATCAAGTTTAATTAAGTCATTCCAAGCTAACTCCAATAACGCTTTTGCCTCTTTATTTGCCACATTGTGCTGGTATGCCCATGTAGTAGGGCCTAGACGCCCAAGCGCTTGCTTATCTTGCTCATCAAGCTCTACGTCTTTTAAAAATGAAAACTGTTCTAATAGCTTATTAAGAAATTGCTCTGTATCGATATCACCTAACTTATAGGGGTCAATAATAGAAGGCTTAAAATTCAAGTAACGCATAAGAAGCCAAGCTTTACTACCAAAGGAATTGGCAAACAACATTGCATGACACAAGTCTGGTTTATTATATTTTTTACAAAGCACCGATAAGGCGTCAATCACCGTATTTATACGCTCTAAGTAGGGCTTTGGCATGGCAATTAAAGATGATAAGTTGATTATGGTTGCGGTCATGATGGATTCCTTTTACGATTGGCTGCTAATAATCGCCTTTTTTCCATAGGCGAGATCGTTAGTGGTCGATAAAACTCCACCCTGTCACCCGCTGTCAATTCCGTATCAAAGGATACTTTTTTAGAAAAAATACCAACAGCTAACGATGAAAACTCGATGTTAGGGAAGTTTTGCTCTAAGTCGCAATATGAAAGCACATCTTTGACTAAAGTACCAGAGGGAATGTCCACAGACTGCAAAAAATGCTCGGAAGGACTGTTACAAAAAACCACTTCTATTTTCACTTCACAGAAACCTCATCGGCCCGGTCACAAAAAGCTTTCAGCAGAACCTGGCTTGCTGGATAAAAAAATGGATGAATCATCATGCCTACAAGCTTATTACTGTATTCATACTCCAAATCCAAAGAAACACTGGTTTCGCTATCACTAATTGCGTCAAAACGCCAAAATCCTTGTAGATGAGAAAACGGGCCATCAACCAAGCGAATCTCTATCATTTTTCCAGGCTGCAATAAATTGTGGGTCGTAAATGACTTTGTAAATCCGTGCGAGCTTATGGTCAGGCTTGCCTTAACCGAGTCTGCATCACGATAGTGCTCCTCACTTTTGACACACCACGGTAAGAATTCTTGATATTCTTTAATATTATCAATGAGTTGGAACATTTCATCTGCGGAGTGTGGCACAATTTTAGTTTGACTGACGGTCGCCATAGACTCAATACCTATTCACTTCTTTAATATAAGACGAAGTCATTCTATTGAAAAATATCATCATTCGCAAAGCAGTGTACATTTTTGCTATCTGTCAGTGCGATTTTAGCGCCTCTTGTCTATATTTAAACCACATAACATACAAATGGAGTCAATAATGCCCCAAGTACGAACATATGCCGCTATAACTTCAATCAACGAAAGTGTTGAAGAACTTGGTGGAAATATACATCAGGTTAATAAAAGTCTACGTGTTCGACTAGCTAAAGCCATAGCAAAATATCTTACAGACATTCCAGGTCATTTTACCCCTGAGTTAGAAGCACAATTAAACCCTCTTTCTAAAGCTATGGCTAGAGTTTTACTCAGCTTTCCTCAAGGATTACCTGAAGGGTTTCAAGACGATAATATTCTTGTAGAACCATGGGTAGTCGCACAAATTAACGAAAAAGAACAATCTTCACCTCTCTCTATCAGTGAGCTTTTAGAAGTTTGTAGGGAGTTTACATCACAACATGGGGACTATATCAGTATTAAAAATGTTAATTCACAAACAACACCTATTTCGTCTAAACCATTTTCGGCAACCACTGTGGAAGAAGAAATTTTTGAGCGCTCTTTCTATCTAGGAAAAGAGAATATTGAAGGTAATATCGAAAACATACTCTATAACAGAGGCCAGCAGTCTATGGCGGAAACGCATGATGATCTGATGGCCGATCTCGCCTTTGGCGTCAATCAAGCCTTCCATAAGGGTTTATTTGAAGAAAACATCCATACTTATAACCAAGCTCTCAATGCAATGGCTACTATTGTGCAAAAATGTCCTTTGGCGTTCACTCCTCATGGCCCAACTCGAGAGGGCATTAAAATCGAAGACTTATGTACTCCTCAAGTGGTTAAGTGGATTAATGAAAGCTATGAAGCAAATAAGGTCATTGAGCCCGAGTCTTTAGCCAAGATCTGCATTGAAAATAGAGAAGCCTTAAGTTCTTCACCTACAAAACCAAAACAATAAGCAATTTACCAGAGTAAGTTACAAACCTAGTTGTATTTGCTAGACTCAAAAGTGAGTGTGTATTTTTTAGGAGGTACGAATGGACTCAAGATTAATAATACACCCAACTGAAACATCACAATGGCATGCGCTGTTAAACGACGCTCAAGTAAGCTCTGAGTGTATGCTCAATGAGGATTTAGAAAGCTATCTTGTTTTTTTATTGATGCGATTCAATCAAACACCCGATATGACTCAGTCCGTCTTAGCAATGGACTTTCTAGAATCTCAACAGGCAACTGGTAACAAACGTATTGAACTTCTAAAAGAGATCGGAGATAAAAGCTTACTATTCTCGGGACTATTTCCAGGCCTAGCGCAGAAAAAGTTAGTCAGTATTGATTATTTTGTTGATATGGGGAGGACAGCGTATTTAACGGTATCGGAGATTGAAACAACAAAAGGCAGTGAGTTATTTGCAGCCTTAAGTAAAGAGTTCCAATCGTTGCGTTTAGTCCTCACTGAAATCAAGATGATTTAACTTTTTTGCCTTAAAAAGCGTTAGCCTTACTCTCTCATATCGCACCCTTTTGAGCCTCGAAAGCCATGAAGGGTACAATACGAACGAATTATGAAAGGACAATATCCTAGGCTATATCTTTTTTATATCGATCAATTGAATCTTGAACTTCTTTGTAAGCACTTTTAGCGTCATCCCAACCATCTAACTTCACCCACTTGCCTTCATCTAGATCTTTATAGTGTCCAAAAAAATGTTCAATTTGAGCAATCAAGTTTGTTGGTAAGTCCTTGTAACATTGAATATGTCGATACGATTTTGATAGCTTATCGGCAGGAACACCTATCAACTTAGCATCTACTCCAGACTCATCGGTCATATTTAGCTTACCAACCAAACGTGTCGGTATAACAGAGCCGCTGATGAGTGGCACAGGTGTCACAACTAAGACATCCACCGGATCGCCATCCTCTGAAAGCGTTTCAGGCACATAGCCATAATTAGCAGGATAATACATCGCCGTTTCCATAAAACGATCAACGCATAGGGTGCCCGTTTCTTTACAAACTTCATATTTAACTGGATCGCCCTTCATTGGGATTTCTACGACCACATTCACAACTTCAGGCACTTTAGATCCCGGCCCAATACGCATTAAGCCCATACTATCTCTCACTTATTGCTAATAAAAATGCCAATTATACCCATCGGCAATGGAAATGCGAATTTTATCCTCAAAAATGGTGAGTGGACTAGGAACTCATTGCTGACATCTCTTGATTATGATTAAATATGCCCAATTGAAATCAAAGCTAGCAAGTTGTTTTTGTTTAAAAACCATAATACAAGTACGTTAAGTAACTTTAATCACA
The DNA here is from genome assembly GCA_030428185.1 of Gammaproteobacteria bacterium. Classification (GTDB taxonomy): domain Bacteria; phylum Pseudomonadota; class Gammaproteobacteria; order Legionellales; family Legionellaceae; genus JAUICE01. Next base: position 62,934 of record JAUICE010000003.1, read on the forward strand.
TTTAAGGTCTCTCATGACAGACTGTTTATTTTGTAAAATCGTAAAAGGTGAAATTTCTGCAAAAATTATCCATGAGGACCAGTTTGTTTTATGTTTTCACGATATTAAACCACAAGCACCGACACATATGCTGCTCATTCCTAAAAAACATATTGCAACTATCGACGACTTAACCAAAGAAGATCAGTCGCTGATGGGACATATGATCCTCTGTGCCAAAACACTCGCAAGAGAGCACAACATTGCAGAAAGTGGTTATCGATTATTGTTCAATGTTAATCCTAACGGCGGACAAGAAGTTTATCATATTCACTGCCACATTTTAGGTGGCCGCAAACTTTCCTGGCCCCCAGGATAATTTTAATAGAGAGACCAATGCAAGACTTGTATAAAAAAATCTTAGAATCGATTGGTGAAGATACAACACGTGAAGGACTAGTCGATACCCCTAAGCGTGCTGAAAAAGCCATGATTGAATTGACAGCAGGATATCGGACATCACTAGATAGTATTGTTAATAATGCTATCTTCGAAACCAGCTCAAAACAAATCGTTCTCGTCAAAGACATTGAACTATTCTCACTTTGCGAGCACCATCTACTGCCTTTTCATGGCATATGCCATATTGCGTATATTCCCAATGGTAAGGTTTTAGGTTTATCAAAGCTTGCTCGTATCGTTGATTTATACGCCAAACGCCTACAAATTCAAGAAGAACTTACACAACAAGTGGCTGAGTGTATACAAGAAGTGATTAGTCCTACTGCCGTCTGTGTGATCATCAAGGCTAAGCACTTGTGTATGATGATGCGTGGTGTTGGAAAGCAACAATCGACCATGACAACATCAGTAATGCTAGGCGATTTTTTAAAGGATCCGCGCTCAAGAAGCGAAGTGCTTACCTTAATTAATACCTAATTAACGATTGTTCTCCATCCTCGAGGCTTTTAAATTAATATGATGCTCATCAACGTCATTATTACGTGACGAAAAGAAACCATTACGATGATTAGCTATATTTTCCGCTCGCTTCTGCGTTAATGACGGGTGTGATGAGGATATCCTTTCAAGCTCTGATAGTGCCAATAACTCCTTCTCACCGTCTCTTGCAACTTGATTTAATAACTCATCACCTAAAGATGCACAGCTATGATGTACAGTAGACCCATCACTACGATGAACAATAGAATATTTTAACTGACCCTTGGCGATGGCTTCCTCTTGAGCCTCCACAAAACACTTAGCTTGTAAAAACTCACTCTCCGTCACCGGTAGCACAATACTTTTTTCAGGTTTAGGAAATGCGTGCGCATCAGTTATCAAAGCTGCCTTATAAGATATCATCGGTGCAATTTGGCGCTTATAAAATTGATAAAGTGAGGTAGATAAATCATCTGGAGGCAAGTAAGAAAGCTCTCCTGTTGGCACATAATCCATATTTGACGACAACTTTTTATTTTCCTCCTCAGTTGCCGCATTGAAGCTATAAAAAGATTCTCTACCTGTAGGATAACCCAATGAAAACGATGTATGCGAAAAGGGGAGATTATTATACCAATTAAAACGAAGGAAAAACCCGCTCTTTTTCTGTGACTTTAGTGCTGGATCAGTTGGCATAAACACCTAAAACGAAACGCCTTAATGTTTACACGTTAAAATAAAAGCTCTACTCTAGTCAAATATTTATCAATCTAAAGTAATAACCTTATCAAAAAAATCCCTAACTTCCTCTGCAACTTGATGCTCAGTATTCGCTCTATTCACAACAAGCTCATCTACTCGAGGCACCACAGGCGAAAAAAATGTAGGATTATTTGATGAAAAAAGTGAGCTTGGACGTGCTTCCCTATGAGTGATAAAACTAGGCACTTCAAGTTTCGGGAAACTTGGCATCTCTAGCGTTGGAGTTCTCTTAGGTTTTTCGTCTTCATGTGAAGATGTCGTTGAAAATAGCCTGCTTGCTTGCATACTCATATTCGAAAAGAAGTGATGAACTGCATCAATTTTATTATGCCATGCATCAGGTAGAAAGTGTTCATGAGCGCTAGGATCAACTTCTTCTTCAGAACTACGCTGTAAATTGGCTATCTTCTCAGCTCTTTTAAATACAGACGTTGGATGTGTTGTTACGTTATCCTCAAATGTACTTCTACGAGCGACAGGTTCATACTTTGTGCCTCTCATTGCCTCTTCTAAAGCATGTTGTACAACTGTGCCACAATGAACCTCGTTACGACCACCTTTATCAATCACAGAATAAGTATAGTCTCCTGCTTTAAGTTTATCTTGTAGCCTAGACAGTGCCTCAAAATTCTCAGTAGGTATTTCTAGGGTGACCTTTTCATGTGGTCTGCCTTGTGCGTGTTCAATTTCTTGCTCTTTTGAAACTAAAACTATCTCTCCACTTAAGGCACTTGCAAAAAATTCTGTTAGATTTCGTATTATCGGAGTTGGATCTGAAGAATCAAGAACTCCATCAGCCATAAATGCTGCCTCTCTCACTTCCTCTTCGCGCTCTGTGATATTGTGTGACTCAGGATAAGGCTTTAGTTCGACTTTTGTCATAGAGCCATCTTCATCAATTAGAGTTGCTGTAAGGCTCACATGATCGTAGCTACCTCCAGGAAACCAGCGTATTTTCAGTCTTGCGCGTTCACGATTAGGCATAATTGATACTAATAAAGTCAAACTTGATGGGAATAGTCTATTCTCACAATCTTAAGGTAAAGTTAAGTATTGTTAATATTCGTTAATCTTTGAGCTTAAGCCCTGCCAACGCTTTGTAAGATTTAAGTGAATATCGAATAAATCTAAAGCCCGCACAACGGTATGATTCACAATATCATCAATACATTGCGGGTTTTGGTAAAATGCTGGCACAGGTGGCGCAACAATAGCGCCCATTTCGGTAACTGTTTGCATATGCTTCAAGTGTACAGCTGTCAAAGGTGTTTCCCTCACCAATAAGACCAAGCGACGACGCTCTTTTAACGTCACTTCAGCCGCGCGAGTCAATGCATTATCAGTTAAACCCAGCGCAATAGAAGCTAATGTTTTCATCGAGCAGGGAGCAATGATCATCCCTCTATGAATAAACGAACCACTGGCTGCAAGACAACCAATATCATCAGGTTTGTAATACGCCGTTGCCAATTTAACTAGCGCTTTATGTGTAAGCGCTGTTTCACAACTTCTCACTCGCTCAGATGATTTAGTCAATATAAGATGAGAGTCGATGGCGAGCGACTTGAGTATCTCCAAAGTACGCACGCCATACTGAATACCGCTGGCACCACTGATGCCAACAATTAAAGGCAAGCCTTCTGTATTATTCGCTCTGCTCACTAGATTCACCTGAAGTCACTTGTGTGTCTTCACTTTGCTCTTCAGATGTTTCTTGGCTTTTCGCTTCTTGCTCGGCTTTTAAGGCCTTTTCCTTTTCCATAACAGCCACTGCTTCTTCAAATTGTGCTTGTTGTGCATCTGTACGCTTCCAAACCAATTTAACGCGACCTTGTTTATCAATATCTTCAACTAATACCGTTACGTCGTCACCTTCATTCACAAAGTCTACAATGTTATGGTCACGTGATGGACAGATTTGTGAGATATGTAAAAGACCATCTTTACTCGGTAACAAATTAATAAACGCACCGTAATCAACAAGCTTAATGACTTTACCGTGATAGGTCTCACCAATCTCAAGCTCAGCTGTTGCATTTTTGATTTCTTTTTTCGCTTCACTCATTGCGAGGCCAGAAGGAGCAAACAAAGAAATATTACCATTATCATCGATATCTATAGAAACACCTGTTTTCTCGGTAATTCCTTTAATAGTTGCTCCACCTTTACCGATGACATTTCTAATTTTATCAGTTGCAACTTTCATCTGACCAAACTGCGGTGCGTAAGGTGAAACTTCTTTTCTTGGTTCACTTAACACATTATTCATTACATCAAGAATGTGCATACGACCTTTTAACGCTTGCTCCAAGGCCTGCTGCATGATTTCTTTAGTGATGCCGTCAATTTTAATATCCATTTGTAGTGCTGTCACACCGTCTTTGGTGCCCGCTACTTTAAAGTCCATATCACCTAGATGATCTTCATCACCAAGAATATCAGTCAATACGGCAAAATCATCACCTTCCTTGATTAAACCCATTGCAACCCCAGCAACAGGCGCTTTAACCAACACACCAGCATCCATTAGCGCTAAAGAAGTACCACAAACAGAAGCCATTGATGAAGAACCGTTTGACTCAGTGATTTCTGAAACAACCCTTAAAACAAATGGACAATCTTTTTCATCAGGTAATACCGCTTTAATCGCTCTTTTCGCCAAGTTTCCATGACCAATTTCACGACGTTTGGGGCTACCCATCATACCTGTTTCACCAACACAGTAAGGAGGGAAATTATAGTGAAGCATAAATCTATCTTTTGATTCACCCGCAATCACATCATTTATTTTTGCATCTCTATCATTACCAAGTGTTGCAACCACAACCGCTTGTGTTTCTCCACGAGTAAATAATACAGAGCCATGTGTACGTGGTAAAAACCCAGGACGAATAGAAATTGGACGCACGGTTTCTCTATCACGACCATCAATACGTGGCTCACCCTTTAAAACACGTGCTCTAACAAGATCTTTTTCTAATCTAGATAACTCAGCTTTAACAGCATCCTCTGTAAATCCTGTTTCGTCGTTAACAAGCTTACTGACTACATCTTCACGCACTATATTCAGTTGTTGATAACGCTTCGCCTTATCTGCCACCAAATAGGCATTGGTTACTGCCTCAGCATGCATCTTGATTTGCTCGACCAAATCATGATTAACAGCCTTTTCATAAGTCTGTCGAACAACATCAACTTCTCGAGCCAATGCATTAATGCCATCGATTACATCTTTTATCATGTTGTGGCCATACATAACGGCACCAAGCATCACCTCTTCACTAAGCTCTTTAGCCTCAGACTCAACCATCAAAATTGCTTTTTCAGTACCTGCAACCACTAAATCTAATTTAGATGTTTGTAAGGCTTTAGGAGAAGGATTTAATGAATAAACGCCATCTTCATAACCCACTCGGCAGGCACCAATAGGCCCTTGAAATGGCACACCTGAAAGAGATAGTGCCGCTGATGCACCAATCATCGCTAAAACATCAGGCATCACTTCCGGATCGTATGACATAACCGTTGCCGTTACTTGTATTTCTTGTTTATATCCTTCTGGAAATAAAGGACGGATTGGACGGTCAATTAAACGAGCTACCAGTGTTTCGTTATCACCAGGTCGTCCTTCACGCTTTAAAAATCCGCCAGGCACTTTACCAGCAGCATAGAAGCGCTCTTGATAATTCACGGTCAACGGAAAGAATGAATTGGACTCAAAATCACCCTTTGCAGCAACTGCTGTTACTAAAACAACTGTTCCACCCATGGTGACCATTACACTTGCATTTGCTTGGCGTGCAATTTCGCCTGTCTCGATGGTAAGCGTATGCCCACCAAATACAATTTCTTTAACTATTTTTGCCACGTTTTTCCCCAAATATAAAAAAAAGGCGCCAAAAGGCGCCTTAATCATTAACGTTAAGTATTTGATACAACGCCCGCCACTTTCGGCATTTGTGTATCAATAAGAATCTCTTAATTTAAGTGATTTAATTAAATCGTAATAACGATCGTTATCTTTTCGCTTTAAATAGCTTAATAATTTACGACGTTTATTCACCAAAGCCATCAATCCTCGACGAGAATGATTGTCTTTCTTATGGGCTTTGAAGTGTTCAGTTAAATACAAGATACGTGCAGTCGCTAAAGCAACTTGCACTTCTGTTGAGCCCGTGTCATTTTCACTGCGTTGATGTGTTTTAACAATCTCGGCCACATCGGCGGTTGTTAGCATAATGTCTCCTGAAATGCTGTACAATATATAATCTAAGCCGGGCATTTTACTCGACTATTTGCAAGATAACAAGCTTTAGCATCAAGATTCTGCTAGAATTTTAGGCAATCCTTACTCGTATCGTATGTTTTTAAGCAATAACCTATAAACTTCAGAAATTTTCTTTAAAAATCAATAGTATTAATAGCGACAATGTGCAATTTTGAGAACAAACCGTATGTAATTCGCTGAATGTATCTCAACTTTTTCAAAGTTATTCATCAAAGTCTTCTGTCAAGTATTTAAAGGTAGTCCTGCATATGATATAACCAATTGAATGTACAATATAATAAGTAAAATTATCGTGTCTAAAAATAAACTGGCTCTCTTAAGTTTTACTGTAATTTTTGCTGTAAATATCCATGCTCAAACGTTAAAGGATTCTCTTCAGCATGCTCTAATTTCCAATCCAGAAGTTCTTTTTAATCGGGCAAAAACAAAAGCAACAGAGAGAGGAGTTGTTGAAGTTAAAGGCCGCTATTATCCCTCTATCGACTTAAGCCTTGGAATTGGACGAGAAAAAACTGAAAATCCTGTCACCACAGCCATTGGAGGAGCGAGCAGCAATCGCCCCATGACTCGCCATGAATCGGCAGTTGAGTTAACACAAAATCTATTTGCAGGTTTCGGAGATTATGGTGAAGTTCAACGAAATACGCACCTTTGGCATGCTCAAGCACTTAAAACAGTTGGTATTGCTGAAGACTTAAGTCTTGATGTTACAGAGATATTTTTAGAGGTATTAAAGCAACAGCAATTATTGATGCTTGCTCGTGAGAATCTATCACGACATGAGCACGTCTATCAGATGATTCAAAAAAGAACAACCGCAGGTGTTAGCCGAGAAGCTGAATTACAGCAGGCAAAAGGGCGATTAGCACTTGCTAATGCAAACTACTTAAGTATCTCAAATGATTTGCGTGATAATCGTATTAGTTTTCAAAGGATTGTTGGTGAAGCTCCTCATCACCTTTTATGGCCTAAAGTACCAAAAAACAAAGACTTACCATCAACACTGGCCAATGCTATACAGCTAGGACTTGAAAATCATCCAACACTAAAGTCAGCTCATGCAGACATTCGTGAAGCAAAAGCACAACACCTAGTAGCCAAAGCAAATGACTATCCTCGAATTGATTTATCGCTTAGAGCCGCACAAAACCGAAATACAGATGGCTTGGTTGGTCAGAATAATGAGCGCCTAGCTATGTTACGTTTAAGTTACAATATCTTTCGTGGCGGTACTGATTTAGCGAGAAAGCAAAAAACAGCTTATCAAGTGCAAGAGGCTTTTGAAGTTCGTAATAAGACCGTTATTGAACTCAAAGAAAAAGTAAGACTCTCCTGGTATGCTTGGTTAACAGCAGGCCATAGACTAGAGTACTTACGCGCACACGTCGAAGCAGCGAGAGAAACAAGAGAAGCTTATAATGAGCAATTCAAAGTTGGCAAACGCACGCTGCTCGATTTATTAGACTCACAAAATGAATACTATCAGGCTCAAATAGAAGAAACTAAGGGACATTTTGATGAAGTCTACGCTAGATACCGTATCTTAAACAGTATTGGCTCATTACTACCCTACCTACAAGGGCGCTTACCAATTGCTGTACACAACAATGACTTACACACCTCTCACGAGATGATACATCATGTTGGCCTGACACACGCCTTAGAAAAAACACCCGTAGTAGAGCTAAATAACAAACCTCTTAGAGTTCCTCCTAAAGACTCTATGAAGCATCCTGCAATCAATAAGCATATGATTCATAAAACAACAACAAGCGCTGTTGATAGTGCAAATGCCACCTGGTATATATACGCAAAAAAATGCTTCTCACAAGGAGAAGCTAAAAAATTCCAAGCCAAACTTACAAGACACGCTATCAAATCCCGTATAGCCGAAACAAAAGATGTTTACTGGATTTATCTAGGTCCTTATAGCTATCGGGCTGAAGCAGGTCTAATGCTTAAAACACTCTATAAGCGCTTAAAATTAAAAGGCTCTCTTGTCGCTCTAAAGCATCATTATCCGATGATGCATAGGGCCCATAAAAAATGAGGGCTTTTGCCTCAAATCTATCTATAACTATTATATGCCTGACAGTATCTCTTACTTGTCAGGCACTAGACACCAACCAATTAATAAAGCCAGATCAAGTTAAGTCATTTCATCAAGCACATGGAAAAAAGGCTAAATTACGCCTTAGTGCTTGGTTATCTCTTATCAAATCTGGAAAAGGCAAAAGTACAGCGCAAAAACTAAAACTTGTTAACGATTTTTTTAATCAATTTCAATTTCGCTCTGATCAAAAGTTTATTGGTCAGGCAGATTATTGGATGACGCCTCTAGAATTTATTGCTAAAGGAGCTGGTGATTGCGAGGACTTCTCCATAGCAAAATACTTTACATTAATTGCAATGGGTATACCTCAAGAAAAGCTACGTATAACGTATGTGAAAGCTTTAAAGTTAAATCAAGCTCATATGATTTTAGCCTACTATAAAGAGCCAAGTAGTGATCCATTAGTTCTCGATAACTTAATGGCTAAAATTAAAAAAGCATCTTTACGTAAAGATCTCACACCTGTCTATAGTTTTAATACTAACGGACTATGGTTAAATAAATTAGGACAGAATAATAAAGTTGGCTCAGCAAAAAGATTGAGTAAATGGCAAACACTTTTAGAGCGAATGCGTCAGCAGAGGAAATCAAAATGACTTTATACAGACAGCTAATGATACTGATTTTAACGCTTGTCATCTTAAGTACGCTAGGGGCAATTTACGTCACTTTTATTCACACTAGATCCTATTACACTGAGCAATTAAATATAACTGCTCAAGATACAGCAACCTCATTAGGTTTATCTCTATCTTCGAATATGTCAGATAAAGCAACTATGTTATCAATGGTGAATGCAATTTTTGACAGAGGATATTTTTCACGAATTGAAATCAAAAATAATAATGATCAAACCATTATAAAAAGAACCCAAAAACCTAACTATCATTCATTGCCAAACTGGTTTGTCTATATTGTTAATTTTCCATCCCCTAAACGTAGTGCACTTATTATGTCAGGATGGAAACAAAAAGGTACGCTGCTTGTTACTGCGAATCCTTCACTGGCTTATTTTGATTTATGGAACACCAGTAAAAGTCTAATCAAATGGTTTGTAGTATTAACGTTTCTTTTCTTAAGTATCGCCTACATTGTTACAAAAATCTTATTTACACCTTTAGTTCGTGTTGCTAAGCAGGCTCATGAAATATGTAAAAATATATTTCATGTTGAGGCAAAAATACCTAAAACAAAAGAGTTACGTCTTGTTACTGAGGCTATGAATAAAACCGTGCTAAAGCTTAGAGCCATCTTTAAAGAGCAGAGTATAGAGCTTAAAGATTTACTAAAAAAAAGCACTCAAGACTCACTTACTGGGCTTGGCAATCGAGGCTTATTTGATAGCAAATTAAAAACTCTCATAAATGATGAAACCAGTTATCAGCCAGGCTATCTACTGTTTCTTGAACTATCCGATCTTAAAGCATTCAACGAAAAATATGGACTACAAAAAGGTGATCTGATCATTAAGCATGTTGCAGACATAGTAACTGATGCTAGTCAATCGATTTCATGTTATCTAAAAGCGCGAACAACCGGTTCGAATTTTGCGATTGTCGTTCTAAATAGTAATGAAGATGAAGTTACACGGTTTGCAACAAAGCTTTTAACAGACATTAAAAGTACAATTCAATTAGATGATCCTACACTTTCTGTTAGCATAGGTGGCTGTGCCTATCACTATCAACAACATCTCGCCAACTTATTATCAAATGCTGATAGCGCACTTTTACAAGCAAAACATCAAGGAAATTTTGAATTTTGTATTCAAACTCATGAGCAAAAAATACAAACTGAAAGCCTAGATGACTGGAAGCAGTGTATTCAGAATGCTCTTAACAATCACTCTATAAAGCTCAACCTACAACAAATAAAAAACCAAGATCAGGCCATTTTTCATAACGAAATCTTCTCGCGCCTAATCACAGATAAGGGAGAGTTAACCGCTGGACAATTTATACCAATTGCTGAGAAATTAAGAATAGCGCACAAAATTGACTTGTATGTTATACAGTCGGTAAGTCAACTCCCCCAAAACCAGGTACCTTATGCTATCAATATTTCAGCAGATACGATTTATGATAAAAAACATCGTCAATCCTTCTTAAATCTTATTAGCCGATTAAGTCATCAGAGTATTCAGGTTGAAATAGCAGAGTCCACCGTTAATAAAGATTTAGAGACATGTGCAAAATTTATAGAGTCACTGCATAAGCTAGGCTTTATTGTTGGCCTAGACAGAGTCGGTAGCTATTTTTCTACTATTTTGTATCTATCAACACTAAAGATATCTTACATAAAGATAGATGGTAGCTTTGTACAAATCCTTGAGACAGACGAGACAAAACAACGAATTATCAAGCTATTAAAAGCCGCGACAGAATCACTTGGAATAACACTAATTGGCACGAATATTGAGTCATCCATACAGTGGGAAACTCTTCGAAAGTTGAGTGTACAGTGGGGACAAGGAAAGTATATCAGTGAAGTAAAAAATCTTTGAAATTTCAACAGGTTAAACTAAAAAAATAATCAATTTAAACTGTAAAGATTCCTTCAAAAAACCCCATGCATGTACTAAAATTTTACTAAAGATTTGATGGTTGCACATCTGTTTTGGAGTAGTTGACATGGCTGTTCGAAGTGAAGAAATCAATAGCGGTAAGTCCGAAAAGGTTGGAAGCGTTTTTCAAGTTGAAGGTGTTGCAACAGCAACTCTTCCTGATGGTAAAACACACTTTCTCAAAAATGGTGAAACCTTAACCGAAGGAGAAGCACTTAATGTACTAAGTGGCTCGGTATGGTTAAAAGATATAAACTTTAAACTCTACCGGCTAATTAGTGGTGAAGAAGTAACGCTTGAGGGACAAAGATACCCTGTATCTGCGTCTACAGATGAGCTTACCGACTTAGAAAAAGCCATTGCCCTAGGAGCAGATCCAACCACATTACTTGAAGCTACAGCAGCGGGTACTGAGTCTGGTGAGGCGGCCATTGGTGATGATGGTTCAAGCTTTTTATTATTACCTCCAGGATACTTAGTTGGGAATATTACTAGTGGTTATGACACCATTCCCGTAACTCGTCCAATCGATCAATCTCTTGAATCTACAATTTTCCAAGATACACCTCCCGAAAATGATACGCCAACTATTATATTTACCCCCGTAGAACGCATAATTGAGGAAGACGATTTAGCCACAGGTGTCAATGAAGATAACTCTGTAAATCAGCACATTAAAACGATAAACCTCAACCCATTAGTTGATTTTGGAGATGATGGTCCTGGACAGTTCTCTATTGCTCTGAGTCAAGACCAAGCAGTGGCCGTTATTAGTGCTTTAAACTTAACATCAAAAGGTGAGGCACTAGATTTTGCTACAATCAACGGAAACCAACTGACCGCTCTCGCTGGAAATCGTCCCATATTTACTTTTTCGATTTCAGATGATGGATCCTTAACTTTTGAACTGTTAGATCAACTCGATCATTTACCAACACAATCAGGGGAAGAACTTCTTAATCAAGCCATCGATATATCACCATTTCTTCAAGCTATTGATGCTGACGGAGATAGCGTGCAGTTCCCTGATGGATTGGTTAGTATCAATGTCGAAGACGATATCCCCGTTGAAAATATTAATGCCGATAGCGTCACCGGCCGTGTTGAAGAAGATGGTATGAGTCTATCAACACAAGATGATTCTGAAGGCAATAAAGATGCTGGCGATAATAACACCCAAGATGAAATCGCTCGTGGTGTTGGTGTTAACCTCTTAACTTTATTTGCTAGCGGCGCTGATGAAGACTTAACCTTAAGTTTAAATCAAAATGTAAATCCAAATGATGC
>JAUICE010000004.1 GCA_030428185.1 Gammaproteobacteria bacterium
TCCTATCATCGAAACACAAGCAGGTGACGTGTCAGCGTTCGTGCCAACAAACGTGATTTCAATAACAGACGGTCAGATTTTCTTAGATGTTGATTTATTCAATGCAGGAACTAGACCCGCAATTAACTCAGGCCTTTCTGTTTCTCGTGTGGGTGGTGCAGCTCAAACAAAAATTGTTAAGAAGTTTGGTGGAGGTGTGCGTTTAGCATCAGCGCAGTTCAGAGAGCTTGAAGCGTTTGCGCAGTTTGCATCTGATCTAGATGAAGCAACACGTAAACAGCTCGATCACGGTCAGCGTATTACTGAGCTTATGAAACAAGCCCAGTTTTCACCACTAAGTGTTGCTGAAATGGCAGTAAGTCTTTATGCAGTAGACAAAGGATTTTTATCTGATGTTGAAGTTAAAGATATTGCACGTTTCGAGCATGCGCTATTAGATTATATGAAAGCTCAACATACAGAACTAATGGCAGACATCAATTCATCAGGCGCCTTCAATGATATGGTTGATGGGAAGTTAAAAGAGGCCATTTCATCATTTAAAGAAACAGGTAGCTGGTAACTGTTATGGCAGGTGCAAAAGAGATTCGCAATAAAATTGCGAGCATTAAAAAAACGCAAAAAATTACTCGCGCAATGGAAATGGTTGCCGCGAGTAAAATGCGTAAAACACAAGAACGTATGCGCTCTTCACGTCCGTATGCGAATAAAATTTATGAAGTGATTAAGCACTTGGCTTACGGGCATGCTGAATATCGTCATCCTTTTCTTGAAGAGCGGGAAGTCAAACGATGTGGTGTCATCGTTGTCTCGACAGATAGAGGTTTATGCGGTGGCTTAAATACCAATCTCTTTAAAACCGTTACTGAGTTCGTATCAGAACAAAAAAGCAAAGAGATTGATTTAGATTTTGCGCTATTTGGACGTAAGGCTGAAAATTTTTTCCGTCGTATGGGTGGTAATATTATTGCTTTCACCGATGGGTTAGGTGATACGCCAAGTGTCAGTGAGCTTTTAGGCACAGTTAAGGTAATGCTGGATGCTTATCGAGAAGGCAAAATAGACGCTTTATATATTGCGTATAATAATTTTGTGAACACTATGACCCAGCGGCCAACGATGCAGCAGTTGTTACCTTTGCCAAAGGCAGAAGAAGAAAGTGATGAGTTAAAGCATTACTGGGATTATATTTACGAGCCAGAAGCAAAGTTATTACTTGATGAACTCTTAACTCGTTATATTGAGTTTCAAGTGTATCAGGCAGTTGTTGAAAATATTGCATCTGAACAAGCTGCGAAAATGATTTCAATGAGAAGCGCATCTGATAATGCAGGTGAACTCATTAAAGAGTTTCAGTTGGCATATAATAAAGCTCGTCAGGCAGCGATTACGCAGGAGCTTGCGGAAATTGTAAGTGGTGCAGCAGCACTGTAGTTTAGCGTTTTGAGATATTTAAAAGAGTACTCTTATAAGAGGATAATGACATGAGTGTAGGTACAGTCGTTGAAGTAATTGGTGCGGTCGTTGACGTCGAATTTGAGCGTGGCGCTGTACCTAAAGTATATGATGCGTTGCAATTGCAAGAAGGTGACTTAACCTTTGAAGTGCAGCAACAGCTAGGTGATGGTGTGGTAAGAACTATCGCAATGGGCTCAACGGATGGTTTAAGAAGAGGTGTTAAAGCCAACAATACAGGACACCCTATTCGTGTCCCAGTGGGTACTAAAACGCTAGGACGTATTATGGATGTTTTAGGACGTCCAGTTGATGAGGCTGGCCCTGTTGAAGCTGAAGAGACATGGTCTATTCACAGAAAAGCGCCTAGTTATGAAGAGCAAGCAAGCTCTGCTGAGCTTCTAGAAACCGGTATTAAGGTGATTGACTTACTATGCCCATTTGCCAAAGGGGGCAAAGTCGGTTTGTTCGGTGGTGCGGGTGTTGGTAAAACCGTAAACATGATGGAGCTCATTCGTAATATTGCTATTGAGCACAGCGGTTACTCTGTATTTGCTGGTGTTGGTGAGCGTACTCGTGAGGGTAATGACTTCTATCATGAAATGAAAGAGTCAGACGTTTTAGACAAAGTATCTTTAGTCTATGGTCAGATGAATGAGCCACCAGGAAACCGTTTACGTGTTGCTTTAACTGGTTTGACGATGGCTGAAAAATTCCGTGATGAGGGTCGTGATGTTCTTCTATTCGTTGATAATATCTATCGTTACACGCTAGCTGGTGTGGAAGTTTCAGCACTATTAGGACGTATGCCTTCAGCGGTAGGTTATCAGCCAACATTGGCTGAAGAAATGGGTATGCTTCAAGAGCGTATTACTTCAACCAAGACAGGTTCTATTACTTCGATTCAAGCGGTTTATGTACCTGCAGATGATTTAACCGATCCATCTCCAGCAACAACGTTTGCCCACCTGGATGCAACGGTTGTATTGTCAAGACAAATCGCTGAACTTGGTATCTATCCTGCGGTTGATCCACTCGATTCAACTTCAAGACAGCTAGATCCATTATTGGTTGGTGAAGAGCACTATAATATTGCACAAAAAGTACAGCAAACATTACAGCGCTATAAAGAATTGAAAGATATTATTGCAATTCTTGGTATGGACGAGTTATCTGAAGAAGATAAACAAGTTGTTTCTCGTGCACGTAAGATTCAGCGATTTTTATCTCAGCCTTTCTTCGTAGCTGAAGTATTTACAGGAAGCCCAGGTAAATATGTACCATTGAAAGAAACCATTAAAGGGTTCCAGGGTATCTTAAATGGCGACTATGATGACTTGCCTGAGCAAGCATTCTATATGGTGGGTAGTATTGAAGAAGCTGTCGAAAAAGCAAAAACTTTATAAGAGGTTCTCATGACGCAGGTCGTTCGTGTTGATATCGTAAGTGCTGAGAAATCTATTTTCTCTGGCGAAGCGGAAATGGTTGTTGCTACTGGTGTTCAAGGTGAACTTGGAGTTGTGCCTGGGCATGCGCCACTTTTGACTATGCTAAAGCCGGGTGAGGTTCGTGTGACCAAGCAATTTGGTGATGTTGAACTTTATTATATTTCTGGTGGTTTTTTGGAAGTACAACCTCATCGTGTTACGGTTTTAGCCGATGAGGCGGTTCGTGCTGATTCATTGAATGAAGCTGAAGCGCTTAAAGCGAAAGAGCGAGCTGAAGAAGCCTTAAAAAATCGTGATGCTGACTTTGACTACTCTAAAGCCGCAGCTGAACTTGCACGTGCAGCAGCCCAAATTTCTGCCATTAAAAAACTACGTAAAAAATTATAATTAAATCAGTAGATTAAGCCTTGAGATGAAGTAAATTCTCAGGGCTTATCGAGCATTTCATTTTTTCATCATAAATTATTTTAGTCTCAAAATAACGTCTTACTAAACATGTTGTTATAACTAATTTAGCCATAATAATGTCAAGAACAAAGTTTAGTGCATCTTCACTTCCATTGGGTATACAATATATTGGCTGTGCTATGGTTGACAGTTACAAAGCCAACGAAATGGATTTTTCTTGGTGTCAAATAAAAAGGGAGATGAACATGCGTAAGTTGTTAATAGTTCTACTTGTATTTTCTTATCAAATGGCTTTTGCTTCAAAATATGTTATATGTACTGATCCACAACCTAAGTCAGTATATTTATGCTGTAAAAAAAGGAGCGAAGGTAAATCCCGCGGCTATTACATAGGATGGGTAAAAAATAGAAATTGTAAAAGTCTTGGTTCTGGTTGGTCAGGAAGTGATAGATGTAGGAGTAGTAGTAGAGTTTTCAAGCCTCTCAACTACAAAGGTTTCAGGAACGTGTGTAAGGCATGGTCAGATCATAAATGCCCAAATAAACAGTTTTGTAATTACAATAAAATAAAACAAAGCCTATAACGACATAAATGACTCACATAGGTCGGCATAACCTCCTTAGAATACGTTATCAAATAAGGAGGTTTTTTTATGCTCAAAGAGAAGGATAGGAGTATAGTAAAAAACTTAAGCATTATTGCTTTTTACCAGGAATCATTTTAATCTTTCATGATTCACTTGCTGTAAGCATGTCAATATGGACTTTTACAAGGATTTTGCGTGAGACTTCGAGTTATCATTTGCTTAGTTATTAGCTTCGCTGTTACTTCATGTGTCAGAACGAATCAATTTAATCAAGCCAGTGGTACCACTAAGCAATTGGCCTTTCAAGGTATAGAGCAAATTAAGCGAGGCCGTTACGCAAAAGCACGTCATTACTTCTCTATTGCTTTAAAACAAGATCCAAAAGATTGCCAAATTCACTTTCTTAACGCGCTTTCCTATCAGCTTGAAGGTAAGGGAGGTAGCTATCGTTTATTAGATGTCGCTTCAGTTGGTTACCAAACCGCAGTTAAGTTCTGCCCGCGATTTCCTTGGGCATATTATTATTGGGGCTTAATTGAGTTTCAAAAGAAAAACTATACAAAAGCTGAATTCCTATTTTCTCAGGCTTATCGCTATGGTCGACGACGCAGTAAGCCATTGTTGACGTATCTTTCGGCATTTATTGACAGCGCTTATCGCAATAATGATCTCAAGACCATTAATGCTTTGATCAGACAGTTGAAAAAAGTTAGCCCACATTCCGAGCTGCTAAAACAGTTACAAAAGATGCGCAAAAACTTAGAGAGAGCGGCTCCTGAAAGAGATGAAGAGCGCAAAGACTTTTATAAAAGTGATTTAAGTGCACCACATAAGAAGCAGGTATTTGTTGATGCCATTGTTATATTGGCAAGAGAAAATGAAGAGCATAAGCGTGGTGTGAATCTATTATCAGGCTTGCAATTACAATACGGTAATAGTTTGGCGTTCAATAATTACAGTACCAATGGTTGGGATAAATATATTGGGATCTTAAATGCTAATTCAGATGTGCTTTCAGGGTCGATTCCCAGCTTGGCTTGGGGTAAATTATTTACCAATACGATTTCTATTCCAACGGTTACTTATAATTTAAATATTTTCAATGATTTTACCGAGCATGATCATGTTTTATCGAGGCCAACCTTACTTGCAAGCGACGGTGTTCCAGCAACTTACTTTGTGGGAAAGGAGCTACTGTTAGGTGTATCAGGAATTAATACAGGGGAAGTTTCACGTTTTCCAATCGGTTTGATGATGTCTGTGACTCCGACATTTCTAGATGATGGCTCTATTGATTTTAATATTGAGATTGGTCGTGAAGTTTTAACCCAAACGGCAAGCTTTATTCGTAATAGTTTTGCTAATTCCGCACAAACAATCAAAGAAAACACAAAAACAAAGGTTAATTTACGTTATGGTGAAACAGTTATCATTAGTGCACTGACCGATGATGAAGTTTCAAATGCCGAAGATCGAACACCAGGTCTGGCTAAAGCGCCTATTATTGGTAATTTTTTTAGACATGATGTTCGCTCTCACAAGCATGTTTCTTTGTTGGTACTATTAACACCACACTATGAAGTGAAGTTTAAAAGTAAAGATCAAAGCCCTCAATACATCACTAATCGCTTACGAAAATACTATGAAAAAATTCTAATGACTCATCCTGTGAAGTTGAACTTAATCATTAAACGCTTGAGTATGCTGCCAGTGAATCATATTTCATTAAAATATAACAAAGACTTTTATGGCAGAAGCACGATTAACTCAGCATTAACAGATAGCTTTAGAAAAATTGATGAATTTTAATCGCTTGTTTTAACACATTTTTAATTATTGATAATCTTTGATGTTCAGAGGTTATTTATCAATGATCAGCCTTTTCGATCTTTTTGATAAAAAAAACATCACCATGGTCTATAATAAATCCATAATGTTTTTTGTTGTTCTAAACTATGCCCGAGAAAGAAGAAGATCAAATAAAATCAAAAGATTACATGCGCTTAACTCAACCTTTAGAGCGTTCAGAAGCCGCCAAAATTTTACAAAGACGATGGCGCTATCACCAGGCAGAGAAGCATAGAAGTCAGTTGTTAGAAAAAAACAAACATGTTTTTAAATTTATACAAGAACTTATGGAGCTAAAAAAAGAGCCATTGAGTGATGTGGATATAGATAAACAAACAGAGTACTTGTTAAGCACCTTCTTTAAAGGGGTAAAAGATAGTCGTGGTTATTCCTTGAGATCCTCTGTTAGGTGTTTGGTAGATCATATAGCTTCGCTACCACCTGAGAGAAATATGAGTTTATTCATTCGCCCACTGATAAACTATGAGGCATTAAGGGTTTTTTTAAGCCGTAATGAGATTTACGGTTTTGAGGAATTGGCTAACTTGCTCAGGGCTTTTACGTATTCTTCTTTAAGTGATGAGGATTTTGCACAGGCTAGTGAATATGTTGCAAAGAGCCTTAGTAACGAAAAATTTAGTGGGAAAGCGCGCGCAGATTATTATGTTGAAGCAGAACACTGGGTTAAAACTTCAAATGAGTCTAAGCCTTCTGTTGGAAAGCAGCTTTCTAGAGGTGATATTGGTGAGGCGATAAAACTTGCAAGTATCATTCAACAAGATGATTATACAAAACTACCTTTTGAGCTTGATAACTTTGAATTTCATTTATTAAAGGCGTTAGAAAAAGGATATATTTGTTTTGAACAGTATTATACGGCGTATATGTTATACAGCGGTCAGCAAGTGTTTCAGACAGAATCTATTTCTAAGTTAGAGGTAGATATACAAAAGCAGCCGTGTATTGAGTTTATTAAACATCAAAACGAAGAGGCAAAGGAACGACTACAGCGTGAATTAATAAAAGCAAAAGCAACAGGTCGAGCGCTTCAGTATTATACCTTAAACTTAAAACCACCATCCGATAGTTTTTTGGCCGATCACTTAGTATCTTACGGAGCAGCACGTAAGCTTAGTGATACTTCATATACCGTACTTAAACACTATATAGAAACTAAATCGAAGGATAGCACAGAGCAAGCTCAACTGCTTAGGGCACTTTTAGATTTAAAACATGATAGACATTCAGTTAGAAATAACGCTAGGAATCTATTACTCCCGTTTATTCAAAAACACTATGCGAAGTCGTATGTTAAGAGTGAACAAGATATTCAATATATAGCAAATTTTATTAGAACAGGTGCTAACATACCATGGGTTGCAATATCAGATGATCCAAGTGGCTCTATTTCCATAGTTATTTTACCTGGTGAAACTATATCACCAGTATTAAGCGCTCTTTATGGTAAAAATGCAGTAACCATTTCTCCACATTTTGGTAGGCAGGAGCTAAGGCAACAAGGTGCGTACTTTAGTGGTGCAATTAGCAGACAGCAATATATTGACGACGGTCCATCTATCAGAGCAGTAAATAGTTATACCCTTTTATATCCGGAGAGTGTGTTGCAGTCTCAGCCAACAAGACCAGTGGAGATCTCTAATCCACTGGGCTTACAAAAGCCTGGATTAACGCATAATGTTAGATTATCGGCACATATACGTTCAGCACATGATATTTATCATGCAAATAGAATCAGTGGGATGCCTTCAGCTCCTATATTATGGCTTATACAGTTATTAACTGAAAAAATGGGGATTGCACCTACAGGTTTAGATATATCTAAGGTGCTAGAAAAGCTTATAGATGCTGAATTTACTTTTTCAAAGCAACACGAAACTGACTCAGAAAAAATACAGATATTAATAGCGTTGTTTTCTGCGATAAAGTTGAATTTTTCTATAGATGTAAAAGTGGGTAACTTACCCTCATTTGATGGTTTATTGTTGCTAGTCAGCTTGGATGAAAATGATATTTCAAATGATGTTTGGATGGGATTAAATCCTAGTGAATTTTTTTCAGAAAACACCTTAGATATCATAGTTGATAGCGCTAATGCTAATGATAATAAGAAAGAGATATTAAGTAGATTTAAAACCGAACTAGGTAAGGGAAACTACGATCGATGTAAAGAGTTGGCGGTTAAGCTTAAGCTCTCCCGTTGGTATGTGAGTGCCTTAATAGAAAAACGTGAATATCAGTTATTTAAAGATGATTTTTTGGATGCTTTTAAACGAGATAATCCTTGTGATAAAGCCTCTCAGATCATTACCTACATTCTTTACCAGAGATTAGTTAGTGAGGGTATGATATCAAAAGAAGATATCGTATCAAAATTGACATCGTTGATGATAAGAATGAATAAA
The DNA here is from genome assembly GCA_030428185.1 of Gammaproteobacteria bacterium. Lineage (GTDB taxonomy): Bacteria > Pseudomonadota > Gammaproteobacteria > Legionellales > Legionellaceae > JAUICE01. The sequence goes on from JAUICE010000004.1 coordinate 8,170, forward strand.
ATAGGTGTCTCTAATGTATTTTATTGGTCAGCAAATAGTGGTATTTATTTTACTAAAGAGGTCAGGGACATTGTTAGAAAAACGGCTGTTTTAGAGGCACATCGTGTATATTATAGTATTCGAGGGTCGAGCTACTCTTTAGCAAATATTAAGCCGGTTGTTTTGTTTGATAAGATTCATGCAGCAATATCACATCTAGAGTCTACTTATGAGGTGCGCATAGAAAAGTTTAAAGCCTTTTGCTCTGCACGTAGTGATAATTTAGCATCTTTGATTGATTTAGTTGATAAGCTTAAAAGTATAGATGTTGATAATTTGATTGCTTACATAGAAAAGAATCCTTTGGGCTGCTCATCTGAAATATGTTGTTATCAGTTTATGTTGCAAACAGCTATTGATGATGACAAAAAAACATTAAAACATGATTTATTACAACGCTTTTTTGGATTTAGCTTTAAAACACCCGCAGATCACTGGTTCACTCTGGCTTGTACAACTGGTCTTTCTGAAAGTCTATATTTTGAAAAAAAGACAGGGAAATTTTCTTTTGTCGGTTTAGCTGATGATACTCTAAAAAGTGCTGACTTATCTTGGAGTGATGAGCAAAAGATAGCAATTATTAAAAAGTATTTAGCAGCACAGTTGAGTCTTTTTGAAAAAAGAGAGTCCTTATACAGAAACTTATCCATGCATATACTACATTTTTTCAAAGCGCTTGGACGTGAGAAATCATTTGATGAATTTATTTTAATCATAGCCAAAATGACAGAAACAACGTTATCTGATAATACGATTCAAGAAAAGATAGAGTTACTGTTTAAAGTGACTGAAGCGAGCTTTTCAAAATTAGATATGATTATAAATGAGCATGAGGAAAACGTACCTTCATTTGAGCTTAACTTCTTAGATATGAATGCACGTTTTATGGCCCTTGCGCGATTATTTAAGCACTATCACCGGCAAGCTGAATATCAGCAATTACAAGAAATGTTTGCAACTCAGATAGAGAAGCTATTAGAGACGATCCCTGATAGTGATCATCGAAAAGCTGATTTTATACATTTTATTCGTGATAGTGCTACAGAAAACTTTTTTCATATTTTAGGCCCTGAAGATACAAAACCCAAAGGAGCTCGATTTTTTGATGAAAAAACAGGGGCAACAAGATCACACCTAGAGCGTTTTAGAGGATCGTTAGAGAGTAAAGAGAAGGCCCTGCGTGAAGCATATCTTGCTGAAGATAAGGCTCTGTTAGAGCAAGGTGCTCAAAAACCAAAAACATAAGTTGATTAACCTCTTCTTATTCTTTATTAAATGTAGCTTTGCACATTCCATTATCTATCCATAACTCGCTACCTACACAGTGGTGACAGTAAAAAAGTCCACTGGGATCATACTTGGCTTTTATTGCTAATAATTTACTATAATGGTCCCCCCAAAACGATTCTTGCCAATTTGGCTCGAAATAATCGGCCTCATTAGCATACGATCCACCATTTGGTGTTATCTGCCTGATGATATTTATGGCTTTGTTGACGCTCTGTGCTCTTTTTTCAGCAATATTGGTATCCCATTTTTTATAACCACTGCCCTCTGGAGAGTATTGAGCTATTAATAAAAGCCCTACTGCATTGGTAAATTTTGGGCTAATAGATGTATGTTTACTTTGTGTGATTACAGATGATAGTGCACCTGAAAGCCCTTTATAAAAGTGTATATCTAGCGAATTATATCTTGTGGCGTTAAAAATTGATTCTGCTAATTTTTCAACTTTTTTTTGTGTAAATAGTGAAGCAGGTAGCAGTCGCGATGCCCAATTATATATGTGGCTAAACTCTTCTGGTGCAGTTACTCTATACCAAAAGTCATTGTTAGTCGCTCCTGGTAACGTATTTTTAATGACTAAATCCGGAAAATTCTTTTTTAGATAATGATAGTGCCAAAATTTTCTTGGTATCATCTCATCAAACTTTAGATTCATTTGATAATCATCAGGATTTTTTGCTACATAGGTTAAAAGATACGACCATTGTTTCTTTGCTTCATCCTTAGTAATGCCTTGGAAAAATGACATCAGTTTTATTCGATCATGACCGAATGATGTGATAATCCCCCAGTGTTCATTATTTAAGTTTTTTAGATAAGACGATAAAAATAGGTGGATTAATGTTTTAAATGCTTTGTCTGATTTAGCTTGAATTTGGCCTTCCATCATTCCTATATGTTTAGGTAGAGGGTGGGTTTTCAGTGTCATCTTGGTCACTACGCCAAATGAGCCTCCGCCGCCCCCGCGAATCGCCCAAAATAAATCTGTATTTTTGCATTGATTTGCAGTGATGATGCGTCCATCTGCAGTGACTATTTCAGCCTCTAGAACATTACTTGCGCCCGTTCCAAAGTTTTTGGTGAAGAAGCCAAAACCACCTCCTTGAGTAAATCCTCCAGCAGCACCGACGGTCGTACACCCTCCTCCCTGAACATAACGTCCGTGTTTGTAGGTTACTTTTTCATAGACTTCTAGCCATTGTGTGCCGGCTTCGACGGTAACAGCGGGGATGGATTTTATATTTTTTGTGCACTCATGAGGAATAAAATTTTTGTGCACTTTAATATTGCGCATTAAATGTGTCCATATTAAAAGCGATGCAGGTGGTGCATTTGAACGTCCTAAATAATCGTGTCCAGTTCCTTTAATGACTACGCGTAAATTGTGCTTTTTAGCAAATTGCACAGCCTTAGAGATGTCTTCGGGTGTTTTGGCTGCAACGGCATAAAGACTAGGTGTTAGTTTCCAGGCTTGCCACCAGCCAGAATACTGGCTAATTGCTGGTCTACTTGATAAGTAGAAAGGATTTGAAAGGTGCTTCGTTGCAATACGGCACTCTTTACTCTTTTGATTTTTTTTACACGCATCTAGTGGTGAGACCAGCTGGATAAGTTTTCCTTTAAGAGACTTTTTTAATTGGCTCCATTCTTCCTTTTTAGGCCAGCATGGCTCTCCTATTTGGCAGCGACATGTCATTTTATGTGATGAGGAAGTGTCTTTTTTTACTGTAGATGCATGACTGAGTGTTAGAGTGATTGATAGTAGTGCTAATAATATGCGTATAAAAAAAGTCATAAAATTTTATAGTCTCATTTTGGTATGATAAAAATTAGGTTTTAGTCTCTTCTTATGAAGACTCTTGTTGAAACTAGGATCTAGTGTTATTGAAATGATAGTAAATATCAATAGCTCTATTCCTTGCGGCAGAGTAAACGCGTCAGCGACTTTTAGCTCATTTGCTGTTAAAAGTGATTTTATGTAGCACTATTAATCCGTATAAAAACTCCTCTACTCGAATCATTTGTATCTAGATTGAACGGAATAATCAAACTCATGTGTTTGCTCCGTTTTATTAGAAAGGATAGGGGTATATAATTATTACCCATTGATTTCAATAAGAGTTTTTTATCAAAAGCTGTGCTAATATTAAACATAAACATATTTTACCTTATAGGATGAATATGGTTGATAGGGACCGTTTAGTACGAACGTTAGACATATTGAAAAAAGAGGTATTTAAGGGATGCGAGATTGAGCTCAGGCCTCAATCTGGCGGATTTTCAAATGCAGATAATTTTAAAATATCGGTTGATGGTAAAGATTTTCTATTGAGATTTCTTCCAGAAAGCACCTCCAAACCAACGAAGATGAAAGAGCTATTCCTTACTAAATTAGCATCTGATTTAAATATATCGCCTAAGCTTATTTTTCAAGATAAGGAGCACTACTTTGCTGTTATCGAATATATTGAAGGCAGAACATTAGTACCAAAAGATTTAGCCGATGAAAATATACTATCTCAGAAATTTGAGCATATTCAAAAAATGCATCAACAAGAGTTTGTTAAAGAAATAAAAGCAGTATCTATTATTAGTCAAATACAATCGCTTTTTGAAAAAATAGCAAATGCTGAACGATGGTTAGAAAAACTTTGTCAAGATTTTGAGTTTGTAAAATATCAACATGAAACTAAGTGTCAGCTTTCTTTTGTGTTTATTCATAATGATCTTTGGATTAACAATATGATGATAGATACTAAAGGTGATGTCTGGTTTATTGATTGGACTGACGCCGGTATGGGTTGTATTTATTCAGATCTATCGATGTTAGGATTGGCGACTAAAAAAGATAAGTTGCTTAAAGTTCTTAGCAGTAAGTTGGACATAGAATTCGATAGTGAAATATATGATGCTTTTGTTCTTATACGGTTATTTAAGGTTACTATGTGGGGTGTTTATAATGCGCAGCTGAGAGCACAAGAAGAGCTGTTCTCACCAGAACTTTTAGATGATTTTTCTACAGATAATCGTAATGTACTTGAGTTTTTAAGTGACTTTGCAGAGGGTAAAGTTCCTACTGATTCAGCAGAAGACTTTATAAATATTGCTAAATTTTTCTATCAATGTTTTTTGCAGCAAAAAGCCCTTGTTAGAGAGCCTTCTAATAGTCTTAATACTTAAAGGAAGTGCTTTATCCCTATTCTTTCAAATATCCACGATATTTTAAATAAGTCTTACCTGTGGCAGAATATTGCTCTTATCAATAGGGTATAATTCGTCGCCCACTTCATCATCAGGAGCAACTATGGCATTGGATATTGTGATTTTAGCCGCAGGGCATGGTAAAAGGATGAACTCAGATATACCTAAAGTCCTACATCCCCTTGCAGGAAAACCGATGCTTTCTCATGTGATAGATGTCGCAAAGTCACTAGCGCCTAACAATATTTTTATTGTTTATGGTCACGAAGGAGCAAAGGTAAGAAAAGTTATTGATGAGGATGTACATTGGGTTTATCAGGAAAGCCAACTGGGGACCGGCCATGCGGTTTTACAAGCACTAGAGTATATCAACGACGCTAATGAAGTATTGGTGTTGTCTTCTGACGTTCCGATGATTACAGCAGCTACGCTCAAGCGCCTGCAGGTCGAGAAAGATAAGTCGCCATTGGCCTTACTTACAGCAAATTTTAAAGAGCCTTTTGGATTGGGACGTATTATTCGTGATGATAATGGTTCTTTTTTGAAAATTGTCGAAGAGCGTGATGCCAGCAAAGAAGAAAAAAAAGCTCATGAAATTTATTCAGGAATTATGTTGGCTGACGCTTCTTTACTCAAGACATGGTTACCTTCTCTGACGAGCCATAACGCGCAAAAAGAGCTGTATTTAACGGCGATTGTAGAGATGGCGGTACGGGAGGGGCATGTTGTTAATAGTATTTTAACCGATGACAATCTTGAGGTGTTTGGTGTGAATGATAGAAAACAACTTCATAGTTTAGAGCGACACTATCAAAAGAAACAAGCATCTATGCTGATGGCAGACGGTGTGAGCTTTGCTGATAGTGCACGTGTTGATATTCGTGGAGCACTTACGGCTGCTCGAGATGTTTATATTGACGTGAATAATGTCTTTGAGGGACAGGTTACGCTTGAGGAAGGTGTTCACATCGAGCCAAATTGTATTTTGAAAAACTGTCATATTAAAAAAGGTGCTAAGATTTTTTCTCACTCTGTGATAGATGGTGCAACGATTGGTACACACGCAACAGTGGGTCCTTTTGCACGTATTAGGCCAGAGACAGAGTTAAAAGCGAATGCAAAAATAGGTAACTTTGTTGAGGTAAAAAAAGCTGTAGTTGGCGAGCATAGCAAGGCGAGTCATTTAAGCTATGTTGGTGATGCAATTATTGGAGAGCATGTAAATATTGGCGCAGGTACGATTACTTGTAATTATGATGGCGTGAAAAAACATCAGACTGTTATTGATAATGGTGCGTTTATTGGTTCAGGTACAGAGCTTGTTGCTCCGATACATGTAGGCGAAAATGCTACGATTGGCGCTGGGACGACGCTACGTAGAAATGCTCCGCCAGAGAAATTAACGTTAACGCAAAGCGTGCAGAAGACCGTTGATAACTGGCAGCGACCAGAAGAAGATAAGTCTCGATAACGATATTTTTTATAAGATGTCCTTTCGTAGAGCTTAAGGTTTATCGCTAGCATTACCCCAGGGAATATAAAGTGGTAGCGTAAGCAGACCTAATATTAGAATGATGTGTGAAAAATCAACAATACTTCCTTCATTAAAGAAGGTAATGAGTAAGCTACCTAAAAAGCCACTTAAGGCAATAAAGCTTGCGAATAATGACATTTTAATTGCAACACTACCGCCACGACTTTCAATGGCCAAGCGGTTGAAGACGGGGAAGGAAATACCAGAGCTAAAAGCGATCAGCGCTAAAGGTAGCACGATATCGACTAAACGATCTGGGGCCATGTAACTTAGGAGAACATTGAGTAGGCAGGCGCTGGTAATGATTGTAAGACATAAAAAAATCATTTTGGTTAGTGAGTAGCGTTCGAGTAATAGCGGTACACATCGAGTACCAATAATTAATGCACTGAAGATAATGATTTGTGTGTAGCCAAATGTCATCGGTGTTAGATGAAATACTTCAAGCACTAAGAAAGGACCTTCTGTTATCCAGGCAATCATAATGGCGAAGATCAAGCAAATACATAGTGTAGGCTGCAAAAATGTCCAGTTACCGAGGATGTGGGCATAGTCTTTAGCAATTTTTGATAGATTTAAAGGTTGCTGCTCTTTAAGTGTTTCAGGCATGGAGATCGCGATAGCATATAGAAAAATTAAACCTAAAAAGCCAAGAATGAAAAAAATATATCTCCATGAAAAGTGCAGCAAAATGATGGCGCCAAGCAGAGGGCCGACGGCAGGTGCTAAAACAGAAATGCTACTCATCCAGGCCAGTGTGTTAATTGCTTCTTTTTGTTCAAAAATAGCATGTATAGTCGCATACCCAGTGACAACCATGGGGGCGATAGAGCATCCTTGAAAAAAACGACCAATGAGAAGTGTCGATGGGGTTTGCGCAAAACCCAGTATAAAAGAAGAGATAATAAAAAGGCCTCCGCCTACAAGCATTACTTTTCGGCGACCAAACCTATCAGCGATTGGGCCCATGATTAGTTGCATTAAAGCATTACCAAAGAAGAAAACCGTTAGGCTGAGTTGTGCAATATCTTTGTGAATACTTAAATTATCACTGATGATAGGTAGAGCCGGTAAATAGGCATCATTACTTAAGTAGCAGACCAGCTCATAAAGTACGAGAAATAGAGGAAAATAAGCTACTTTAATCTGTTTATGTTTATTCATAGAGAAATTTCCCGGCATTTTTCTCAAAAAAAACGCATTTTGTCATAGTGAAGTCATTAATAGCAAGTAGTAACCTTTATAATACCCAATGGACCCCTATTGTTAATTGTCGCATAATGGGGACTTTTTATATTCCCTAAATATGGAGAAGCCATGTGCGGTATTGTTGGTGCAGTGTCTATACGTAAGGTTTCACCTCTGTTACTAAGTGGTTTACAGCGGTTGGAATATCGAGGTTATGATTCAGCAGGCGTTGCCGTGATGGACGATGAGGCTAATCTCTCTTGTCTTCGCTGCCAAGGAAAGGTTTTAGAGCTTATTACCAAAGAATCGCAGCAGCCTTTGGGCGGCACTCTAGGTATTGCACATACTCGATGGGCAACCCATGGTAAGCCTTGTGAGGAAAATGCCCATCCACATATGTCTAGTGATGATATTGCGCTTGTCCACAATGGCATTGTTGAGAATCATGATAGTTTGCGTGAACGTTTAAAAAGCTACGGATATGCAATTCGCTCAGAAACGGATACAGAAGTTATAGTGCATCTAATACATCACCTTAATAAGGAAACAAAGAGCTTTGTTGAAACACTTGCAAAGGTGAGTGAACAACTAAATGGTGCTTATGCCTGTGGAATCATACATAAAGCTGAAGCTAATAGTTTGTATGCTATGCGGCGAGGTAGCCCTTTAGTTATAGGCTTTGGAGATGATGAGATGTTTATCGCATCAGATCCGTTAGCATTAAACGGAATGGCTCATGAAGTGATGTATTTAGAAGACGGCGATATTGCACGACTAACTAAAGACAGTGTAGAGATATTTAGTGGTGATCTAACTCCAGTTAGGCGTCATAAGGAATCGATTAAAACCCATGTTGGTAATACAACGAAGGGCGAGTATCGTCACTATATGCTTAAAGAAATTTTTGAGCAACCACAAGTCATTGCAGATACGCTACAAGGAAGGTTAACTGAGAATGGGGTTTTTGCAGAAGCTTTTGGTGATAAGGCTCCAGAGCTATTTAAAAAAACTCAACATATACATATTGTTGCATGTGGCACCAGTTATCATGCTGGTTTAGTTGCAAAATATTGGTTGGAAAAGTTAACCGATTTACCAACATCAGTAGAAGTTGCCAGCGAATATCGTTATAGACGTGTAGTGGTTCCAGAAAATACTTTATTTATAACGGTGTCACAATCTGGTGAGACCGCTGATACCTTGGCTGCGTTAAAAAAAGCTAAGGCGCTACCCTATTTAACAACATTAGCCATTTGTAATGTGCCAACGAGCTCTTTGGTTAGAGAGTCTGACTTAGTGTGTTTAACTCGAGCTGGTGTTGAAATTGGTGTCGCTTCAACCAAAGCATTTACTACCCAGCTTTGTGTTTTTGTATTATTGACTATGAGTTTAATGTCACATAAGGATAAAGAAAAAACCATTGCTAAGGCGTTACTCAATTTTCCTAGTTTTTGTGAATCACTATTAAAATTGAATAAAGAGATTCAAGAGGTTGCCAGAGATTTTGTCGAGAAAGAGCATGCGTTGTATTTAGGGCGAGGCAAGCATTACCCTGTTGCTCTTGAAGGTGCTTTGAAACTCAAGGAAATTTCTTATATTCATGCTGAAGCATATCCTGCTGGTGAGTTAAAGCATGGGCCCTTAGCTTTGGTGGATGAAGGCATGCCGGTTATTTGTGTTGCGCCAAACGATAAACTTCTAGAAAAGCTTAAAGCCAATTTATCTGAAGTAAGCGCTAGGGGTGGTAGGTTGTATGTTTTTGCCTGCAAGGGTTTGCAGCTTGAAAACTCAGAGCATGTCACGCTTATTGAAATACCAGAGGTTGAGCGTACTATCGCTCCTATTGCTTATACCATACCATTACAACTGCTTGCTTATCATGTAGCGGTCCTTAAAGGCACTGATGTTGATCAGCCTCGTAATCTTGCAAAATCGGTTACAGTGGAGTAGTTGTGAAAGTAATAAGGACCATCAGTGAGTGGCAAGAGATAAGAAGAGGTCTATCAGGTTGTATCGGCTTTGTTCCGACTATGGGGAACTTACATCGTGGACATTTATCATTAGTCATTAAGAGTCAAGAAGAAAATGATATTACCGTTGTTAGTATTTTTGTAAATCCAAAGCAGTTTAATGATGATAGTGACTATAATAACTATCCTCGCACTGAAAAAGCAGATCTAGATGCGCTAAAAGCCCAAGGCGTTGACTATTGCTTTATACCAAATGCCGAAGAGCTTTATCCAGATAGTGATGCTTATGAGGTTTCTGAGCAGGTAATGAGTGGAGCTGATGAAGGTGCTTTTCGCCCTGGGCACTTCACTGGTGTTTTGACTGTAGTGCTGAAATTTTTTCTATTGATTAAACCACAAAATGCTTATTTTGGAGAAAAAGACTACCAACAATTTCAGCTAGTTAAGGGAATGGTTAAGGCTTTTTTTCTTGATATTTGTGTATGTGCTTGTCCTACATTACGGGAAGAATCTAAATTAGCACTAAGCTCAAGAAACAATCGTTTAACAAAAGAGCAAAAAAAGAAAGCCGAACGGTTTGCTGAAATATTTCACTCAAACGAATCCATAGAAGCGATTCAGCGACAACTCCGCGCTGAACGTATTACTTATGACTATATTTTAGAGCGTGGCGGTAGGCGTTTTGCCGCAGTATACATCGATAATATACGATTAATTGATAACTATACCCAATCTACTTGGAAATGCGAGCTTTGAGCATTGTTATATTGCTTGTTTTATGATGAGTAATGACTCAAAGGTTTTCTAAGTGGTTAAAATTTGATACCTTTGTTTTTTTGTGTTTTTTCTAGTATTGCCTGTGAGTATCAAAACGTTAAATGAGCCGCTAATAATTGGCTCGGTGACACTGTCTCATCGTCTCATACAAGGGCCACTGGCGGGTATTAGCTGCGCACCTTTTAGAGAACTATTTGCAGAATTTATATTACCTGCTTACGCAGTTACAGAAATGATATCAGCACAAGACTTAGTCTCTAGAAAACAAACAAAGCAGCGGTATGTAGTAAAAAGTGCTAAAGAAGCGCCTCTTTGTTACCAGTTATCAGGTAGCGATCCAGATGTTCTAGCAAAAGCAATTACCGTAGTCGAATCAAAGGGGGCTGATTTAATTGATTTGAATGCGGGCTGTCCAATGCCGAAAATAAGAAAAAAGCATTGTGGATCAGCACACATTGAGGATCCCAAAAAGTTAGCATCTATAGTTTCTATGATGCGAAAAAGCACACTAAAACCTCTAACCGTTAAAATACGCACCAAAGGTCATAGCAGTGATACAAGTTATTTAAAAGCAGCTAAAGTGATTGAGGAGCAGGGTGCGGATGCCATCATTGTTCATGGAAGACATTGGACAGAAGATTACAATACCGCTTGCTCTTTTGAACAAATAGCAGAAGTAAAATCACAGCTAACGATACCGGTTATCGCTAATGGTGATTTATCGACAAAAGAGTCTATTGAACAATGTATTAAAATAACGGGTTGTGATGGGTATATGATAGCAAGAGCTGCAATTGGTCAACCCTGGTTATATGAGTCGTTACTTTGCCAGGAGATTTCCCCAAGTTTAGAGAAAAAAATACAGTTGTTTCTAACCCATATTTTTCGACTTGCCGACTTGGAGGAAAGTGAACAAATTGCTTTGTTTCAAGCCAGAAGACTATTGAAACATTATTTTAAAAATGATGTATCAATGAAGAAAATTGTTGATATATATCAATGTGATAGTCTAAATAGTTTACACCAATCGCTCAATTTGTGGTTGAGTTGATTGATAAATGCTATTATTTCGTGGTTTGCTCACTAAATTTGGAGTGTATGATGAAGCGATTCTTTCTAGCGATATCGGCCTTTATTCTGTTAGGGTTTTCCACATCTTATGCTGCAGAGTTTGATCGAGTCATTATTTTCGGTGATAGCTTATCGGATACTGGGAATTTATATAAGCGCACATTACATATTATTCCTAAATCTCCTCCCTACTACAAGGGACACTTTAGCAATAATCAAGTTTGGTCTGAGAAATTGATAAAACAGTATTTTGGTGATGACGTGTCAGCGCATCTTGAAAACTATGCTGTTGGTGGTGCAGGCGCTATTTTAAGTTATAAAGAAAATTTGCCTTATACCTTATGGGCTGAAGTCAATGCTTATTTACATTGGTATGGAAATGAGGATATTAAAAAATCATTACATATAGTGTGGATTGGGGCTAACAATTATTTAAATGGCCCTACAGACGTTGATGGATTAACCACAAGTGTTGTCGATGGAATTAAAGATCAGATTGAGAATCTGATTACACATGATGCGCGGATGATTGTGGTCGGTAATTTACCCGATATTGGCAAAAGTCCATCAGCTCATGAAACACAAACAGAGGAATTATTGAGTCGGTTAATAGAAGTCCATAATCAAAAGTTACTGGTAATGTATGAAAAGCTAAAAGAGCAGTATCCAGAGGTTACTTTTGGTTATTTTGATGCTTGGCACCGTTTTAACGAAGTAGAAGAGCATCCTGCACTATTTGGGCTGTCAAATGTTGATACACCTTGCTATAACGGAGGATATTTTTTAACAGCGCTTAGCCAGCCTAATGATGAATCTTTGAAAGCATACTTAGCTGAGCAAACGGGTAGTGAGGGTAAAAAGTTACCCAAAGAAACCATCAACTTCTTAGTTAACAATCCAGAAACAAAAATTGCAGTAAAGAATGCTTATCTGGCCAAGTATAATGCGTATTTAGGCAGCCAGGACACAATATGTGAGGGTGATATGTTTTGGGATACAGTACATCCCACAACTTATGTACATCACTATATCGCGCAATATTTTGATGAAGCTATCCGCAAAGCAGATCTTCGACCTGCTCGATAAGGGATCTTTATAGACGCTCTGATTTCATTCGTACATTTTTTCTAAAACCTAGCCCTGGCCATGCCTGGGCTAGGCGATTTGGCCCACTTTTCTCACAAGGATATGCGGTCATAAGAACACGTATTGCGATACTAGAAATCGACTCGCTATCATTATCACCAACACCGCCCTTAATAACGTTTAATAACAGCTCGTGAATCACAGTACCGTTGATCTCCACATTTTCTTTAGGGCAAATAATGGGGTGTCCCTGTTTTTTAGCTTCATTGTTCATGGCAACAATAGTTTGCGCAACCGTTTCATCAGTGATGGCTAAAATGCTTTTAGCTGAGCGCATCCAGGCCTGTGCTTGTGGTGAAGCTTTTAAGGACATTTCAGGTATTGACTTAGCGACCTTTGCATACTTGCTGATGCTATCTGCAGAGGATGGCAGCGCTAAACTTAAACACACTATCATTAGAAAATATTTCTTAAGCATAACAAAAAAACTTTTTGCGTAAATTTATCTCAGATTATACTTGTTTTGTAGGCAGAGTCCATCAACATGCCCCTAACTTATCATAACTCAAGTTCTTTGCCACTAGACTATAATTCCTTTAAGTCTTTCCATTGCTAAAAGAGGCAAAGTGCCATGCTGGTATTTATTTTATTCAATTTTTTGTTCATTAGCGTGATGTTGCTGCAAAAAAAGACGTTTTATATTAAGAGCTATTTTGCTTTGACCTTATTACTAACTTTGTTGTGGTTCTGCTATCATGCTACAGACCCCTTGAAGTTTAATTGGTGATTTAAGGATGAATCTCGATAAACGTTATCATGAGCTTAGTAACACCTTAGCCTTGCTTGGTGTGATTGCGATTCTAAGCGTAGCGCTTTTTTATGAGTTCTACGATACGATATTGCCCTGTCCACTTTGTTACCTACAGCGAGTTGTTTTTATTGCAATTGGTATCACTTTGATGATGAATCTGTTTATTGGCCCACGGCCTGCGCATTATGGATTAATGATATTCGCGTCTGCTTTAGGCTTGCTTATTGCGCTGCGTCAAATTAGCCTACATATTATGCCAAATGATGTAGGTTATGGGAGCCCGGTTTTGGGTTTGCATCTATATACTTGGGCGGCCATAGGATTTACATGTTATTTGCTGTTTGCAGCTTTCAGTTTGATGTTTGATCATACGTTTGATAAAACCAACTTAATATCGATAAAGTATGCATTTGCTATATTCTTTATTGTTATGATTGTGGTCAATTTGGTTTTGGCTTTCTTGGAGTGTGGTTTTGTACCATGCCCAGATAATCCAACGAGTTATCGTTTGTTAAGTATGGCGATATTATAGATTTAGAGCTCGAAACAAAATCGTTGCTACTAGCACGAAAGAGGGGTTTATGAAAAAAGTTTTGATTTTTGTGCTTAGCACTTTCTTGTTATCAACAGCCTTAGCGGATATGTGCCCAAGTGATCCGAGTGCTGAACTACCCGCAGGCTGGCATTGCAGTGGTCATAATTGTCAGGAAGGGACCTTCATTGAAGCTTCTTTTTCTGGGTATGAAAAATTCGGAGCTGTTACCTGTTTTTATGATAATAAAGGGGTGAAATTTAGCGTGCATGCTTGGGTGAGTGGAGGAACTGTCGGTGAGTATTGGCATCCTAATACACAGGGCAAGCGTTGTAGTGAAAGTATTGAGGCATGTGAGTTTGGTCAGGTTCAGACTGAATGAAAGTGGCTGTAGCCATTATCCATGGTATGGGGCGAGACGCTCGGGGTTTTTCGTTTGATTTACAGCGAGGGATTGCAAAGTCATTTAAAAAATTAGCTATCAGTCACCATTGGAATGATTTAATTTTTCAAGAAATTCTTTGGGCAGATATTTTAACGCCCGCGCAAGAAACGCTTTTTCATCGTATAAATAAGGCTCATAATTTACGTTTTAAAGGATTGAGACGTTTTTTTATTGAGTATCTAGGAGATGTTATTGCCTATTCAAATAATGTTTCAGCTTTTTCAACAGATGCATTTAGAACTAAAATTCTTGGGCGGTTTGATCAGCTTTTAAATATGTTTCATAAGAGAGATGATTTCTCCGTTGATACGCCACTTATTGTCATTGGACACTCATTAGGTAGCGTAATTTTATTTGACTACTTATGTAGCTACCATAAAGCCCCTTTGGATAAGCACTCTTTACAGATGAAGTTAAGCGCCATTGTGACGTTAGAAAGCCCACTTGCATTATGGTCTTTGCAGACACAACACTTTGAAATTCCAACAGATATAGAGACGTTATTGACGACGCCCTATTGGCTAAATATCTATGATAAAGATGATGTTATCGCTTATCCAATAAGAACGGTTAATCGTTGGTGGGAAAAGATAGTTAATGAAGACTTAGCTATAAATGTAGGCGGGCTATTATCTTTTTGGAACCCTTTGTCACACAATGGTTATTGGAAAAATAAGACTGTTCATCATGAGATAGCTAAAGTGATAGCAAGGATTTTGGTAAAATAGCTATCTGGGTGTATCATACGTGCTCATAAAAAATACTATATTATCTTCCCATCATGACTATTAGAAGTTTTGTTTTACGCCAAGGGCGAATGACACCCGGCCAGCAGCGTGCTTTCATAGATCAGTGGCCTCAATTCGGTGTTAGTTTAGAACCCGACGTTCGTCTCGATTTAAATAATATTTTTGTAAAAAAACAGAAAGTGATACTTGAGATAGGCTTTGGGATGGGCGATACGCTTGTAGAAATGGCTAGTCATCATCCAGAGTTGAATTTTTTAGGTATCGAAGTGCATAAGCCAGGTGTTGGCCATTTGTTACGTCTTGCAAAAGAGCAAGAGCTCACTAATCTAAAAGTTATTCGTGATGATGCGTTTGCTTTAATACGTGACCACTTAATCGATAACAGTCTCTTTGGAGTTCATATTTATTTTCCAGATCCGTGGCATAAAAAAAAGCATCATAAAAGACGCTTAATACAAGACAAGCTTTTAGACATATTGCATAAGCGATTACAGACCGATGGTTATATTCATATTGCGACAGACTGGGATGATTATGCTGATCATATAAAAGAGGTGTTTTCCAATCGCCAAGATTTTATAATAACAGACAAAAAAATGAAAAGACCAGAAACAAAATTTGAGCGTCGTGGTTTGAAATTAGGTCACAAGATCACTGAATTTGTTTTTGCGCTTAAAAAATAATTTTATAAAAAGTGCTCAAGCCCATAAACAAGATGATTGAGCTCTTGGATTTTTTCAAGAGCAAGTAATACGCCAGGCATAAAAGAGGCCCTAGATATACTTTGATGAGATATGGTTAAGTTTTCATCCTGGGCACCAAAAATAACTTGTTGACTAGCAATGAATCCAGGTAGCCTTACTGCATGAACGGGCACCCCAGACACTTCTTCACCTCTGCTAAGCTCTTTTGTATCGATTTCTGGTCTAGTTTTTCTATTGCTAGCGATAATCTTTGCTGTTTTTATGGCAGTACCTGATGGCGAGTCAATTTTTTGAGCGTGATGTGTTTCAATGATCTCAGCATCAGGCAAATATTTTGCAACCATCGCAGCACTTTTCATCATTAATAGTGCTCCAATAGAAAAATTGGGTGCAATGATGACACCTAGTTTTTGTAATTCACATTGCTTAGTTAACTCGTTAATTTGCTGCTCTGTTATGCCCGAGCTTCCAATGATTGCTTTGGTTTGCTCGGCAATAATTGTTTTAGCATTTTGATAAGCACTGAGCGCGTTGGTAAAATCAATAACAACATCTGGCTGATGCTCTTTAATGGCACGAGATAAATCATCAGAGCGCCCCAAAGCTTGTAGGAGCTTAAAGTTTTCGTTGTCTTTAATGGTTTGACAGGTGATGGTACCCATCTTACCAAAAGCACCGTTAACAATAATTGTTTGCTGCATCTTAAGAACTCGTTTGGTATAAGTTAACTATTTTGTTAAAGGCTCTTTTTGTTGCTCTTTGTGAGCCCGTAAACTTTTAAACGCTAAAAAAATAGCAATGGGAAAACCAATGAGAGATGCTTGTAGTACGATGGCCATGACAGCCTCCGATGGTTTTTTTTGTATAAATAAAACAACAAAAGGCATAAAAATTGCTAGAAAATACAGAATTAGTTTCTTAATAAATTTCATAGTGTCTAAAAACTTTTTTCATATCGTAGTATAAATCCTACACGATATTTTTTCCTCGACAAGCTAAAAATTACATTGGCTTGCATTGTCTTGACAAAGCGTCTATTGTAGATCCCTTCTTGGCGGTTTTAAGCAAGTAACTTAAGCTTTTTTTAAGCTGAAAAGCCAAGTTTGAGACGGAGTAAAGATTTGTCGATTTAAGGATTGATGTTATGTTCAAAGAGATTCACCCTCGTACGCAGCAAATAAATAGTGATCAGCAAGCAAAAGCAAGAAAAGCCTGTTTAGATACGTTAAAATGGTTAGCCGAAGAATTTCCTAATACCTTTAATACCGAATTAAAGGTTCGTCCACTGAAAATAGGTATAGTCAATGATTTGATTGCCTATATTGATAAGCATCACATAAAAACAATATCTCGCTCTAAGCTAAGAAAAGCCTTAGTTGTTTTTACTCGACGCATGGAATATTTAGTTTGTTTAAAACATCAAGAGTTTCGCGTCGACTTAGAAGGAAATGAAGTTGCTCAAGTGACGAAGGAAGAAGCCTCTCAAGCACAAGAAAAAATTCGCTCGCATGTTGAAAAAAACATTCGAGGCAAACAGCAAGTGAAAAGACACTGTGCTATCTCATCAAGTCATGAATTTCCAGTTATCAAAGAGTTTAAGTCAACTACAGAAGTTTTGGTTAGGAAAAAAGTCGCTAAGCGCTATGACCCTGAAGCAGTTGCTAGGCTCAAAGAAAAGTTACGCCTAGCTAAAACAGCAAGCTTATAGATATTGTTTATACTGCTGTTTGTATAACACTCAAAATTCCGTGCGTTATGCACGGAATTTAGTGCCTAGGGTTTATGACAATGCTTTTCTAATGCTTTGATCACTGGCAGTTTCTTCCCTTCAATATAAGATAGAAATGCACCGCCGCCCGTGGACACATATGAAATATCATCGACAATATTGTATTTGTCAATTGCTGCCAATGTATCTCCGCCGCCAGCAATGGAGTATGCCTCTGAATCTGCGATTGCTAAAGCAATAGTACGGGTGCCAAATGCAAAGGGGGCGCACTCAAAAACGCCTACGGGTCCGTTCCAGATAACTGTTCCAGCTTCGCTAATGAGCTCAGCAAAGTGTGATGCTGTATGGGGACCTATATCGAGTATTTTATCGTCACTTGCGATTTCATTAAGACTCTTTGAGTAAGCCGCTGCACCATCGCTTATCGTTTTACCAACGGTTACATCAGTTGCAAGTGGAATTTTATCAGGAGCTTTTTCTAAAAGTTTTGCGGCAAAGTCTACAAGCTTTTGTTCATATAAGGAGTCACCGATATCAACGCCACTTGCTTTAAGGAACGTGTTGGCGATACCGCCACCTAAAATGAGTGTATCAACTTGCTCAATTAAACTTTCTAATAAGCTTAATTTACTTGATATTTTTGCACCGCCAACAATTGCCACGATTGGCGGTTTAGGATCTTTAAGCGCTTTGCTCAGACCCGCTAATTCAGAGAGCAAAAGCTTCCCGGCACAAGCAATCGGCGCAAACTCACATATACCTACAGTTGATGCATGAGCTCTATGTGCGGTGCCAAATGCGTCCATGACGAATACATCACAGAGTGAAGCAAGTTTTTTAGAAAGTTTAGGATCATTTTCTTTTTCGCCTTCAAGAAACCTTACATTCTCACATAAAACAACTTCTCCAGGCTCAATTTCCAAGCCGTCTTGATAATTTGTCTCAAAACGAACCGGACGCTTCAAAGCTTTTTCAAGCCATTCTTGAACAGGTTTTAAAGATAGATTCTTATCGAACTCCCCCTCTACTGGGCGCCCCAAATGCGACAAGATGATGACAGCAGCATTTTTTTCTATCAAATCTATCAGCGAGGGCAGACTGGCTTTGAGCCTTTTGTCACTGGTAATGATGCCATCGCGTATTGGGACGTTTAAGTCTTGTCGAATGAGGACTTTCTTACCGGCCACTTCTACATCGTCTATGGCTAAAACGGTCATGATGCACCTTTCATTTTTCTAAAAATCAATTAATTATGGCGATGCTATCACGAGCGTCACCACTGCTCAATCGCATCCAGCTGACTTTACCCATAAAATATTCAAGAGATGACAAGAATGTTTAAATTCGTTACTATTTGTATCTTTACTATAGATGCAAATAGATTATTTTTGATGATGCGACGGTTACTTTTGCTTAGCTCGGTATTGTGGTTTCTTTTTTGTTTTGGCGCACAGGCAAAATCTGTGGCTATTGATGTACCGTTAACGGCTTTAAATTCGGAAAATTTTGATGAAGACGATGCGTTAGCAATTAGTTTTCAGAAGCTTATAGAGAGGTTTCAAGCAAATAAGCAAAAGCTTGGCTTTGTTGGCCTGAAAACCATTAAGCGCTATATTTTGCAGTATCGTTATCAAAAGAGTCATGGTAATGCGGTGTTTCGTGTTATTTATGATGAAGAGGCTGTAAAAAAATGGTTATTAGCTAAGAAAGCCTTAGCTGTGACTAAGGCACCACAGTTTTTGATATGGCTTGCAATGATGTCAAAAACCAGTGATGCACTTGTTGGGCAAGAAAATGATATTTTTAATAGTACACAGTTAAATATATTTGCCAAACATCATGTTTTTTTTCCTCTACTTGATATAGAAGATAGACAAGCGTTAAGTTTTGAGGACGTATGGCTTAAAAGGCAGGATGAGATTGTCAAAGCAAGTGCACGCTATAAGCATGATGGAATCATTGTGCTTAAGATGATACCTTCTGCTAATGATACTTGGGACTCCACGTGGGCAGTGTTAACTGCAAGTGGCTGGATTTCCTTTGACATTTTGCATAAAGAGCAGGATGACTTAATAAAGAAAGGGTTAGAGACGGCTTTAAATAAAATTCGCGCTTGGAAAAAGGCTTATGAGTCAACGCAGTTGAATACCATTTATCTGAAAATATCTGGGCTGCAAAAATATAGTGATTCACAAGCGCTTTTGGCTAAATTAAAACAGTTGCCGCATGTGGCCGATGTTATCTACGATGACGTGACAGGACAAAGCGTATTATATAAAATTCAAGCAAGCATTAAGCCTGGCGAGTTAGCTATACTGCTGGAGCACGATACCAAGCTAACGCCATTAAAAACAACGCGAGATGATTTACTGAGTTACCAAATAGAGCATGATGAGACTAAGATACTTACCTAACATAATGTCATTGATACGTTTACTTCTGATTGTGCCTTTTGTCATGGCATTACAGAATCAAGCTTACGTGACTGCCTTTTATATTTTTGTTGCAGCAGGTGCAACCGATGGCTTAGATGGTTGGCTAGCACGGCGCTTTAGCTGGCAAAGTCATTTGGGCGGCCTCTTAGATCCACTTGCCGATAAACTAATGGTTGCAGCAAGTTATATTAGCCTAGGCTTGATGGGCAAGCTGCCTTGGTGGCTGGTTGTGATAGTATTGACGCGTGACATTGTGATTGTTGCAGCCATTGCTATTTGGGAATATACAGTTGGACCAGTAGAGATTAACCCAACTTTTTTAAGTAAAACGAATACAGTTTTGCAAGGCCTCATCGTTTTTGTTGTGCTGTTTGAATTGGCTTACTTCCCTTTTTCGCACGTGCTTTATCACAGCCTGCTCTTAGTTATCACCATTACGACGCTCGCAAGTTTTTTCCATTATTTGTGGATAGGTATAGGGCATATCATTTCACGATTTTCTTCGAATAAGTCATGCAATTAGCTTTAGATATTTCGTTAAATCCTGATGTGAGCTTTGATAACTTTTGCTGGCAAGGTAATGAGTTTTTAAAAGCATCATTATTTGATGCCAAAGAGATTGGTGAGCAATTTATTTATCTTTGGGGCGCAAAAGGTAGTGGAAAATCACACATCTTACAGGCTTATACGGCAATGTTTGAGTCTCCAGGATGTTATTTGCCACTTAGTGATATTAAAACCTATGGCACTGAAGCATTAGAGGGATTATCTGAACTTGATTTAGTGTGCTTGGATGATATTGATGAGATTGCAGGTAATAGAGCCTTTGAAGAGCAGTTATTTCATTTGTATAACCAGGTACGAGATAGTGGCAAGATGCTCTTGATTAGTGGTGAACATGCACCGCTTCATTCCCCCATTCAATTGCCTGATTTACGCTCTCGTCTTGCTTGGGGCTTAGTCTATCAAATCAAGTCGTTATCAGAAGAGGCTACTTTAGAATTATTACAAATGCGAGCGAAAGAAAAAGGCCTTCGCTTAGCACCACAAGTTGCACAATATTTATTGACGCATACGCATCGGGATTTAAGTGCACTCATGCAAGTATTAGAGCGCTTAGATAAAGCATCACTTTTGCAAAAACGAAAAATAACCATTCCGTTGGTTAAAGAAGTTTTGACTAAAAGTGCTATGGTCTTTTAATTTGGACCAAATGATGTTTCGTGGGTGTCACCTTCATCTGGCTCGCTTGATGTTTCTGTGCGTATACCCTCTTTAGCCTGCTCTAACCTTTGTTGAAAAGATTTTTGTTTTTCTGAACTAAAGTCTGTAGGCCTGTTTTTTGCGAGTCTAGGAAGATATTTTGCGACAAATAATCTAAGGCGTTGAAACCGAGACATTTCTTTAGATGAAGGTTTATTATTGCTTAGTGTATCCATGCATTTCTGGATGTTATTTTTTAAGGCGTTCTCAGGAGTCATCTTTCCACCTTTAACCTTCACGAAGGTTTTCGATTTAAAATAGTTGTTGATCGCTTTATTCATATCTTCTAGAGCTTGCCTGCGATTATTATAGCGAATTCTTTGCGCGGCTCTTTTGGGAGGCGGTGTATCTGTTAGATGCTTATGATAAGCATTGATGATGCCCTGTAATATTATTAAATCGCTATAGCTTTCCTCAAATGTGCGAATGGGATTTATTATCTCTAAAAATCCTTTAGAGAGGTTATGGGTATTAATCTCTTGATTAAAACGTTCAACTTTCTCTTTTGCGCTAGTTGTGTCATTTGGATCTAGCGGATTTAAAATAACAAGAAGCGCTTCGATTTCATTTTGTTCTTCTGTTAGGGATTCTTTTTCTAAAGCGGTAACATCATCATTCTTGAGTCTATCGTGTATTTCTAATAAACGTTTTTCACAAGCATTGTTTAGCTTAATTTCCTGTAAATGCTCAAGCGCTTTGAGATTGTCGCCTCCTTGGTGAAGCGCCTCGATTGCTATAAAAAGGTTTGTAAGAGCATATGCCTCTTCGCCCGTAGTAGGTGCTTGCTCTGCTGCGTTGTTTAACCAAGCGTGATATCTTTGAAACTTAGTTGGACATCCTAAAGCAACATCTTCGATAGAGAGCTCATCAGCAAGCATAGAAATAGTTTTAGGCAATACCTGGTCTGCCCCAGAACTCTCAAGAGTTAAATCATTATTTGCCTTTGTAAATAAAGCCAAAGCGAACGCACCGACCTCTTCAAAAGACGTTTCACTATTTAGCTCACTAAGTTTTTCCATACAAATTGCCCATAAATAATACATATAGTAATTATAGACTATAGTAACCAAGACGCTTTATTTAAAATTATATATAAAACATATAGTTAAGACTATTTGGGGAGATGAACCTCGCCTGAGCAAGACTATTTTTGATGATTATTTAAACCAATAGTCCAAAATAACTCTATAATGAAGAGTAATACTTACTACTTTATGGTACATATAAATGCCCAGTGAGCCTGATGATTTAGACAAACAGCTTGTTACATACGTAGGGGTCCTGACCGAGCAAGCGAAAAATGTTGTTAAGGATATCGGAGCAGATGATCTCCCTCTAGATCCTCAAGGTCGTGTCTTGATAGATGTTTCTTTAGCTGAGGAAAATTTTGATGAGCCAGAATTATCAAGAGAGCAATTTAAAAGCCTTAAAGAGAAATATCATTTAACTGAAACAACAACGGTTAGTCTTGATATAGATAGTGATGTCAATTTAAAGAAAAAATTTAAAGCCAAATTATCCGCTGCACTTATGGTATCAGAGCAAAAAGAGTCAGAGTGTTCACAGATTGTTGAAGCCTATTTAAATATGCCTAGAGGTTCTGTTATTGCTTTACAACAAGAAATGTCCTTACATATGGCCGGCATTAAGCGCCTTTTAACTGAGCAGTTATTTAAGGATGATTTTCAAGATAAGAGTGCGGAAGTTAAAGACGCGTTTCAAGAAGCGCAGAAAAAGCTCAACGGTGAGATTTTTGAGGTTTTCGCTAAAGCTCTGCGCAGTGCTTATGATGATAAAAAAACACCCAAAATAAACATAGCTAAACTTAATACTCAACTGGATAACGCTAGAAAAGACATGGCGCTTAACTCAGTAGGCTTCTTAGCTAAGGCACTTGAAGAAAAGACATCCGTAAATATAACGGGTGAAGTTTTTGAGGAAAGAATTCAAGAGCGTATCCAGGAACAATCTCAACAAACAAAAGAATCACAGGGTTTATTATCTTGGTTTAAATCGCTGTGGGCTAAACCTAAAACGCTGACACCTGAAAAATACTTAAAAGGTTTACTTGAAAAGACCACCGCAAGCCCTAATGACGTTCTGGCCATAGAGTCCCAGTTAGGGCTTGCCAGATTTTATGAGGGCAGTGATCGCACATCTCATGATAGACGGCTTAGTTCTCGAGAAACAGATGAAAGCAAACCTACTTTTGCTTACAAAAGGGTGATAACGTTTGGGTTTGATGGTGAGACGTTTCACTCAAGAGAGCCACGACAATTATTTATACGCATGCCGTCACCAGTGGTTAAAGATAAGAAAATTTCGCCAGAAGAAAAAATTCAAGATGTGAAGGCTAAGTTTGATGAAATTAAGAGACATTACCATGTAGGTATTCTGCCTTTTCCTTATGATGATAGGGATATACCAAGAGCATTGATTTACAATCGTTACACGGCTTTTGAGCATACCTTAGATGATCTACAAGGCAAAAATAAGCAAACTGAAAGTGCGGGACATATTTTACGCGGTGTGCATCGCTATAATAAAGCGGAAGTGGAAAAGCAAGATGCTGTCTATGTATTTGTGCAAAATATATCAGTGAATGGCAAAGGTTCTACCTTAGGCTATAGCGGTAGTCCTTTGAAAAAAGAAACAACACTCATGGCAGAAATAGCTATGTTACATACGCTATACGATGTTTTACCTGAAGAGGCTCAAAATGAATTTAAAAAAATACTAGAAAATTACAATACATTCTTGAAGGGTTATCCTGCCCCTCCTGGTGATAGCTTATTCTTTGCCTCAGAAGAAGGTCAAAATTCTATACAGTTAATTCAGGAGATAAAAAATGCAGTAACTAACCAGTCTGTCGAACAACAAAATTTGGAAGAAGAAGCAGACACTGACCTTATCAACCAAACAAAACAGGTATTGATGCGTTTAATGGCTAAGAATGCACATTGGTCTCATGGTGGTGCTAAAGTGATTCAAGCATTATCTAGTTTTGTTGAGCAAATAACCGCTGGAGGGTGTAAGAGTGCCAATGAGCGTGCTGAAGGTGAAAATAAAAGAGTTACGATGCTTGAAGCACTCTTGCATGGTGATAACGATAATAGACCTGAACAACTAGTAGAGTTAAACAGTATTTTACGCAGTTTAGAGTCGATGAATGATAAACGTCTAAGTGAGGTATTGGATATAGCCGTCAATAATCTTGGTCAAGAGTCGTCGGTGACATTAATCAGTCTGCTTGATCAACTGGCTTCTGCGAAACTACAGGCCGAAGGAAGTGTGACTTTACGTTGGTATAATCCAAAAACATGGTTAAAAGCATTGGCAAGTCGCTTTAATGCGAACTATTCAGAAAGTAGGAATATGAGTACTTTGCAGGCAAAAAATGCTTCAGAGATGCAGTCACATAAAAAAGACGCTGCCAAACGTCTCTATGAGACCTTTAGGCGGGATGCTCGAGAAAAGCAAAAGAAAAAGCAGCAACAAGAATCAACTAAACCCGATGCTCAAACGTCAGATAGTCCTAACGTCAAAGAGACTCCAGTTGACGATGCGAAATCGACTAGCTCTACCCTATAATGGATAAAACTACTCTTTTGCCCTGGAGACGTATTCGTTTGTACGCGTATCGACTTTTATTAGCTCATCATTTTGAATAAACAAAGGGACTTTAACCACAGCGCCAGTATCACAGGTCGCGGGCTTATTTCCACCACCTGAAGTATCGCCTTTGAGTCCAGGATCGGTTTCAACAACTTGTAAAATAACAAAATTTGGGGGGGTCACCAACAACGGATTATTATCCCAAAGTGTTATTGTCGCTATATCTTGCTCTTTTAAATAAAGCTTGGCATCACCGACAACCTCCGGAGTAGCGGCAATTTGTTCAAAAGTTTCTGGATGCATAAAGTGAAAAAATTCGCCATCGTTATATAAGAATTGCATATCTCGTTCAACAACGTCGGCACCTTCTACAGTTTCACCAGATTTATAAGTGCGCTCAACCACTCGTAAGGTCTTTAAGTTTCTAATTTTAACTCGTGTGAAGGCTTGTCCTTTGCCTGGTTTAACAAAGTCACAGTCTAAGATAACGCACGGGGCGCCATCGATCATTAGTTTTAAGCCGTTTTTAAATTCATTGGTTGAATACGTAGCCATTGCGAATTTTGCTCACTTTATTTAAAGTGTGCAATTTTAGCATAGCCCTAACTATCCTCAAAATGACATGGCAAGATGAACTTAAGCAGGGTTTTTTCTCTCCTGATGAGCTGCTTGATTTTTTAGACATTGAACATGAAGCGTATTCAAATCTAGTGCATCAGTTGTTTAGAACCAGAGTGCCATTAAGCTTTGCAAAGCGTATGCAAAAAGGCAATCGAGATTGTCCACTGTTAAAGCAAGTGTTACCGACGGTTTTAGAAGAGTTTGACTCGCCAAATTTTAGTTTAGATCCGCTCAATGAAAAAGCATTTAATAAACATACAGGCATCTTACATAAGTATTTCGGTCGTGCGCTGGTATTGTTATCAACGAGCTGTGCGGTGAATTGTCGATATTGTTTTAGGCGTCACTTCCCCTATCAAGACAATCGCTTAAGTACCAAGCATTGGCAGCAGATTATTGATTATATATTGCTTGATCAAGACATTCATGAAGTCATTTTAAGTGGTGGCGACCCTTTAATGTTAACTAATAAAAAACTACAACATTTTATTTATATGTTAGAGACAATTCCTCATGTGACTACTTTACGTATCCATACTCGGTTGCCAGTCGTCATACCCAGCCGTATTGATAATGGGTTTATTGAGATGATGGTTAAAATGCGATTAAATGTTGTGATGGTTTACCATATTAATCATGAAAAAGAATTATGTGAGGAGATTAAATCGGGCGTTGAGGCTTTAAGGGGCAGCGGCGTTTTAATACTGAATCAGTCTGTTTTACTCAAAGGGGTTAATGATAAACCCAGTGAGCTTATTTCATTGAGTCATGCTTTATGGCGCCATGGTATTTTGCCATATTACTTACATTTACTGGATAAAACACAAAATACTGCACACTTTGATGTAGATGATATAACGGCTCTTGAGCTTCATGAAGCGATGAAATCAAGGCTACCTGGATACTTAGTGCCAAAGTTAGTTAGAGAAGAGCCAGGAGGTAAAAATAAAACATGGGTTGGCTAAGGTTATCTTTTATAACCTCCTGATAATTATCGATTTATATAATCCCCTTTTTTGTTGAAACTTGATGCGCCTGTACTATAATGTGTTAAAGTGTATCAAAAGAGAGCATTATGCCGGGCGATAAAGAAATAAGGGATAATCTTAAGAAACTTGCAAAAAATTTAGAAGCATACTTGAAAATGGCTAAGGGTATTTATGAGCAGGCAAAACGCTCTAACCCACCAGATGGAGGAAATTTTGGAAAATATCTTAGCAAGCTAGGTAATATAGAGGCTCTTATAGAGAATCAAGCTTACTTTCAAGCGTGCCTTACCTCATATTCTCCAGAAACTTTGTCAGCTCTGATTACGTTATCTGATTATGTTAATGAGTTTAAAGACGGCGTTAGTCAATACCCAGATCGTGGAAGTCAAAAAGCGAATAAACATCTTTTACTTCAAGGTGCGAACAAAGTACCTGCTTTAGATGCGCTATTACAGCAGGTTCATGCCTGTAAAGCTGATATAGAGCCTCCTTCTGATCAGTTGAGCTCGGGTATGCAGCACAATTAGTCCATCATAGAAGTCTGTTAAAAGACACTGCTTCAGTAGTCTTTGTTATAGGCCGAGATAATTAAATTCTTCGGCCTGAAGTTTCTGTGCTAATTCTTCATCAGTGAGTTGTTTACCTGCTTTTTCTTTAGTCGTTGCTATTAACGCAGCATCTTTAATAGCCTTTTGCGATTTAAATAAATTGGAAAGATGAGCAGAGTAAGTTTCTTTGTATTTAGGTTGAACATGTTGAGTTAGTGTTTTTATGTGTGTTTTCTGTGCGTTATTGAGTTTAAGTGACTTTGTTAGTGTTTGGTAGCTTGATGATGATTTTTTTGGTCTACTTTTAACTTTTGTAGTCCAGTGTGTGTTGTGCTGGTTTACAAGTGTTACGGTTGGCAGGTTTGACGCACGTTTTCCATTTTCCTTGCCATCAACAACGAGATTTACTTTTAAGGCCATGGCCAACTCACGTAGGTTATCATGAGTTCCCCAGCGTCCCGGTTTTTCGATTTGTTTAAATGCTTTCATGATTTCTGATGATGGAGTATTTGAACAGTGACTTAAGATATCCTCATTCATTATCTCAATCACTAATGTCTCTTCTATGGCATTATATTCACTAGTCGTTGTATGCGTAGAGGTTTTGCTAGCAATTTTTTTTGCCGTCTTCTGTGCTAATGCACATACGCTTGGTGAAAGAGCCAGTTCGCTAAAATGTTGAAGCTTTTTAATGTTCTGTTGTACTTTTGGTTTTTGATATTCTTTTACGAGTTCAATGAATTGATGATAGGCTTGTGTGCTTAATAAGTATTGAGGCTCATGTTTCTCGAATGCACTTAAAAGTTCACGCTGATATGTTGTGGCGGTAAGTTCTCTTAATGCAGCCTGAAGTTTGTGTAAAATAGAGGGGTGTTTTTTATGTGGTTGCTCATAGAGGTTAATAGCGAGTAGCTCTTCTATACTGATTTCTAGGTCACTTTCTTTTTTTAGGCGATCAAATGTGGCGCTAATACCTTGATTTTCATGGTTTTCTTTTTGAATAATGTCGATAAGCCCTATAGCAAATGCGTAATATGCACAGTTACCTTGACCTGGATTTTCAACAATATAGCTCATGCTTTTTGCCTAATATTATCGGATATATAACTATGATACATTAAAGTCCTTAAGGAAATATGAGCAGTTTTGCTTAAGGGCCTTTAGATAAATGGTTATTCAATTTTAAAATATTCTACAGGTATGCCAGATTTAATCAAAATAGGTGCTTAAGAGAGCGAGTGATTTACTTGAGTCAATAATTTAAAATCTATACTCCTATCCTTTCATAAGTCCTGAATAGGCTGTTATCAATGAGTATATAGACATAAAATTATGCTACAATGACTTTCTCTGGGGGCGACTTGGCTTCGACATAGGTCTTGAAACTTCTGGGTGCATGCCGAGGATGTAGCTTTCTCGTAAATCATGCTGCAACTTTATAAATGCAAAAAATGATGCAATGTTTGATGATATGGCGGTTGCTGCGTAAGTAGCCCGTTGTTTTATCAACGCTTGTGCGGCTTAATCCCGCGCACCATCGACTAGCTTTGCTTGTGGGGTTATCTCGATGGTCAGATACATAAGCTAGGTGATAATTGGCGCTTCACTGGTTTTCACCGAAATACATGAAGCTAACCAGATGCTATCCTGTCGGTCGGAGAGCAAATGGCGAATCTAATAGACCTGACTAAGCATGTAGAGCTCGAGGCGGATTGCTTGTGGACGCGGGTTCGATTCCCGCCGCCTCCACCAACTACCTAAACCACACCTGACCACTATAGACCATCAAAAACCCAATAAAATCAATGTTTTTAGAGGGTTTTTAACTGCTTTCACGCTGTCTTTTGTGGTCTACTGTTGGCTCAAGAATCACCCAAAAAGTGCCCAAAATCATGAAAAAAGTACCCAATATCTGCCCAAAAAAACTGGGGTGTTTTATGAGTTAAGCATGACAATTAGATGAGGTTTTGCTTTGTTCTTGTTAAGATGCGCGCATTTCTCAATCTATCTAGCTTTACATGCATAAACTTACTGAAACAGGCTTTTTAAGGTTAAAACAAATTATAGGGGACAATAAGGCCAGCCCAGCCATACCGCCATTAATCCCTGTTGGTAAATCAACCTGGTGGGCTGGTGTTAAATCTGGTCGTTTTCCAAAGCCAGTGAAATTTGGTGCAAGAATGACGATGTGGCGAGTAGAGGATATTAAGGAATTTATTCAAAAAGCCTCATCTAGTAGGTGATTGAGATTTAGGTAGAGGCATTTTCATCTCTACGTGAAACATTTAGAGCGTTTTGGTATTACTGATGCTTCGCAAATATACGTAACTTCAAAAGATATTAGAAATGCGTAAGTCTTACAAGTGTCCAGGAATTTAACTGCTAATTAGGGTAGATGTCATGAAGGTGTGGGTTCAAAAAGTTGGGTGCGTCTTTAACAAGCAAGTGTTTATATTCCGCTCCACACGAACAGCGAAAAGCTATAGTGCTGGTGAGTCTTTTTTAAAGCTGTTTGAGCTGGCACCTGTTGATGACTACTATGATGAATGTAAGTGGTGCACTGAAATTCAAGTTGGAGAAGGTAAAGAAGAAAGGACAGTTTCATTAGATTTAAAAATTTAGCTCAAATCTAAACTGACAGACACCGGCAAAAGACGGGAGACTGTACGATCAGATCTGAGCTACTACACCTAATTGGGGCAAAACCACACAACTATCGCATAAAGTGATAAGGTTAAGCTTGGATAAAAATAAATTTTAACTATATGGCTAAGCTTATGCTTAAAAAAGAACTTTTTGCTTGCTTGTTTGCCCTCCCGCTATTAACAGCAGCGCATACAAAAAAAATGTCCTTCAACGAAGCTATCAATATAGCCTATAAGAACAGCCCTCTTATAAAAGCGCAAATAGCACAAATCCAAAAGGCCCAGGGTAAGCTAACTCAGTCGACTTTGCTTCCTAATCCGCAAATTTCTGCTGAATTCGAGAATATATCGGGCTCTGGAGCCTATAATAACTTCAACTCAGCAGAGACCACATTTTCACTGCAGCAACCCATTGTTTTAGGTGGTCGATTAGATGCGCAGGGGCGCGCTAACACAAAGTATGTCCATGTACAGCAAGCACAGCTTGAGGCCCTTAAGTCCAATATTTATAGGCAAGTTGGCGAAGCTTACATTAACTTACTCTATGGACAGCAGTGGATTCAGGTCGCTAAAAAACTCGTGCATCTTAACGAGCGTATTGTTCAAAGTATCACAACAAGAATGAGGGCTGGTGCCAGTTCAAAAGTAGATTTAAAACTTGCTCAAGTTGCACTTGGCGAGTCAAAAATAACCTTGAGTCGTGCTCGTAGAAAGCAGGCGGCCCTTCAAATTCAGCTAGTCAATCTACTTAATATTCGCTCAAAGCATCCTCTTATAGTTTCTGACTCAGGGGTTCCTCATCGCTTTCGCTCCTGGAAGTCCATTTTATCTACAGCAAATGAAAGCAATTTTTTGGTAGTCCAGCGTGTATTGATTGAGGCAAACAAAAGTAAAATCATTGCTGACAAAAAGCAGGCGTGGCCAAATCTAAATGCAGCACTAGGCATGAGGCACTTTTCAGCAACAGATGATAATGCACTAGTTGCATCGCTATCTATGAATCTGCCTATTTTTAACTATAACCAGGGCACTGTTAAAAGCTCTCAATCGGTTTACTCAAAGTCTATTTTTGACTACAGACAGGTTGCTCTTAAACTGAACTCCGAACTTAGAACTTATTATTTGGATGCCGTGCAAAATCAAGAAGAAGCTCAAATTGTCACTAGGGATTTATTACCCACAGCAAAATCAGCAGTCCATTTAGCCAGAAAAGGGTATGCGGCAGGCCGATATTCATATCTTCAGCTAGCTAATGCTATGCGCATGCTGCTAAATGAAGAAAAACACTTTATTGATGCACATGCCAAATTGGATAAAGCCATTATCAATATCAAAGGGCTAACATTAAGTACATTTAGGAGTACGTATGTTAAATAAACTTAAAACTACCAAACCTATTATCTTTGTTTTTTTATTATCGACGTCTCTTATTAGTTACGCAGGAGGCGAACATCATGATTCACATAGGCATCATGATGCAAATAAAGAAGATAGCCATAGTGAAGGAATAGTCCTATCAGATGGGGCGATTAAAAAGGCTAAAATTCAATTATCGACCGCAGGACCTAGAAAAATTGTTTTGACCAAAAAAATGGTTGGTCAGATAGTGCCAAATGCTAATAAAACTATCTATATTTACCCTCGTTACAACGGATTGGTAAAGACTTTAACAAAGCAACTGGGCGAAAGTGTGAAGAAAAATGATGTGCTTTCGACAATTGAAAGCAATGATTCACTACAAAAATATCAAGTCACAGCCCCTTTCCCCGGTTTAATAGTAAAAAAACTGGCCAATGTGGGTGAGCAAGTTGAAGTGAAAAACCCCATTTATCAATTGTCTGACTTAAGCACTGTTTGGTGCAATCTGTATGTGTATCGCAAAAACGCAAGACTCATAAGGAAAGGACAAAATGTTCTGGTCAAGGATGAGGGGCATGCGGAAAAAGCAGCAATATCGTATGTTTCTCCATTAGGAGTTGAGCATAATCAAACCATGCTTGCCCGGATTGATTTAGATAATCAGTCTGGAACCTGGTTGCCAGGTATGTATGTACAGGTTTTTGTTGATGTTAAAAGTAAGCAAGTAAATATTGCCGTAGAGGAAGATGCCATTCAAACAGTTGAAGGTAAACCTGTTGTCTTTGTTCGAACCAAAGACGGCTTTGAAGTTGCTCCTTGCCATCTAGGAATAAAAGGGAAGCAATTCATTGAAGTTGATGAATGCTTAAGGCCTGGTCAGATATACGCCTCTAAAAATAGCTATTTAATAAAAGCACACCTTGAAAAGGAAGGCGCCAGCCACGAGCACTAGGATAGAGCATGATAGATTCCATATTACATTTTTCAATTAAGCAGCGAGGGCTAATTATCATCGCCGTCCTTGGGGTTATTGTATTAGGGGTGTTTAATTTTCTTCGCTTACCCATAGATGCTGTTCCAGATATAACGAATGTCCAGGTTCAAATAAATACTGAAGCTCAAGGTTATACCCCTCTTGAAGTAGAGCAGAGGGTTACTTACCCCATTGAAGTTGCAATGAGCGGTATCCCTCATTTGGATTATACACGCTCGATATCCCGTTATGGGTTATCTCAAATAACCGTGGTTTTTAAAGATGGTACGGATATCTATTTTGCAAGACAACAAATTCTTGAGCGTTTACAAAGCTTAAATGAAAACCTACCCAATAAGATAAGCCCTGAATTGGGACCAATTTCTTCTGGGTTAGGCGAAATATACATGTATAAACTTGTTTCATCAGGAAACACTGACATAAGCCCAATGAAACTTCGTACTATCCAAGATTGGGTCGTCAAACCACAGCTTAGAAACGTACCGGGCGTAGCTGAAGTTAATGCTATTGGTGGTTATATTAAAACCTACCAAGTCTCTCCCATACTTACTCAGCTCATCAAGTTTCAACTAACCCTAAAGGGTATAGAAAATGCCTTAATAGCGAGCAATGACAACGTGGGCGCTGGTTATATTGAAAAAAAAGGGCAACAATTTTTAATTCGCATACCAGGGCAGTTGAAAACCTTAAAAGCCATCGATGATGTTGTCATTACGACTCGAGATGGTGTTCCAATAAAAATCTCTGATGTTGCAAATGTGATTATTGGACATGAACAAAGGTTTGGTGCGGGTGTTGCAGATGGAAAAGAAGCTATTGTGGGTACAGTTGCAATGCTTATGGGCGAAAATAGTCGAGTTGTCTCAAAGGCCGTCCATAAAAAAATTCAAGAAATAAAGTCAACTTTACCTGATGGAGTATCAATAGATACGGCATATAATCGGACTAGCTTAGTTAACGCAACAATTAAAACCGTCTCTAAGAATTTGCTTGAAGGCGCGTTACTAGTGATTGCTGTTCTGTTTATGTTTCTGGGCAATATTCGAGCAGCACTGATAACCGCCGTGATTATTCCATTGTCGATGCTAATGACCATAACAGGCATGGTACACAATAAAATAAGTGCAAACCTAATGAGCTTAGGCGCTTTAGATTTTGGTTTGATTGTTGATGGGGCCGTCATTATTGTTGAGAACTGCATTAAAAATTTATCTCATCATGCAAAATCAACCTCAGCAGCACTAACATTAGCAAATAGGCTCAAAATTGTACTCAGTAGCACAAAGGAAGTTATAAGACCGAGCATATTTGGTGTGCTTATTATTACCATTGTGTATTTACCAATTTTGACCTTAAGCGGTGTAGAGGGGAAAATGTTTATACCAATGGCTGAGACAGTGATTTTAGCATTGGTTTCTTCGATAGTGTTATGTTTTACCTTTGTTCCTGCAGCATGTGCATTATTTTTATCCAAAAATATCAGCGAAAAAGAAAACATCATTGTCAGCATAGTAAGAAGAATCTACAAACCCCTATTGATAGCCTGTTTAAGATTTAGAAGCCTTTTAATTGGTTTTGCTGCTTTTCTTTTTGGGCTTAGCTTGTGGATGGCCACTCATCTTGGCGGAGAGTTTATTCCTAGCCTTGATGAAGGAGATATAGCCCTTCATGCTATGCGTATACCCGGAACAAGCTTAACTCAGTCAATTCGTATGCAAGAAAGCCTTGAGAAAAGGCTAATGACATTCAGTGAGGTATCGCATGTCTTTTCTAAAATTGGTACAGCTGAAGTAGCAACCGACCCGATGCCGCCCAACGTCGCAGATACGTTTGTTATGTTAAAGCCACGTAACGAGTGGAAAGCACCTCACAAATCAAAAGAAGCTCTAATTAAAGAAATTAAGGAAGAGATCAGTAAGGAAATTGGCAATAACTATGAGTTTACGCAACCAATACAGATGCGTTTTAACGAATTGATTTCAGGAGTTAGAGCGGATGTTGCTGTCAAGCTTTTTGGTGATGATATGGATGTCCTTTCAAAAAATGCGCAATCGATACTATCTGTTATAAAAAAGATCCCGGGGGCTGCTGATGCTCGGATTGAGCAAACCTCAGGATTACCAACCATTACAATCAAGGTAAACCGAGAGCTGCTGTCGTTGTATGGTATTAAAATGGCATCTGTGCAGGAAGCCATTAAAACAGCGATTAATGGCGAAAATGTTGGTGACATCTTTGAAGGGGATCAAAGGTTCTCATTAGTTGTTAGATTAAAAGAAAAACAAAGAAAAGATGCTCACTTATTAAGCTCTATTTTTATTGAGCTTCCTGCTAAGGGGGATGGAATAAAGCACTTTGTGCCACTAAGTGAGGTTGCTGAATTTAAAGTAAGTACTGGGCCGAATCAGATTAGTCGCGAAAATGGCAAAAGAAGAATCGTTATTACCTCAAATGTCAGAGGTCGTGACTTAAATAGTTTTGTTTTAGAGCTAAAGCAAAATATGAGCAATGATATTAAATTACCAAGTGGGTATTGGGTGAGTTATGGCGGCCAATTTGAGCAAATGGAGTCAGCTACAAACACGCTTCTTATAGTAGTCCCTATCACTTTGGTATTAATTTTACTGTTACTGTATATGGCGCTTCAAAGCAAAAAAGATGCGCTTATCGTATTTAGTGGGATCCCATTTGCGCTGACTGGTGGCGTAATTTCTTTATGGTTTAGAGGAATTCCTTTGTCCATCTCAGCTGGAGTTGGGTTTATTGCGCTATCAGGCGTTGCTGTTTTAAATGGGCTTGTGCTAGTGACCTTCATTAAAAGGAAACTTGTATCTTCAAACTGGGTTAACTATGCGGTAGTCAATGGTGCATTAAGCCGATTAAGGCCTGTTCTTATGACTGCTCTCGTTGCGGCACTTGGCTTTGTGCCTATGGCTATTGCAACCGGAACAGGGGCAGAGGTACAAAGACCATTAGCAACGGTGGTTATCGGTGGCATTATTTCTTCAACAATTTTGACGCTGTTAGTTTTGCCCGGTATATACGCATGGGTTTACCACGTTAAAAGGAAAGCACAGGGTTAAATTCTGACATTTAAAATGTTCACTCTTTGTGCATGACCCTTTTTTACCAGGATCCCGGCCGGGGGTCTAAATTAGAACCTGTTTTTTTAAATGCTGAGCCTCGAAAATCAGGCATTTCTAGCCCAATTATTTTTTTTAAAAAACAGTTTTTTATTCCGGAGCGAATGAATAATTTCAAAGAGCGCGAAGAAATAATAATGCGAATAAAAAAAATGCTCTATCTAGAAGAGAAAGAGTTAATTCAATTGCACGAGGAAGTCAAAAATATAGAAGCAACATTAGAATACAGTAAATCGAAAATTAAGCGCAAACGGATATCTGACGATGTCAAAGCTCTCGTATGGGCAAGAGATAGTGGTCGGTGTGTAATATGTAATTCTGCTAGAAATTTACACTTCGATCACATTATTCCTGTTTCTAAAGGTGGTGGAAATTGCCATGAAAATATTCAAATACTCTGTCAAACGTGCAATTTAAAAAAGTCTGATAAAATTGCGCCAGGATTATAATAAAATATTGCTTCTAAATCCTTTCAACAAGTTATGACTAGAGTTTAAATCTCCGTCAAACATAAAATTGTCTTCACTATTTTTAAGTGGGAAAAGTTCACTGAATGTCTTTGAGTGATATGCTCTTATTGACTCCACATAGGTGGCTCCCATTTTTTTATTAAAAACACTGTGCAGCCAGGATTTTAAATCCATTATATCTATAATAATTAATCTAGCTCCATTTTCACAGCTATGCTTAATAACATCATTTATGTGATCATCACAAAAACCATATCCAATAATGTACAAATCCAGATTTTTAGTATTAGTAAGTACATGTTTAAACTTATTGAAGTAGCAGGCTAATAATGGATGTGACTGTATTTTGCTTGTTTTTTCACCTCCAACTACCCATAACTTTTCTTTCTTAGAGTTGGTTTCCCAATAGTAGGAGCCATGAAGCTTGATTAGGCAAGGAGCTTTTCTGGAGTTACTTTCAAACGTCCTGCTATTTTTTTTCTCCCATTGCTCAATAGTATCTTGATCTATAGCATCTTCTAAATTATTAAAGTTTAGGTCTGGTCTATCATCATTTTTATGGTATTTATAAAAGGGAGAATTTACCGGACCATAATATGGTAATAGAAGACCTTGAGCTTCCCCATCCCAGCCGTTTGGCTTATAAAAATTTAATTTTTTTAGATAATTAGCGCATAATCTTTCTAGTAAAAGATCTTGATTTAAACTAAATATATATCCAGAATCGCCTTCAGCAGATGAAAAACTGTTGATTAAGAAGTTTAATGCAGCAAGGTAACTAAAGCTAGCTTTTATATTGTCGAGGCTATGTATAAAGCAATCGTCCATGTCTTTATATACGCCGGTTAAAATGTTTTTTATTGAAAGTTTTTCATTCTGACTAAACTTATTGTTTTTCGAGTCCATAACATTTTGGTAAAAGCCTTCAAAATCATAATGTTCTAAAAAATTACTTACTAAATGATTACGTAGTTTTGAGTTTGTGTCCTTATGGTTAAAAATTTCAGTGCATATGTCCTTTGGTAGATATCCTCCAAAATTTTTGCTAAAACCAGACCCAACTAATAAAGCTTTAGTCATGACTATGATACTGTTGAATTTTCTGAACGACTATACCTAAAATTTTTATTTTAATGTCATCGGTTGGTTTTATATTCGGCCAATTATCATTTAGCGTTATTAGCTCAAACTCAGGCGATGTAAATGATAGCTTCTTGTATTGGCAAATAATGCAGTTACTCTGTCCATCCATCTTAATTACGACAAAGTCTCCTGGTTTTGGCTTGCTAACTGAATCGATAATTAGTACATCATTGATTTGAAACTCAGGCATCATACTTTCATCAATAACTTTTAGCGCAAAAGAATTATCACTAAGGTTTGGTAAAAGCTCGGTACTGACAGCAATAAACTTAGCTTCCTTAGTTAAATTTGCTTTATCTGAAAGTTGAACATAGGAGCTCACTTTACTAGCTTGATGCGTATCGAGTAACGGAATTAAGTGACTATGAGTTTTATTTTTCTTTAATTCTTTCTCATCTGACAAGCACATCAAAAAAGCTGGTGATATCTCCAATGCATGTGCTAGTTGTTTAATTTCCTCAACCCCAGGTGTACGTGTACCTTGCTCCCAATTCGTCAGGCGTGTTTGTTTAAGATCCCCCACAAGCTCGCCCAGAGCTTTTAAGGTTAAGCCTTTAGCTTTTCTAGCTTCTAAGAGACGCTTGCCTATTTCTTGTTTGATATTTAGCTCAGTCACTATTACCTCAAAAAGTAACTATTTTATGTTGCCATATCACGAATCGTGATATAGTATGTTTCATGTGTCACGATAAGTGATATTTTGGATTTGTATTTAATAAATCTATCACACAATGAAAAAAAAAACGAGGATTAACAAGGATATGTATCAATGATGGATTTTGTCGTTAATGGCGATGAGCTGGCAGCAATGAGTGGCTTACCACATATCCAGCAACTGACATATCTAAGAGGTATCAGGCCGTATATGGATGTTAAAACAGGAGTGACTGGCATCAAGCGGCGAGTCAGCTATCAATCAATTGCAGAGCAACTTTATATCGAACCACATCAAGGTGTTAGAAGCCAAGGCTTTTCTCGTGATCAAGTACGGCGTGCTGTTTCTGGGCTAGCACGTGTTGGCATGATTGATATCCAATCCGAAGGCAAGCAACTTATCTTAAAATGTCTTTTAGCTCCTAAGCATTTTTATGTTCAAAATAAAGCCGCCATAAACCCACCACAGAAAGACGGCATAAAGGAGCACAATAAAAGCCTTGTAAATACTGCTATTTCTGATGATGAAGCAGTTAAAGCCGACACAGCCAAAGGGGCAAAAGCCGCCATACCTCATAAAGAAGATAATTATATTTATTTATTACGCCACTTCGAACAATTCTGGCGTATGTATCCGGAAAAAAAATCACGTGAACGTGCTTTTGAAATCTTTAAGCAAATTAATCCAGATGCGCACTTGCTACGAGGCATGTTGCAAGCACTGGATAGTCAGATTAAAGCAAGAAGCGTAATGAAAGCTCATGGTAAATGGGTACCAGCTTGGAAGTATCCCGCCAATTGGCTAGCACAAAAATGCTGGGAAGATGAAATCGAAGTAACGCAGGAGAAAAGGAATGCAAAGTACGACCCCAATAATGAAAACACAACCGCAGATCCATTCTGGCGCCCAGAGCCAGAGGACAAAAGACACTTCGATAAAGGTGAGCATGAGCAAAATAATGTCATCAACTTGCAATGCTACAGACAGTCATAAAAAGCGGATTGATAATTTATTTACTCGTTTTGCAGTTTTTTACGGCCATTTGTGGCGCAGTCAATTCAAAAGCGATGGTTTCTTGGAGTTTGCTAAAAAGGAGTGGCGAGAGGGTTTAAGTAAATTTGGTGATGATATTTTGAACAAAGCTATCATTGAGTGTCGAGACTTTTGTGAAATGCCACCAAGTTTACCGCGGTTAATTAGCATTTGTCGTGACATAAAAAAACGACACCACGTTTTTGTCGCACCTGAAGAAATTATTCCAGCTAAAAAAGAAATAGTGGAAGCGAACATCAAGCAATGCAAAGCATTTTTATTTAAAAAAATATAGGAGAAAAGTCATGTTAGTCTTAACAAGAAAATTAGGGGAGTCAGTTGTTATCCATGATGATGTTTATTGCACAATTGTAGGTTACCGTGATGGCGAAGTTCGTCTTGCCTTTGATGCGCCTAAATCTATTCCTGTGCATCGTGATGAAATTCAACGTCGCATTTGCCGTGAGCGGATTAAAGATAGCTGGCTGCTCGATAGAGCCACTAATAAAGAAAGTATTGTCGATAGACTTATTAGTAAATTTAAAAGTAGTACTTCTTCAGTAAAAGCCTGATAGGAATTTATTCATGAATATCGATGAAGAAGAGCTTGTTACTGTCAAAGGACGAGCAAAAGAAAAGCTAAGGCGTGACTTGGGTGGGTTGATTGAGAACGCATTAAACGACCCAAAAACTGTAGAAGTTATGCTTAATGCTGATGGCAGACTTTGGCAAGAGCGCCTTGGGGAATCAATGCATTGTATTGGCAGTATCTCCAATGCTCGTGCTGAGTCTATCATTAAAACCGTTGCTGGCTTTCATGGTAAGGAAGTCACTCGGTTTAAGCCGATGCTTGAAGGTGAATTACCACTTGATGGTTCTCGCTTTGCAGGACAACTTCCACCGATTGTTTCAAGTCCAACTTTTGCAATCCGTAAAAAAGCCTTATCGGTTTTTACTCTGGATGAATATGTTGAGTCAGGAATTATGACAAATGAACAATGTGAGGTGATTAAAGAAACAGTATTAAATCACCGAAACATTTTAGTCACTGGCGGTACTGGCTCAGGAAAAACGACATTGGTGAATGCCATCATCAACGAAATGGTTACGAGATCACCACAAGAGCGTATCTTCATCATTGAAGATACAGGCGAAATCCAGTGTACCGCTGAAAACATCGTTCAATATCACACCACTCTCGATGTCAGCATGACTCAGCTTTTAAAAACAACGCTCAGAATGAGACCCGATCGCATTCTAGTTGGTGAAGTTCGAGGTAGTGAGGCTCTAGATTTATTAGATGCGTGGAATACTGGTCATGAAGGTGGAGCTGCTACCTTGCATGCCAATAATGCGCTATCAGGACTTTGTCGTTTGAAATCACTCATCACTAGAAACCCTGCTTCCCCAACGGAAATAGAGCCCTTAATTGGTGAAGCTGTTCATTGTGTGGTGCATATCACAAGACGGCCTGAGGGTCGCATCATTGAAGAAATCATATCTGTCAGTGGCTTTGAAAATGGCCAATATCTAATCGAAAAACTTGTTTAAGGAAAATACCAATGAATCGTATTGACACTTTTGATAATAGAAAAATATGGGTGATGGGCTTAATTATTTTGTTTTTATTGTTTATGGCGCATTCAGCTAACGCATCAACAACGGGTGGGGGTCTGCCGTTTGACTCATGGTTAACTAAAATTCAGAAGTCTATTACAGGCCCTTTTGCTTTTAGTGCAGCAATCATTGGTTTGGTAGCAGCAGGCGCCACATTGATTTTTGGTGGTGACATGAATGGCTTTATGAGAACGCTGGTCTTTTTTGTTTTGGTGCTTTCCTTCCTGGTTGCGGCACAAAATACGCTTACAGCCATTACCGGTAAAGGTGCTGAAATTTCCAAACCACCAGCTGAGGTAAATATGGTGGAGTGCCAATCATGAGTCTTCGAAGTATTCCAATTCGTCGCTCTGGAAATCGTGTAAGCCTCTTTATGGGTGGAGATCGTGAGTTGGTCATGTTCTCAGGGTTATTGTCAGCAATTCTAGAGTTTGCCGCCCAAGATTGGTTGGCAGCTATTGCAGGAGTCGTCATGTGGCTTTTTTCTTTGAAAGGGCTTCGTTTAATGGCGAAATCTGATCCACAGATGAGAGAAGTGTATCTAAGGCAAAGATGCTATCAGGCATATTACCCTGCGCGCTCAACGCCTTTTAGGGAAAATAAAAGAGGTTATCAATGATAGTGTTAATTACCTTTTTGCTAAGTCTAACGGGACTTGTATTTTTAAGTTTCTTGTTTTACCAAGCTCGTTTAAAAAGCCAAGAGCATCATTTAAAAAAGCATCGAAACTCGAAAGCAGGGCTTGTTGATTTACTCAATTATGCTGCTGTGGTTGATGATGGCGTGATAGTTGGTAAAAACGGTTCATTTATGGCTGCCTGGCTTTATCGAGGTGCAGACAATAGCAATACTACCAATGAAGAGCGTGAGATGGTGTCATTTCGAATCAATCAAGCTCTATCTGCCATGGGTAGCGGCTGGATGGTTCATGTTGATGCTATTAGGCGCACAGCTCCTGGTTACAGTGAGCGGGGGGATTCGCATTTTCCAGATCTTATATCAATGGCAGTTGATGAAGAAAGAAGACAGTTGTTTGAGAGTATAGGGACTTTATACGAAGGCTATTTTGTTATTACATTGACC
The DNA here is from genome assembly GCA_030428185.1 of Gammaproteobacteria bacterium. GTDB lineage: Bacteria > Pseudomonadota > Gammaproteobacteria > Legionellales > Legionellaceae > JAUICE01. Next base: position 48,905 of record JAUICE010000004.1, read on the forward strand.
TGGTATCCGCCTATATTGGCACAAAAGCGCTTTGTCGAATTGATGTTTGATGATAGCCAAGACTGTTTAAGCCAAAAAGCAAAGACACATAAGTTAATTGATGAGTTTAAACAGTCTTGCCGAAACTTTGAGTCTCGTATGAGCTCAGCGCTTAATCTTGAAAGGCTCTGCTCTGAAAAGCTTATTGATGAGCAGGGTAAAACTATAACCCAAGATAATTTTCTAAGATATTTACAGTTTTGTGTAACAGGGCTAAATCATCCGATTAATCTTCCTAAAAATCCCATTTACCTTGATGCACTCATAGGTGGTCAAGAATTAATATCAGGTATTACACCAAAGGTAGGGCGAAAGTTTATTCAATGCGTGGCAATTGAAGGGTTCCCGATGGAATCTTATCCAGGAATTTTAACGATGTTAAGTCAACTGCCCGTTGAATATCGCTGGAGTTCTCGTTTTATCTTTATGGACCCTCATGAAGCAGTGGCACATTTCACTAAGTTTCGAAAAAAGTGGAAGCAAAAAATCAGAGGTTTTTTTGATCAAATTTTCAATACCAATTCAGGCATTGTAGATGAAGACGCTCTTAGCATGGTGAATGATGCACAATCAGCTATTGCAGAAACTAATTCTGGCATGGTGGGACAAGGCTATTACACATCTGTCGTTGTTTTAATGGAAGAAGATAGGGCCTTAGTGGAAAAAGCAGCGCTTTTTATTGAAAAAAACATCAATGCTCTTGGGTTTACAGCCAGAGCAGAAACAATTAATACCATGGATGCCTTTATGGGTAGCCTTCCTGGTCATGCGAAAGAGAATATCAGGCGGCCACTCATTAACACCATGAACTTGGCCGACTTGTTACCAACCTCTAGTATCTGGACTGGTGAAAGTCATGCTCCTTGCCCGTTGTTTCCCCAAGCATCCCCTCCTTTGATGCATTGTGTCACCAGTGGTAACGCACCGTTTCGTTTGAACCTCCATGTCAGAGATTTAGGGCATGGCATTATGTTTGGTCCCACACGCTCTGGTAAGTCAACTCATCTTGGCTTAATTGCTTTTTCCTGGCGCCGATACAAAGATGCTCGAATTTATTCCTTTGATAAAGGCATGTCCATGTATCCAACTTGTAAGGCCACAGGTGGTGAGCATTACACCATTGCTTATAAAGATTCTGCGCTTTCATTTGCGCCCTTACAGTTTTTGGCAACCAAAGCCGACAGGGCCTGGGCAATGGAGTGGGTTGACACAATTTTAGCTTTAAATGGCTTAAATACCACAGCGGCACAGCGCAATGAAATTAGTTATGCCATTGTCAGCATGCATGAAAGCGGCTCTAAAACTTTATCTGACTTTGTGATGACCATACAGGATGAGCCAATTCGTGAAACATTAAAACAATACACCATTGATGGACTAATGGGACATCTTCTGGATGCTGAAAGTGATGGCATGCAGCTGTCATCATTTATGACTTTTGAAATAGAGCATTTAATGGGGTTAGGTGAGAAATTTGCATTGCCAGTTTTGTTGTATCTGTTTAGGCGCATAGAAAGTTCTCTGGACGGTAGAGCAACCTTAATTTTACTTGATGAGGCATGGCTAATGTTGGGCCATCCTGTCTTTAAAAATAAGATCGCTGAATGGCTTGACTCAATGGCTAAGAAAAACTGTGTGGTGTTTATGGCAACACAGCATTTATCGCATGCCGCGGACTCAGGAATTCTAGACATTATCGTTGAGTCTACTGCCAGTAAAATCTTTTTACCCAATCTTTATGCAAGAGATCCCGAGACTCGTGTGATTTATGAACGCATGGGCCTAAATCCTCGTCAACTTGACATCATTGCTCAAGCACAGCCTAAACGAGATTACTACTACGTTAGCGAAAAAGGGCAACGCCTCTATCAATTAGCACTTGGTCCACTGGCTTTAGCATTTGTTGGAGCTACTGATCCTGATTCCATCGAGCATATTAAACAGCTTGAGAAAAAGTATGGAGCGGCTTGGGTGTCTTACTGGTTATCACAAAAAGGTATCGATATTAACCAATACGGAGAAGCCGCATGAATAATATAAAAGAATGGCTTAAAAAACTAAGCCCAGAAATTAAAAAAGCAGCATTGACGGATAATCCTTATCTCAATGCTAGGCGTGCATGGAATGTCCATACGGCAGGTTTGATGAAATCCTTACAGGTTTGGCAGAGTGTGGTCTTAATAAGCCTTTTAATTACGCTTGCCTCTGTTGGAGGGCTAATATCGATTGGCAGTCAATCTAAATTTATTCCCCTGGTGTTTCAACAGGATGCCAGTGGTAATACGCTTTCAGTTACCCGTGCTGATAAAGTGAAGGCAGCAAGTATTGATGATTATCGCGCAGCAGCAGCCCATTTCATTGAAAATATCCGTCTTGTCAGTGTAGATGTTGAACTTCAAAAAAAAGCAGTCTTTCAAGTTTATTCCTATTTAAATCAAAACGATGCTGCTCTTAGCAAAGTTCAAGCGTTTTATAGCAACAAGCAACAATCTAACCCTTTTGATAGAGCAGCACATGAAATCGTTAACGTTGAAATTCGCTCAGTGCTTCAGGAATCAGAAAACACCTGGCAAGTGGATTGGATAGAAACGATAAGAAACCGCGACGGGTCACTCAAAAAAAAGCCTTATGCGATGAAAGCGATAGTGACGATTTATCAAGACAATACGTTGAGTGATGTCTCAAATGACTCCGTATTGAAGAATCCTCACTTGATATATGTACGCGACTTTAATTGGTCTTACGACTTAAAGCATGGAGAGCAACAATGAAAAAAATAATTCTCTCAATGAGTTTACTGCTGCCACTTTCAGTTATTGCGCTTGATAATCATGAATTAAGTAGCCGTTACTTTTCTCAAAGCGTTCCTAGTTTAACCACTCAAGAAAAACAAGCTTTAAAGATTGCGAAGCATTGGCAAAAAGGAGGGAAAAGTAGTCAACCGTTTCAATCCTCAGATGGCTCAGTCAGTTTTGTTTATGGCTCAGGTCAAATTAAAATTGTATGCGCACCTTTACAGGTGTGTGACATAGCTTTGCAGCCAGGTGAGCAGTTTAATGATATGAATGTTGGTGATCCTCGCTTTATTGTTGAACCATCAATTACCGGCTCAGGAATAGAGCAGCAACTTCACCTGATTATCAAGCCTAAAGATGTTGGGCTTGATTCGTCACTAGTCGTTACTACAAATAGAAGAACCTATCATTTTAGATTGAAGTCCGACCGTTATGAGTTCATGCCATATGTCTCTTTTGTTTACCCTAATGAAGCTAAAGCAAAATGGCGTTTGATAAAGCAAATTCAGGCAGAAAAACGCAAGGCCAATACTTTCTACAGTACAGGCGAATATCTAGGTAACCTTAATTTCAATTACCAGATACGGGGTAATGCTCGATTCAAGCCCGTTCGCGTATATAACAATGGGGTTAAAACCATCATTGAAATGCCTAAAGCAATGAGTCAGCGTGAGGCTCCTGCTCTTTTGGTCTTAAGGAGACGAGGCCGCTTTCACAAACCAGAAACAGTGATGGTTAATTATCGTTTGCAGGGTTGTCGTTATATTGTTGACAACGTGTTTGACAAGGCAATGTTGATTATCGGTAGTGGTCGCTTCCAGGAAAAAATTACCATAACGAGGTGCTAATCATGAAAAATCTAAGTGTTTTGTTACTGACTATTTTGCTATCGAGCTGTGCCAGTATGCGTTATGGAAATTTTACGGATATTTCTCAGAGTAAAGATGCCTATTTAGTTAAGGACACCGTATCTCAATTAACAAAGGTTTATCCACCAGCTAAAAATATCTTTTTTCTTAGCCAGAAAGTTTGTGATGGCTTTGGCATCAAACTGCTACAAATGATGCGAAAAAAAGGGTATGGCATAGTTGAGAATGTTCGGCCAAGCCAGAAAGCTAACTTTTTCTATGTGGTGGATGAAGTTGAGCCTGGGAATCTTTATCGAGTCAGTCTTTATATTGGCGCGAAAACATTGAGCAGGGTGTATGCAAAATCTAATAGTAAGCTTGCCCCAGTTAGCCCATGGTCATACAAGGAGTGATACTGATGAGTCAAAATAACGATTTATTATCACCAGATTCCTCACCACAAAAGCTCACCACAACAGGAGTCAAGCGGGTAAATAACATACCTTTATATATAGCTATTGGCATTTTAACCTTATTTATCCTGTTGATAGCAACGGTTGCGCAAAAACGGGCAAATGCACAGAATAAAATCGCAGAGCCTGTAAGACCACAAGCAGCAAAGCGAAATAATATAAATATGGCCTATGAAGTTATTGGTAACCATAAGTCAGGGATGATTATGGCACCTAATGAGCCAGTGAAAAAAGAACAAGGACTTCCATTACCAATACCTGAAGTACAATTGCCAGCGGAAAAACTTAAAATAAAAGAGCAAGCCATATCGGATAATGAAATTGAACGTATCCGACAGGAAAAAACGCAAGCTTTTGAGGAAGCTGTTAAAGCAAAAACGGCTATTATGGTCGATAATTCTAACTCAATTCGCAAAGAAAATACCAAAATAGCCGACTCTGATTATGGCACTGCTCTCAACGTCGATTTAGTTAATTCATTTAAAGAGCAACTTCAACGCTTACAAGGCAAGAAAGATTCAAAACCGATGCCACAAACCTTAGGCGGGAAAGAGCGAGAGAGTCGCTGGCATTTAAATTCAAGACTTGAAAATCCGAACACCCAATATGAGTTAAGAGCAGGTAACGTTATCCCTGGTGTGATGGTAAGTGGTATCTCTTCAGAATTGCCTGGACAGTTAGTCGCTCAAGTTTCACAAAACGTTTATGACACTGCAACTGGAAGATATCTTTTAATTCCTCAAGGAGCAAAACTTTTTGGTGTTTACTCTAGTGATGTGAGCTTTGGTCAAAATTCTGTGTTGGTCGCTTGGCAGCGCCTGGTTTTTCCAGATGGTAAAGCATTAGATATTGGATCTATGCCAGGGGCTGATAGTGCAGGATATGGTGGATTTAGAGACCAAGTTAATCACCACTATGCAAGAATTTATGGATCAGCGCTTCTAATGTCAGGGATTGTTGCAGGTATTACTTATAGTCAACACATAAATCAACCCAGTCAAGTTGGCATAAACTTGCCTACCGCAGGTGGTGTTTTAAGCCAGGCGTTAGGTCAGCAATTAGGAGAAGTAACCTCACAACTAATTTCCAAAAATCTCAATGTATCTCCGACAATCAATATTCGTCCTGGATATCGTTTTAATGTCATCGTCATAAAAGATCTAACGTTTAAACAACCTTATCAGCAGTTTTTATATTAAATAAAGAGGAATGCAATGAAATTAAGATTCATCATTATGCTTTTCTGGAGTGCAAATGCCTTTTGCTTCCCTGTATTTGACGTAGCTAATTGGTTTCAAAATGGAAAAATGATTATTAATCAGGTTAGCCAGTATAAAACTCAAATTGATCAATACAGAAACCAAATCCAGCAGTATCAGAACATGTTAGAAAACACCAAATCACTGACCCATTTTCAATGGGATAATGCCAATAATGTCATCAATAACCTGCTTGATGTAACGAATACGATTGATTATTACAAACAGGAAGCTGGAAGCCTGCAAGGTTATCTAGATAAGTTTCAAAGTTTGGACCATTATCTAAAAGCGTCCTGCTTCAATGGTAATGGTAAGTGTTCAGCTGAGGCACTCAAAAAAATAAAGCAAAATAAGCAGATGGCATCTGTTGCTGAAAAGCGTGCGAATGATGCCATGATTAAAGGTATTGATAAGCAACAGCAAAACTTAAAAGAAGACTCAAGAAGATTACAAATCTTACAATCTCAAGCGCAGACAGCCCAAGGGCAAAAACAAGCGCTACAAGCAGCTTCTCAATTATCCAGTAATCAAGCACACCAATTATTGCAAATTAGAGGATTATTGGTCGCTCAACAAAACGCACAAGCTGTGAGAGATGCAGCAGCGGTAAATAAAGAAGCCATACAAACAGCCGGAGATGAGCGGTTTCGAGCAGGTTCTTACCATAAAAGTTCCGGCAGAAAATGGTGAAACACTCATAACATCAAGGAAAATAAAAATGAAGATATTAAGTTTATCTCTAGTGCTTTTGGCGTGTTTACTTTCAGGCTGTGACAGTGCCGAAACAAAAGCTAAGAAAAAGGCAGAGCAACTTTCTCGACTTACTTGTAATAGCTCAAGAGAAAGTCGAACAGAGGAAGAGCTAAAAGCCATAGGAGAGGCCTGCTTTAAACAAGGCAGTTATTCCAAAAGCTCTGGCAGAAAGTGGTAACGATATGAAAAAGAAGCTCATAACTTACTTAATATTTATACTTTTAGTTGGATTTTCTATTAACAGCCATGCTCAAGGTGTTGGTATGGATAGTAAAGATTTACTCGATAACATTCTTTATCAGTTTTCTAATCATGCCTCTATGTGGAGTCACACTATTTTAAGTTATGCGAGATACCTATTTTGGTCACTGGCAACCATTAGCATGGTGTGGACTTATGGCTTAATGGCTTTACGTAAGGCAGATATACAGGAGTTTATGGCAGAAACAGTGCGATTTTTAGTAGTGATGGGTTTTTTCTACTGGATTTTAGATAATGGTCCTGCCATTGCAACTGCTATCATGGATTCTTTGCGAAAACTCGCGGCAAATGCTTCTGGCATCGATGCGCGAGTATCACCTTCCGATATTGTTGATGTCGGCTTTGATATTGTTTCAAAAGCAATTGATAACTCATCCATCTGGTCACCTGCGGCAACGACTGTCGGGTTGATTGTAGCAGGCATTATCCTTATTGTTTTGGCGTTAGTTAGCATTAATATGCTCATTATCTTGATTACGGCTTGGATTTTAATTTATGGCGGTATCATTTTATTAGGCTTTGGCGGTGGTCGCTGGACCCAGGATATTGCTATTCAATATTATAAAACAGTGCTTGGCATCGCATTACAGGCATTTGCAATGATATTGATTATCGGTATCGGTAAGTCATTTGTCGATCAGTACTATGCAGCTATGTCCCAAGATATTCTCTTAAAAGAAATGTTTATCATGCTCGTTGTAGCAGTTGTTTTATTGGTGCTTATCAATAAAATTCCGCCTATTTTAGGAGGTATTGCGTCTGGTAGTGCTCCAGGTGGCGGAAGCAGTGGTCTTGGATTAGGTGGTGCTTTAGGTGCTGCTGGTATTGCCGGAAGCGCTTTGGCTGGTAGCGTGAGTGCGGCAAGTGCTCATAGTGCAGGTGGACTTTCTGCGCTAAATGCAGCATTTAAAGCTGCGTCTCAAAGCGTTGGATCAGGTGGCGTAGGAGGCCCTTCAAGTGGTGGAACAGGCTCAAAACTGGGCGGCTTGGCTCAGGCCATGGGGCAGGCTTCTAAATTTGCTGGTTCTTTTAGTTCACATCTCGCTTCTGGGGCAGTTAGTGTTGCTAAGGGTAAAGCAGGTAGTATGAAGGATTCTTTTTCTGCAAAAGTTTCTGATACAGCAGGCGGAAAAATTGCTGATGAAATTGGTAAGTTTGCTAATCAAAAAGCCTCTGGTGACAGTTAGTGGGCCTAAGTAAAGTCAATAAAGCTATTGGCCCACAAGTGAGGCAAAATCATCGAGCAAATCTGAATAAACAGCTTGTTATTCTAATTCTCGTTTCGCTTTTCATAAGTTTGCAGATTGGCACACAGTATGTGGCCTATAAATTACACTTTAGTGATAGCTTGGGCTTTTCTCTAAGTCATGTCTATTTACCATGGCAGTCACTCTGGTGGAGTTTGAAATACCATCATTATTATCCTGATTTGTTTAATGCTGCCTTTGGATTAATGGTGATGAGCAGCAGTCTTTTTTTAATGTTGATAGTTGCTGTCAGCAAGCACTCAAAAAAAGAAAATGTTAGTGAATACCTACATGGCTCTGCCAGATGGGCAAATAAAGAGGATTTAAGAGACGCGGGACTTATCGGGAAAGATGAGGGGGTTTATGTGGGGGCAATAGAAGATGAGAAAGGTGTTATTCATTATTTGCGCCATAATGGCCCAGAGCATATTTTAACTTACGCGCCAACGCGCTCTGGCAAAGGCGTTGGGCTTGTTATTCCTACCCTTTTATCTTGGAAACAGTCTTGTGTTATCACTGATTTAAAAGGGGAGCTTTGGGCATTGACTGCTGGCTGGCGTCAAAAACATGCTAACAATAAAGTGGTACGATTTGAGCCGGCAACCTTAAAAGGTGCAGCTCGCTGGAATCCTTTGGATGAGATTAGAGTCGGTACTGAATATGAGGTTGGTGATGTGCAGAATCTTGCAACCTTAGTGATTGACCCACACGGAAAAGGACTTGAAACTCACTGGCAGAAAACATCTCAAGCGCTGTTAGTAGGATTTATCTTACATGCAATTTATAAGCTAAAGAAGCAAGGAGAGCCAGCCACTTTCCCAAATATCGATAAGATGCTGGTTGATCCAAATACCAATATCGCAGATTTGTTGATTGAAATGAGCCAATACCTTCATGTTGATGGCAAAACACATCCTGTGATTAGTGCATCGGCTCGCGATATGATTGATAGGCCTGAGGAAGAAGCAGGCTCTGTATTGTCGACTCTAAAATCATATTTAGCGTTATATCGTGATCCAGTGGTTGCTCACAATGTTTCTACTTCAGATTTCTGTATTAAAGATTTGATGCATCACCATAATCCAGTCAGCCTTTATATCGTCACGCAACCCAATGATAAATCACGATTGCAACCTCTGGTTCGGGTGATGTTAAACATGGTGGTTCGCCTTTTGGCAGACAAAATGGAGTTTGAGCGCGTCGATAATGGTGATGGAAATTGTTTTTTAAGAGCAAAGAAAACTTATAAACATCGACTATTGTGTATGATCGATGAATTTCCAAGTCTTGGTAAGCTAGATATTTTACAAGAGTCTTTGGCCTTTGTTGCTGGCTACGGTTTAAAGTTTTACTTAATTTGTCAGGACATCAATCAGCTCAAAAGTCGTGAGCGTGGTTATGGACCAGATGAGACGATTACCTCCAACTGCCATATCCAGAATGCTTATCCGCCTAACCGAGTTGAAACCGCGGAGTATCTTTCAAAATTAACAGGCCAAACTACCATTGTAAAAGAGCACATCACCACCAGTGGAAGACGTACTTCAACATTTTTAAATCAGATTTCTAAGACAACGCAGGAGGTATCAAGATCACTGCTAACTGTTGATGAGTGTCAGCGGATGCCAGGCCCCAAAAAAGATGAGAATGGCTTAATTCGTGAGGCAGGTGACATGGTGGTATATGTGGCAGGTTTTCCCGCTATTTATGGCAAACAGCCTTTATATTTCAAAGATAGTATTTTTGTTGCAAGAGCATCCGTTGAGGCTCCAGAGCAATCGGACATATTACGTGCCCATTTAAGCAAAGATGAAGAGATTAGGTTATGAGGAAATTGACTACTTGGGTGGCTATTTTTCTGCTAAGTACCATTAGTCTTGCTCTTTTATTGGCAAGTGTAGGTTTTAGGATAAACGTTACGAACTCTATACCTATTGGGCTTTATCGCATTACAGGGCTTAAAATTTATAAAAATGCGTTCGTGATTTTTTGCCCTGAAGAAAGGTTAGCCTTTCAACAAGCTAGAGATAGAGGCTACATCGATAGCGGCCATTGTCCTGGTGGATATGGATATTTGATGAAAAAAGTAGTTGCAACCAAAGGCGATAAAATATCTGTTACTGCAGAAGGCGTTTTTGTGAATCATAGGCGTCTTCCCTTTTCAAAACCACTACTGTCAGATGGAGTGAAACGGCCTTTGCCGCAGTGGCACAGAATAGATTACCAACTTAAAAAAGATGAGCTACTGACCATGACTAGCCAAAGTAAGTGGTCTTTTGATGCTCGATATTACGGTCTTGTTCACATAGGACAAGTCAAGGGAGTGATAACACCTGTATGGGTAAATAGTACATTGGAAAACTCTACTGATTGCTCATGCGGGGCGCATTGTGCTAATATATGGCGCACTTATCCGTGCTTTTTTTAGTTTGTCGCTATATGCTTAATATTAAAAAGGAACTAATTCTTATTGCTTGCCTTGGTTACTCTATGTATGCACACTCAGAGACGACAGTACAATTGAATATGTATCAGGTCTCACCATCATCTGGTAAATCTGCGTGGCTGTTAAACACAGAAACAGGGGCTTTATCTTTTTGTACATCGTCATCGAATAGTTCAAAGCCAAACTGCTCTCCATGGGGCAAGCCGCCCACAAGCTCTCCAGCTTATCGTTATGATCCTAAGACTAAAAAATTGATTCCTTTAAACCAAGAAGCTCGAGATGAGCAGAAAAAACGAGACCCTTTGGGCATAAGGTAATAGGGTGAGCCAATGACAGAACTAAACCTTGAAGGGAAAGCTTTCTATAGACTGGTGAAAGTTATAAGTAATTTTCTAATACTGTTCGCCGTCATTATATGCACTATAGTGATGGTAAATGACTCTGAAACTATTGTTAATTCAATAGGTGCTTTTCTAGTTTCTATATTGTTTGTAGATATTCTTAGGCAATCTATCTTGTATATCGCTTATGGTAAAAAAATCACTTTTAACTTTCTAAAAAAAAATAAAAGCTCAGCTACTATGAAAAAGCAAATTAGGTTTGAAAATCAAATAGAGCAGGCCGCTCCCCCTGAACGTTCATCGCGAGGTGCTATTAAAAAATTCCTAAGAGGTGAATACGGATTATGTAAGACCTACTGGGGAAGCAAATTATTTATGGTAGCTTTCTTTACATCTGCCCTTTTGTGGTACAAAACATTATTTTTATCAACTCAAATTAAATATCATTTTGTCTTAGTTGCAGTTGTTTTCTCAATTTTGGTACCTATTTACATTGCTATATATAAAGCTGCTATGAAATACAAAGGAAATAATACATGGAGTGTGTTAGCAGTTTTATCTTTGATTGTTGGACTAGCGCAAATACTACCACTTATAACCATTGATAGTTCTGAAAATATAAATCGTCAAATTTCGCAGATAAAAAAATCAGTTCCAATAAAAATTAATTCTTTAACGGACATGGTCGACGCAGACTATAGGAATGGTTTAGTCTCATTTACCTATAAGGTTAAAAAAGAAAAGTTAAGCTCTCCTTTGAATAAAGCCAGCAGAATTGTGAAGCTTTGCAAAAAAAATGAATTATTTAGCTTGCCTAGTGTTAATAAAATTCAATATCGATACATTGACAATGAGTCAAGTGTGCTTCTGCAGTTTGTTGTTGATAAGACTTTATGTAATTCAATAGCAGCTATGGGGGAAAAGGAGTACTACCTAAATTCCACTATTCAAAACCTCCGTAAAAGGCTGCCAGTTAAAGTGGATGAGCTTACAGAAGTTGTCAATATATCTAAGTCTAAGGAAAAAATTTCATATCACTATAAATTAAATGTTCCCCCAAGTCCGGAAGCGATTACTAAAGTGAGGCGGTACATAAGTGCTAACAAGTCCAGTATAATAAAAAGCTTTTGTAAAAGTTCAGAACAATTATTTGAGTTCAGGAATCTCATACAATATATTTATAAAAGTGCTGATGGGCAGAATATAGAGGCCTTGAATATTAATAAAGGTGATTGTGGTAACTTATCCGCTTAATTCAAGGTTGATTAGCTAGGGCATATTTTATGTTTCAGTGGTAGTACATTTGTAATATCAAGCTATTCAATATTTCTAGCGAAAGGATGAATACGATACAAAGTACCCTCGAACTCACCACTACTATTACGCAGGCTTTCACGGCTCAAGTAGCCAGCTGCAATCAACTCAGATATAGCGTTTCTGACAGAATCTCGACCATTTTTGCACTGCTCAAATACACTATTAAAGTTGAGTACTTCATTATCCGCATTAACATTACTTGAAAGGATAGCAAAAGCGCCTTTGGCTTGCATGCTAAGGCTCTCATTAAAAATTGCTTGTTTTGACACTTTAAATTTCATCGTTTGAATATTCCTAATATGTTGGTTCAGTTGGGTTGAGTATTGTATCGACTACTAAATATAGGGAAACACCATTAGTACTCTTTTGAGTCATCAATTTCGATCAGCTCCATGATTTCAACTACATGCGATACTTTCGTATTGGTGTGTTCTATAGTTTGAGCATTTAATTGATAATGAAAAAAAATAAGGATTGCTCCAAATATAAAAGATGTTGTACAAATTATTGATGCGATTATGAATTGGTGAGGTTCTGAATAACCTGGCAACCAAAACGAAATCAAGGTAGTTATGGCGACTCCAAAGAATATCATCCCCAAATCCTTCCATCCAAAAGATCGATAAAATGATGACTTTATTTTAAGGTCGGCCACTCTGTTTTTTATTTTATTCCAATTGTCATGAGTCATAGGGAAGCCAGTTTTAGACTCAGGACCAGTCATTAAAACTTTAGAGGGTACAAGCGTAACTTGTGAATCATCCATTTTTATCCTTAATACCACTAGGCGTGTTATTTTCTTGTTTTTGAGTTTCCACTTCTTTTGTTTGAATAATCCCGGCATGTATTGCATTTAGTAGCAAAGTGTTTGAGCAGTTACTACAAGTAATTGGAATAATAGGAATAACTGGCCCTCCAACCATAAGAGCATTAGCCTTATATTGGGTGAGTTGAAAGTATTTATCTTGAACAAGCCAGTTTCCTGCCCTACACATAGGGCAGGACTGATTACTCCACTTTTCTTTTACGTAAGAAACTAATTTATCAGCATCATTTTTTTCAAGCTTTGTCATATGCTTATTCCATTATTTATTAGTTTATTCCAGAAGCTTTCCGTCGCACATGGTTATCAGGTTGGGGTCTTTGCCGCTCCAGCTTATCATGTGCATTATCCGGCAATAGCATTTTACTTCTTCTGGTGAGCTGAACCATATCGAGTTGGGACACGTCTCGCAAGCAGTTTTTACTTTCGGCCGGCGAGCACTGTCTAGTGATGATAGCGTTGGGCTTTGCTCTGGAAACGATGCCTGGTTGTTTTCTTTTCTTTCTGTTGGCTGCTCCAGCAACCTCATTGCTTCCTGAAGCTCTTCTTCCACCATTAAATCTGTATTGTCTTGACTGGTCACTGTATTTCTCCCGCTCTGACGTTATTTTTTGACGATGACTATCTATCTTTGTGGCCTTTCTAAGGGTGGTCGTTGCGCTACTCTTAGAAACTTTAATTTCCTTGCCATTATTTCTGATAACGGCGTTTCCTACTTTATAAATCTCTGTTCCTTCTTTAGTAATTGAATCAACTTGCTTAATATCCAGCATGTCAATATTAGAAGTTGTGCTAGGTATGGTGCGATTGTTTTGTTTTTTTTGATTGCGTGAGCGTAAAGCTTTCAAGGCATCTTTATTTCCAGCCCCAGCTTTTTTTTGTAGCCAATCGGCCCAGCTTTTATTTTGATGCAAATCAAGTAACTGTATTCGCTCTTTGGTGTAATTTTGTCGTATTATTTCAATATCCTTTAGAAGGCTATTGCTGATTTTTTTATAAAGATATTTTTTTTGAGCTTTAGAAGCGGTCATTAATTTTAAAGTTGCTCGTTTGATTCGTCCTCGTTTCTTTGCTTTATCAATGAGTCGAGCTTTAGCTTCTCGTAAATGCCTTAGCTTTTTGGAAAGCGTCGCTTTTCCATGCTCTTTCTCATGGAGATAATGCTCATAGACTTCCGTGTTGATTACTTGCTTGTTAAGTGGCTCATAACGATATGTGTTTTTTGTAGAAGTTTCATCAGCAAAGGATGAGGGTTTAAATAAGCCTAACTTTGATTCCAAGCTCTTTTTGGAAAAGCCTCTTGAAACAGAGCTTGCTTTAACCATAAGTCCTTTTTTATCAGAAAACACCAGGCCATTTGCTTTCATGCGAACAACCAATCCATGCTCTGAAAGTATTTGATGAACTTCACTCCAACTGTTAGCAGAGTCAATCTGTGACTTGTAATTGCGTTTTATCCAGTTGATGAGGCTTTCAATGCCTGAATGTTGCTCCATATCATCGGCAAGATTTTCAGAGCGATTTTTTTTCGTTTTGTGATTAGTTATTTTAAGTCCATATTCTGTTTCCAATTTTGACGCAGTTTCAGCGAAAGCCTTATAGGCTCTATACGGCTCAATCATATTAAAGGTCTTTGGATGAATTTTATTAATCGCAATATGAATATGAAGGTTATCTGTATCGTGATGGATGGCACTAATTCTTTGATGCTCATTAAATCCTATAGAGGATATGACTCTTTCCTCTATGGCTTTTAATATTCCTTCTGAAGGGCTTTCTCCTGGGGCAAATGATATTAGCAAATGGTAAGTTTTATCACCCTTGGCTCTTTGGTTTTTTGCTTGCATTGCCAATACTTCCTGTTTTGCCCAGGAGATATCAGTACTATGGCAGTTCGATATCGTAACTTTGCCCAGTCGTTCCTGTTTATTTTGTTCATCAGTAATATAATTTATCAAGCTTGAGAAACTGCTAAGTCTTGCTGACTTCATTGGTATATGACGAATAATCACAGCTTTCTCACCACATTAAACATCTCGCTCTGTGTTGCTTGAATGCGCTCCAACAAAACTCTAACTTTTCTGTGGCCGAAGTGTGCCACACGCCTATCTTGAGTAAGCCAGAGTTTAAGAAGCCCACCAAGCCTTCCCATATCTGCATTTATTTTGGATAACTGAAGAACATGCTCTTTGTCTATGACACTCTGAATTTGATAGCCTAATCCAATCCGACGTAAGTATTCGGCAATTGACAGTCCTGCTTGCGCTGCATGTGATTTTATTGCAACTTCTTCATCAGGAAGCACAGGGACACGGAGGTGGCGACCGTGTTTTCTGGTAGGATTTTTATTCTGTTTATCCATAAGGATGCTGACCTCTTATTAAGTGGTTATGCAATCCTTTAGGTACTGATTTGTTTTTTTACTTTTTGAACTCAAAAAGCAAGATAACCGTTGAGCACCTTTAGGTGCGAATAAGGCTTGTGAAGTTTGTTGACCTGCTTGCAGGTTAGCTAACTTCACCTATCTTGCCCTGCATTTCTCAAGCACTTTTGAGAATCATAGCAGGAACTTTTTGGAACTTGCAACGATTTTTATAGAACTTTTTCTTAAAATGGAGCAATAAAAGCCAAATTATTCTTTAAAGTTCTTTTAAGATATTTAAATGCTCTTTTTTGATTGCCAATTTAATCTTTATAGTTCCAATTTATTCTTTTTTCTTGTTCTAACCAAAATTATGACTTAGACTTTTTAAAAAAGTTGACGCCATAGATGCATGAAAAAGCCACTTTCAGAACGAGTAGCCCATAATCAATTAGAAAAAAAAGGTAAGCGCAATAACGCTAAAATTGAGTTCATCGCGCTAAAAGAAGACATTCAAGAAGCCCTTGATAAGGGATGGTCGATGAAAGCTGTTTGGGAAACTTTGTCTGATGAAGGTCAAATTTCATTCGGCTATAAAGCATTTAGACATTACGTACTTAAGTTAATTAAGTCAGAGCAGGAAAACACCAGGGAAGAGAAACAGAGCAAAAGTAAAACAACAAGCGAAATCAAAGGTTTTACTTTTAATCCAATAGCTAACCCAGAGGAACTCTTGTAATGGCAAATATACATATCACAATGCAAGGCAAAGGTGGTGTCGGTAAATCTTTTGTTTCGGCAACTACCGCTCAGTACAAGCGTAGTAAAGAGCAATCACCACTTTGTATCGATACCGATCCGATTAATGCCACTTTCCATGGCTTTAAGTCACTTAAAGTTGAACGCCTGGGTATTATGGAGGGTGATGAAATCAATCCGCGCCACTTTGACGCTTTGATTGAGAAAATTGCAAACACGCAAGATGATGTGATCATCGATAATGGAGCTAGCTCATTTGTGCCTTTATCGCATTACCTCATCACCAATCAGGTGCCTTGTTTGCTAAAAGATATGGGGCACACACTCATCATTCACACAGTTATTACCGGTGGTCAAGCACTGCTGGATACCGTAAATGGTTTTGCCCAATTGGTAGGTCAATTTCCAGAAGATGTTCGCTTTGTTGTATGGCTTAATCCCTACTGGGGAAAAATTGAAAGTGAGGGAAAATCTTTTGAGCAAATGAAAGTATACAAAGAAACAAAAGATCAAATAGCAGCAATAATTAAGATCCCTGAATTAAAAGAAGAAACCTTCGGACTGGATCTATCAAATATGCTTCAACAAAAAATTACATTTAATGAAGCAATCGACTCATCAGATCAAAATATTATGACCAGGCAGCGTTTGAAGCTTATACGAGATCAACTATTTAGTCAGATTGATAACGCTATGGTGATCTAATGTCAGACAAATTAAATGAAATTGTCAAGGACATTGCTATCAAGCATGGTGTTGCTTTAAGTAAAGATGATCCTATTCTTATCCTTCAAACCATGAACGAGAGACTACTTGAGGAAAGCCGAAAAGCTCAGCAGGAGATGCTAATTCAATTTAAAGAGGAAATGGAAAACATTTCTTCTGAATGGAAGGATGATGCACAAGTGAAAGCTGAGAAAACTCTTAATACAGCAGTGTCTTCAAGTAAAGATATTATGGTTAAGATATTCCAGGAATCAGCTAGTGAAACTTTGATTGCCATGAAAAAGGTAATGTTTGATTCGATAACCGAAGCAAGAGAGTTGACTGAAAAAACAAAAAAAATTAGTTCAGTCGCTTTGTGCTTCTCAATAGTATTTTTGACTGGAAGCTGCTTATTGGTGCTATTTGCACTCTATATATAATTTTTAACTTCTTTCAGTTGCTCACTAATAGCGAGACTCATGGAAAAATTTTGATATGTTGTGCTATTGATTTGAGTTACGGGTTGAATACCCATGAGAGCATTGGTCAGAAATACTTCATCTGCGCTTAAAAGCTCGTTTGGTGAGATTGATGTTTCTATAATGGGAAATTTGGCAGTTAGTTCTTTCAGTAAAATCGTTCTAATGACCCCAGGTAATGCGCCATCAACAATCGGTGGCGTATATATCTTGTTATTTTTTACAACAAAAACATTTGTAATAGCACCATCTGCTACATTTGATGCGGTGTTTAATAAAATAGCTTCATTATATCCTTGGCTCATCGCTTCCTGTTTAGCGAGGATATTATCTAAGTAGCTTATAGATTTAACTCGTGCGGAAACAGTATGTTCGTTTTTTCTTGTTGCTGCAATGAGTGCTGAAAAATTTGTATTTGGCATGTGTGTATATTCAAATACAGAAATAATAAAATTGGGCGGTGGTGGTGTAACTGGCAAAATGCCTCTGGCAGATTCTCCATGAGTTATTGTTAACCTTGCTCCAGCTACCTTATCTTGAAGATTATTTTCATCAATTAATGCATCAAGCATTTTTATAAATTCTTGCTTGGAAAAAGGCAAAGTAATACCAATCAAGGGGGCACTTGTTTCTAAACGGTGCCAATGATAGTCTATCGCCGAAGCTGTGCCCTTTTTCACTAGTATGGTCTCAAAAAGGCCATGACCAAGTGTGAATCCGCGATCATTATGCTTAATGCATGCTTGACTTGAAGGGATTGTTTTATCGTTATAAATGATAGTAGTCATGGAAATTAGCAAGTTTATCAGTTCAATTTACAATAATGTCAGGGGATTTCTAGAAATCTCAAACATACAAACACCTAGATATAGTTTTGTCATAGAAAAATTTGACATTCTTTATCAGGGAGACTCACTTAAAGTGAAAGTTCATTATACACCCGTTGGTTGTTACCGACCATTTAAAAATTTTATCTCTGAACTAAATGATAAATTTGTATGCAGAAAGTTTAAGCCAGAGCACGCTAAGATGATTATTGGAATAGACGCTCTTGAAAACAACTTAAACTTTACTAGGGAAGAGCAGGCCAAAATTTATTTAAGTTTTGTCCAATCATGCATGAAAGGTATAGAGCTTGAGCAAGCATAAAGACACTATCAAAAGCTATTTGATTATTTCGTTTGTCGTGGTGGAATTATTATCCATGCTTTTTAACTATTATTTCGTCACGATTAATCTTGGCTCATATGAATATCATTTCAACTTTAGTGTTGTCTTTTTTTGTTTGGGTTTCTTTATTGTTGATGTGGTTGCTGACCAAATTTCGCCGGTTGAAGCAAAAAGGTTCATTTTTTATAAACTATATTCTCAGGTTCTTTTTTTGATTTTTGCTCAAATGGCAATCGTTGTTTATGGTCTTGAAGGAACACAGATAGCGCATGCATTAAATAAATCTCCTTGGATGCTATTTTCAGGTTTGCTCGCCACTTATGTGGGATTTCATACTATGAGTGAAATTATGAGCCATATGAAAATAGGGGTATATCAAGGGGCTTCTGTATTTAAACGTTATTTATACTCTACTGTCCCTGCTGAATTGCTGTTTTCTTTTGCTTTTACGTTCTTGTGTTTTTATACAAACACATCATTTGATGAGCTAATGCATGTTTTTGTAACGACAGCTGTCGCAAAACTGATTTTGTCGGTTCTTTTTGCCGCTATGATGGATATTATGTTAAAAATTCGCATATTCTCGAAGGATAGAGGGGCCACTGCGATACAAGTCGGTGTTAATGAATCTGATAGCGCGCTTCGATAAGTACTCCCAGCAGTTTTGCCTTAGGATTGATGAATGTTTTATAGTTAGGATTGCTCGATTTGTAACACACAGTGTCACCATCAACCAGAAACTGTCTAACAAAAACATTATCCTCAATAATTAGGAGCACGTAGTCATCACTTTTCGGCTGCTTTTTGGTATTAAAGATTAAGATTGATCCTTGTATAAACGGAGGGAAGTTCGCATCACTTTCAAGTTTATAGGCAATAAAGTGCTCGAGATTATCACTTGAAAATTCGATAGTGTCTTTACTTTCCCAGGGGCCCGTTGAGTCATTTAATATAATTTCTTTTGTTAATAGTGGTATTTGTTTTATGGGATGTGTGAGCTTATTTTTTTTATTTGTCCAGGGTGAGCCAGTTCCCTTCTCTACCCATTTAGGATTTAACTTGAGTATTTCTGCGAGTTCATCGACGAACTTAGGTTTTGTTGCATGTTTCAATAAGTAATTTAAAGCTTGTTTAGAAATACCTAAGCGCTCTGCGACCCAAGCTTTAGTTAAGCCACTATTTTCAATGATGTAAGCGATTCTATGACCAAATATTAATTTTTCCGCATCTTTTGGTATTTCTAAGATCAATGTGTCTGAAGCAGGCATATTAACTCAGTTGTTTTTACTATTGTAAAGTCTGTGGTGCTTTGATATTATTTTTTTACTTTAGTAAAGGTTAGGGTAAAACATACTCTTTACTATACAAGGAAAGCACTTTTTTTTGAATAAAAAATATCAGTGCTTTTCGATAGGAGAAAGGATTTTAGGAGCTTATACGTGTCTATTAATTATAAATTACAGATCTATCAAGGGATGATTCAATACATCTTAGATTCTACACACTATACCCTTAAACACATTGCTCAGCTTACACATTCATCGCTCGATACTATTCGTAAGATCTATTGTCATGACTCTGTGCCGAACAATTTTAAGTCAGAAGTAGAGCTTATGAAGCTATATCAGATTGTTCTTGAAATAAATATGCATAAAGAAAATTATTCTCTTATTGGATAGATTTTTATAAAAAAGAAGGAAGTTTGATTATGAACTGGGTAAAACTAAAAAAGTATTGTCAAATCTCAGGCGATACATCTAATGCAGTACATGCTAAGCGCAAACGAGGCATGTGGCTTGATGGTATACAATGTAAAGTAGGACCAGATGGTAATATATGGATTAATTTAGTTGAGGTTGAAAGATGGGTGGAACACGGAAACAAGGCAACCAATCAGAGACTCCGCGCGGGATAAGTATTCGTGAGTGGGGGACAGGCCAGGCCATCCGAATTATATTTAGCTATCGCGGTGTGCAGTGTCGAGAAACCTTGAAGCTTGAACCCACAAAAGCAAATTTAAAATATGCTGAGCGTTTACGCGGAGAAATAATTAATGCAATTGCACTGGGCACGTTTAATTATGCTGATTATTTTCCAAATTCCAAGCGAGCTAGATTATTTGGGCACGTAGTAGTTAAAGCCACGGTTGGTGAGATGCTCAAAGATTATATGGCAATTGCTGAAAAAACCTTAGAGCCGAGTACCTTTAATGGTTACCGGAAGGTTTGTGGGGGCCATTTATATCCAACATTTGGAAAAATTCCAATCAGAGAGCTTTCCCCTTTGATAATTCGTAACTGGATTACCGAGCTGAATCTAACGGTGAAGACGGTACGTAATATTTTAACTCCTTTGCGCAATATGCTAGATCAAGCTCTTAATGACGGTATTATAGAGCGAAATCCACTTGATAAATTGGTCTTGTCTAAACTCATCAACCGAAAGACCAGTAAGAGTAGTTGGGAAGTAGATCCATTTGATCATGATGAGATTAAAGCAATTTTGAAAGCAGCTAAAGGGCAGGCGCGTAACTTGTTTCAATTTGCATTTTTTGCAGGTCTTCGCACTTCAGAGCTCATTGCCTTGGAGTGGGATGATATTGATTGGCTAAAGGGAGTTGTGCGCGTATCGAGAGCTGTTGTTTTAAAACAGGAGAAAGGCACAAAGACAAAAGCTGGTATTCGTGATGTGTTATTACTCCCTCCAGCATTAGAAGCGCTGAAAAGTCAGAAATCATTTACTTTCCTTAAAGGAAAGCGAGTGTTTTATAATCCACGCACTAATACACCATGGGAAACAGATGGCCAGATTCGAAAAACTTGTTGGGCACATATATTAAAAAAAGCAGGTGTCCGTTATCGTAATCCTTATCAAACACGCCATACTTATGCGTCGATGATGCTTTCCGCAGGTGAAAATCCACTATGGGTTGCCACTCAGATGGGGCATCGAGATACCGAGATGGTTATCAAACATTATGGCCGCTGGATACCGGATAAATCGACCGTTTCAGGTTATCAACCGATCAATGATTGGTCAAAGTCATATAAAGTAAATGACAACATATAGTTATTGCGTTGACCTCCAATGGTATATGGTCTATATATACTATTGGAGGCTTAAATAAATGAAGATAGAGCAATTCTTTTATGAACATCCTGTTTTTCGTCATGAGGAGTTTGTGCTTTTTAAATCAGCCCATGGTGAAAGCAACTCACATAATGTGAAAATGGCATTGTCATATTATGTTAGACACAGTCGTATCAAATCTATTCGACGAAAATTATATGCTGTCGTACCACCAAATCAGTCTGTGGATAGCATCCTGATTGATCCATATCTTATCGCGGGTAAGGTAACTGAAGATGCCATTATTGGCTACCACTCGGCTTTGGAATTGTTAGGAGCAGCATACTCTAGCTTTGGTCAGTTAACTTATGTTACTCAACAAAAGAGTAAATCGTTTGAGTTTGATGGTCACTGGTATCAGTCAGTTGCGGTGCCTAAAGCATTACAAAATAAGCAAGCTTCTGATGTTTATGTTGATACGATAAACCGGCAAGGTGTTAATATTCGAGTAACTAACCCAGCTAGGACCTTTGTTGATGCTTTAGACCGAGTTGAACTTTGTGGTGG
>JAUICE010000114.1 GCA_030428185.1 Gammaproteobacteria bacterium
CGAATCTTCACCCTGACCTGATCTAAAAGTTTCATAAATGCAATATTATCTCGATATAAGCCAATAATGATGCATTAATGCAATTTAATCACGAAAAATCAGGATAAAAGTGCATTATTTGTGAATAAAAGACTGATCTGAGGCTAAAAAATACCAAAAAAGCCCTGTTTTAACCACATTTTGGCTCGATAAATGGTTAAGATGCATGTTTAATAAGTTGTTATGCAAAAATACAGGCATCCTAGATGTTACCACTTACAATTTTCGGTATTGGCATGTTTTCTTTAGGTAGCATAATGCTATTTAAACCGCTAGCTTTTGCAAATGGCATTAAGTCATTTAGTGAAAAAACCTGGTTCCATAAGTTTGAAATTTCAAGCCGATTAATACTGGGTATTATTTTCTTACTATTCGCAAATAATACCCCTTATCCGGTCTTTCTATATATTCTCGGCGGCATACTCTGCTTCGTTAGCATTTTTTTAACAATAATTGGCTACAAAAAGCACAGGCAGTTTGCACTATTAACCTCTAAAATTGGTTTATACTTTCGACCTATAGGCCTTGTTTCTCAAGTTTTGGGAGCAATATTAATATACATCAGCCTAAAATAAAGGCTGCATAACAAAGCAGTCAAAGCCATTCCGCAGGCTGCGCCTGCTCCATTGGACAGCTTGGACTACGCATCTTTTAGTGCAATCGCTTCGCTCTAGTTTGCACTAAAACCTGCTCCGCCAATCTGCCCCTTACTGCGGCGTTAAGAGTCAAATCATGAAGTCATTACAACTTTGCCTGATAATTTTCTACTCTCTTTACTCAGGGTTCGCAAACTCTGAAGGGCTTAAGCTAGATCATGTAATCGTAGCGGTCAATGATATTAAGCAAGCATCGAAGACGTACGAAAGGGCAGGTTTTACTATAAAACCGGGGAGGCTTCATAAAAATGGCCTATTGAATGCACATATTAAGTTCCCCAACCATGCCTACCTTGAATTGATGTCAATTAGCGGTACTCCAACCGATTCAATAGCTCAAGGTTATTCAGAGTTTTTAGAATCTGGAGAGGGTGGCACTTTTGTAGCTTTAACGGGACCTTCAATAGAAGTTGCTACTGAGCTATTAAAATCTCTAGCAATTGAGCACGATGTGATACGGGGTAGCTTTTGGGATTATATCGTTTTCCCAAAAGGCTCTAATCTTGAACACTTTTTTTTCATAAAAATGCATAATGTGTACCCTCAAAAGAGTTGGGTATATGAACACAAAAATAACGTTTCTCGTATCAGCGAAATTTGGGTTGAGGGGAATGCAACAGTAGCAAGATTTTTGGAGGCCTTTGGTGCTAAGCTATGCGAAAAACCTTCAGGAAATGCTGAAGCTGAAAAACAAATATTCAAACTTTCTGATGGCAGTCTTATTGCCATCAATCACAGGGCTACAAATCAGAGACAAAGATTTTTGGGAATTAAGTTTGCATCGGAAGATGATGATTTCAATAACATAAATAATGCCCATGGTGTTTGGCTAAAAGGAGGTGATACGAAGTTATGTGCCAGCAACTCTTAACAAAAACAGCCAGCAGGACCTTGCTACCGCTCGGCCTCTGCTGTTGGCGTAAGCACAGGACTGTAATAGTTTTAAATTAAATGGAACCGTTGTCTGAAGTGCTCTACAATCATTTGTTATGAAACAAATTGATTTACTGCTTTTGGTTTTCTTGGCGCTGGTATTTACTTTGCCGTCTTGCTTTGCCAAAGAGGCTGAAAGTGGTGGTCATGAAATGCACCATAACGAAACATCATCTCCAAAAGATTACGTCATCATGCAGTCTTGGGATCACCAGAAGCAGGTT
>JAUICE010000070.1 GCA_030428185.1 Gammaproteobacteria bacterium
TATAACGTTAGACAAAAAGATTTGTCTGTGGATAGAGAGATTAAATTTGAGTAATAACAAAGTCTATTGCGATAATTTAATCTCTTTAGACCACAGTAAATATTGAAGTTTAAAAACGCGCATTATGAAAGGATAGGGGTATAAAGGGGTATAGAGTCGATAAGATAATTAGCAGTTAAACTGGTATTTTGCTGTGCATTAGGTATATAATTTCGCCTTTTATTATCACCCAAACTAGGAGTGCTCTAAAATGGCAGTAGAAAGAACATTATCTATCATCAAGCCTGATGCGGTAAAAAAACAAGTCATTGGTGAAATTTACAGCCGATTCGAAAAACAAGGGTTAAAAGTTGTAGCAGCTAAAATGGCGTATTTATCAAAGGAGCAAGCAGAAGGTTTTTATGCTGTTCACAAAGAGCGACCTTTTTTCAATGACTTAGTTAGCTTTATGATCAGTGGTCCAGTTATGATTCAGGTTTTAGAAGGTGATAACGCGATTTTAAAAAACCGTGAAATTATGGGCGCGACCAATCCAAAAGAAGCGGCTCCAGGGACCATTCGTGCGGATTTCGCTGATAGCATTGATGCTAATGCGGTACATGGTTCAGATGCACCAGAAACAGCTCAAACCGAAATTGCATTCTTTTTTGGTACTGATGAGATTTGTGAGTATTAATCCTTATGGAAAAAGTTAATCTCTTAGATTTGTCTTATCAAAACATGCGTGATTTTTTTAAAAAGATGGGTGAAAAACCCTTTCGCGCACAACAGTGTCTAAAGTGGCTGCACCAGTGTGGGGTCACGGATATTGATGAGATGATAAACTTTAGCAAGGCTTTGAGAGAAAAACTCAAAGCTCTTGCAGAGATTAACGTCCCCAAGCTTGTGTTAAAGAAAGAAGCTAGTGATGGAACGACAAAGTTCTTAATACAGCTCTCTGGAGGCAGTTGTATTGAAACTGTCTATATACCTGAAAAAAATCGTGGAACTTTATGTGTTTCATCGCAAATTGGCTGTGGTTTAACATGCTCTTTTTGCTCAACAGCCAAGCAAGGATTTAACCGAAATCTATCTACAGCAGAAATTATTAGTCAATTATTAATTGCAAATCTAGCGTTAAAGACAGAGGAAAGAAAGCGTGTAATTACTAATGTCGTCATGATGGGCATGGGAGAGCCACTATTAAATTATCAAAACGTTGTGCCTGCTATGGATATCATGATGGATGACTTTGCTTATGGTTTATCTAAGAGACGTGTCACCTTAAGCACATCAGGATTGGTTCCTCAAATGGAGCGACTCAAAATGGATAGCCCAGTTGCTTTAGCTGTATCTTTACATGCACCTAATGATGAGCTTAGAAACATTTTGGTGCCGATAAACCGAAAATATCCCATCAAAGAATTAATGAACTCTTGTAGAACCTATTTTGAGCGTGAACCTAGACGTAAAGTGACATTTGAATATGTTATGCTTAAGGACGTTAATGATACACTCGCTCATGCAAAAGAGTTGGCAGTATTACTGGCTACTGTGCCATGTAAAATTAATTTAATACCATTTAATCCTTTTCCTGGCGCTCCTTACCAACGCTCCACAGAAAAGCAAATCAAGCGATTTAATGATTATCTAACTGAAAAGGGTTTTAATACCATTGTTCGCCGAACTAGGGGGGATGATATCGATGCAGCTTGTGGTCAATTGGCAGGGCAGGTCAATGATAAGACTTCTCGATCTAAACGTTGGCGTGAGTCCGCTGGTTTATCTCAAGCAATCGCTTAAGCCTTCATAGAAAAACACCTAAGATTGAATTGTTAACAACGCTTAAAAGATGCATTTTCAGGTAGACTGGATATATACCATCTTTTCCTTAATGTATGTTTCAATGGATAGGAGTATAAAACTAAGGTACACTGCTTTTCACAGCAAACGAGACGGTTATTGTAGCTTATGGTGCGGTTTCGTTAATTAGGTAAGTGTATCATTGAATATCTGCAAGAGGATCGCGCATGAAAAAAACAATCGGAATCGCATTACTAACAGGCTGTTTTATATTAAGTGGATGTCAAAAAAAAATGGATACGGTTTCTGAGAGTGAAAAGCAGATAAAGTATGCGAAAGCCTCAGAATTTAACGTGCAACTTGGGCTTGCTTATTTAAAGCAAGGCGATAGGGGGCGAGCTAAAATAAAACTGATGACCGCTCTAGAAGAATCGCCTAAATCATCCAAAGCGCATGGGGCTTTGGCTTATTTTTTTGAAAAGACAGGCGATATAGCCAGAGCACAGCAGTTTTATTTAAAGTCCATTGCTCTTGCAAAGTCAAAGGGTGCTTCATTGAACAATTATGGCGCATATCTTTGTCGAAGAAAACAATACATAAAAGCAAATGAGTTTTTTGTTAAAGCCAGTCAGGATTTGAGTTATTTGAATACCTCTGGCGCTCTTGAAAATGCAGGTTTGTGCTCATTAGAGATTCCCGATAAGTCGATGGCTAAGTTTTATTTTAAGAAAGCACTAGAGCAGGACCCTAAGCGCTATCAATCTACCTATCAATTAGCTAAAATGGCCATGGATGAGAAGCGCTATAAAGACGTGATATCACAAGTGAAGTCTTTTGAGGGTACGGGCTCTATTACTCCTGAGCTTTCTTGGCTTGGTTTCCAGGCCTCTAAGCACTTAGGGAATAAGAAAGTGGCAAACAGCTATGCTTGGATGTTAAAAGAGCGCTTTTCTAAATCAAAGCAATATCAGAAATTGTTAGCGAGTAATCAATATGACGGTTCAAAACGAACATAAAGAAGCACCTCAACATAACGCAGATAAAGCATCCAGAGGACCAGGTGAATTATTACAAGATGCTAGAGAGCGCTTAGGTTTATCGATAGACGATGTCGCTCAAAGACTTTGTTTGCGTATTAAAGTGATAGAGCTGATTGAGGCCGATCATTATGATAACTTTGCAGGATTGGTGTTTACACGTGGTTATCTTAAAGCCTACGCACGTTTTGTAGGCTTAGAAGAAAAAATGATTTTAGAGGTGTTTGATCGTCTTGGTGTGAGAGAGCATGAGGTAGAGCAGCCAATATGGACAAGCCAAGAGACCATAGTGACTTATGAGCCGAATCAGAATAAACGCTGGTTAATGATGGGCGGAGCTCTTCTTGCTTTGGTGTTTTTTGCTGGAGTCAGTATGTTTGTTGGCCACAAAAAAGCGAAGCAACTTGCTGTTAGTGATACTAAAAAAGTGACAGAAGTGGTGAGCTCGTCTATAAAACAATCTCCTAGTCATTTGATGACAACATCGAGCGTAAAAGGCCAACCCAAGGCGTTAGAAAAGTTTTCACAAAAAAGGTTAGCTGGGTAGTTTAGACGTGAGCAGTAAAATTCAAGCAATTCGTGGGATGAATGATTTACTCCCTGAGACACTCGCCTTTTGGGCGCATATAGAGAAACAAATTAAGCATGTTGCCTCGCAATATGTATATCAAGAAATTCGTACTCCTATTGTAGAGCCAACAAACTTGTTTGCTCGTGGTATTGGTGAAGTAACTGATATTGTTCAAAAAGAGATGTATACCTTTAATGATAGAAATGGTGATAATTTATCTTTGAGACCAGAAGGAACCGCATCTATTGTTCGAGCAGCGATTCAACATGGTCTATTACATAATCAAACTCAAAAGCTTTGGTATTTAGGGCCAATGTTCCGCCATGAGCGTCCGCAAAAGGGTCGATATCGTCAATTTTATCAGTTTGGAGTGGAAGCTTTTGGCTTTCCAGGTATTGCTATTGAAGCGGAGCAACTCTTGATGACAAAGCGGCTATGGTCGCAACTAAAAATAGACACGGCTGTCACTTTAGAGATAAACACCATAGGTACTAGCGAAGAGCGGCAAAGTTTTCATGAGGCGCTGGCGGCGTTTTTTTCAACTTGTCAGGAGAAGTTATCTGAAGATGAACAGTTAAGAGCGAAGACAAATCCTTTACGCCTATTAGATAGCAAAAACCCTGATATTCAATCATTACTCAAAGACGCGCCTAAGCTTTGGGATCATTTAACGCTTGAAACTAAGGAGCGTTTTCAGTCCTTGTTAAACACACTAGATGAGCTGAATATTACTTACACAGTCAATCCTAGGCTAGTGAGGGGATTGGATTATTATTCGCATACTGTATTTGAGTGGACAACCGATTTGCTAGGCGCTCAAGGAACGGTTTGCGCCGGTGGTCGTTACGATCGATTGATTTCGTTATGCGGAGGCAAGCCTTCGAGTGCATTTGGATTTGCTCTTGGTATGGAGCGGTTACATTTGCTTTTAGAAACGGTTTTAGGAAGTAGGCAGGCAAAAGAAAAAGCATGCGATGTTTTTGTGGTTGTCGACAGTCAACTAGCATTAAATCAATGGCTACCTAAAGTTGAGTCGATTCGAAATAGCTTGCCACAGGTTAAGTTTGATGTGCATGTTAATCCTGCATCGTTTAAAAGTCAGTTTAAGCGGGCAGATAAATCAGATGCAGATTTCGCACTGGTTATTGGAGAAGATGAGCTGGCATCTAATTCGTTTACGCTATCATTTTTACGTGAAAAAAGAGACGCAAAGCGCTTATCAATAGAAGCACTAATTGCTGAGTTAAAGCAAAGTATGGGGGAAGATAAGTGAGTACTTATGTAACTGAAGAAGAACAAATTGAGGCCATCAAGCGTTGGTGGAATAAGTATGGCAATTTGCTATCAACCATAGCGTTGGTTGTCTTGTTGATATTCTATGGTTATCGTTGGTATCAAGGCCATCTGCAATCAGTTGCTATTAACGCATCGAGAGCTTATGAGCAACTCATGCATTATGCAGCAGAAGATGATTCAGTTGCACTTACAGCACAGGCAAATTATATCAAAACTAATTATCCAAACAGTATTTACGCAACTGGTGCGTCCTTGCTATTAGCCAGAGAGTCTGTGAGTCATCATAAATTGCAAGAGGCAAAAACACATCTAGAGTGGGTTACAAAGCATTCATCAGCAGCTACGTTGATTACACTTGCGAATATTCGCCTGGCACGTATCGAGCTTGAAGAAAAAAATTATACCAACGCGTTAACTATTTTGTCTAAAATTAAAAATCCATCGTTTAACGTCGTTGTCTTAGAGCTTAAGGGTGATATTTATCGCGCCAAAGGTGATATACAGCAAGCAAAATTACGATACCGTAAAGCGCTTGAAGCTTTGCCTAACTCTTTTAAAAACAAAGTCTCTTTGTTATCAATGAAACTTAATCAGCTGTCACAGGTTGATACATTAGGATTGCCAAAGAAAATGGTGCACGCATCTGCCTGATAGTGCGCTAAGAATATAATGAGTATTTATATGAAAAAAATAATTTTATCGATGATGACCATGATGTGTTTATCAGGTTGTAGCATGTTAGATAATTGGCTGTTGGGGAAAGACAATACTGTGCCCCCAACACCATTAAAGTCTTTTAAAGAGCAAGTTAACTTGACCCCTAAGTGGCGCCAAGTGGTCACTGTAAGAAGGGCAAGGGCAGAGGGCTTTTATAACCTACGTCCTATTGTGTTAGATAACACGGTTTATACAGCCGCAGCCGATGGCTCAGTTGAGGCGCGTGATAATCGCACCGGCAAGTTACTTTGGCGCAATCATTTAAACGCAGCCCTATCTAGTGGCCCAGTGGTGAATCAATCCTACCTGGTTGTTGGCTCAGAAGATGCGAGTTTGTTTTTACTCAATCGAGCAACAGGAAAACTACTTTGGCATAAAGTTTTATCGAATGCGATACTGGCCGCCCCAGCATTGAGTACGCACTTTGTTCTTGCAAAAACAATTGATAGCACTTTGTACGCTGTAGATATTAAAACGGGTCACATTAGGTGGCAACATCAAGAGTCTAGTCCAGAGCTAGTGCTAAGAGCATCTAGTGCGCCAGTTGTTTCTGGAAATATCATTGTTTCAGGATTTGCAAACGGCAAAGTGTATGCATTTTCCCATCAAGGTGTACCAATCTGGGTAGAGGCTATTGGTTATCCTAAAGGAAGCAGTGAAGTCGAACGTATGATAGATGTTGATGCCACCCCTATAGTTGTTGGCAGACGGGTTTACGCAGTGAGTTATCAAGGGATGTTAATGGCATTGTCACTAGATACATCTAAAGTTCTGTGGAAAAGAAGCCTGTCGTCATTTAGAAATATGACGCGCGTTAGAGGGACGCTATATGTGACGGATAGCAACAGTCACATTTGGGCGATAAACGAGAAAAACGGTGTGGTTTTATGGCATCAAAAAGCGCTTAGTCATCGCGGTGTTACGGCACCGGTAGCAACACCATTGGGGTTGTTATTAGCAGACAAATTCGGGGTCATACACTTGCTTTCCTATGATAATGGCTTAGTGATTGGCAGGCAAAAAGTGACATCAGATAGAATTGATTCGGCACCTAGAGTTGTTGGTCGAGCGATTTATCTTCAGACAGCACGAGGAGTGCTTCATCATTTAATAGAGCAGCCAGCATGACCGTTATTGCACTCGTTGGTCGACCAAATGTGGGTAAGTCGACACTATTTAACCGTTTAACGCGTACCAAAGATGCGTTGGTTGCGGATAAACCTGGCTTAACACGTGATAGACAATATGGCCTAGCCTTCCATGATAATAAACCTTATACAGTCATTGATACGGGTGGTATTGGTCATGAAGAAGAAACAGTTGATACACTGACAACCAAGCAGTCTATTTCGGCATTAGATGAAGCGGATATTGTGTTTTTCATGGTGGATGCCTCAAGTGGGTTAAGTCCAGCTGATAGTGATATAGCCAAAAAGCTTAGGGTTAAAGAAAATGTTTTTGTCATCGTTAATAAAGTGGATGGTTTAGATGAAAATATCGTCACCAGTGAATTCTACACTCTTGGCTTCAAGCATGTATATGCTATTGCAGCAAAAACTGGGCGTGGGATCAAAAAGCTTACAGCTGATGTGTTTTCTTTATTTCCATTAGAAGTTCAGGAAGAGTCACAGTCTAGGCGAATTAAAATAGCGGTCATTGGTAAGCCAAATGTAGGCAAGTCAACATTGATTAATCGTATTTTGGGTGAAGAGCGGGTTGTTGCTCTTGATATGCCTGGAACAACGCGCGATAGTGTGTACATTCCTTTCGATAAAAATGATGAGCATTTCACACTAATTGATACAGCAGGTATCCGTAAAAAAAGTCGTGTTAATGAAAAAATAGAAAAATTTTCAGTAATAAAAGCACTGGAGGCTATCAATAAAGCTGACGTGTGCATTTTAGTATTTGATGCACGTGAAGGCGTGAATGATCAAGATTTACATTTAATTCAATACGTCGTTGAGGCTGGGCGAGGGCTGCTACTTGTTGTTAATAAGTGGGATGATTTAGATGAAGATATTAAATCTTCAGTTCATAATACAATTGACAGAAGTTTAAACTTTGTTAAGTTTGCGCCAATTATTTATATTTCTGCTTTACATGGTAGTGGTGTAGGCACTTTGCTGCCTAAAGTGGTTAGTATTCATAAATCGCAAATTAAAGAGTTACCGACTACAAAGCTTACAGAAGTTCTAGAAGGGGCTGTAAAAGCACACCAGCCGCCACTAGTTCAAGGTCGTCGTATAAAATTAAAATATGCACATATGGGTGGCCATAAGCCACCAACGATTGTTATTCATGGTAATCAAACGACAAAAGTGCCAGCGGCTTATCATCGTTATTTGATGCAGGTTTTTAGAAAAGCTTTTGCATTGATTGGTACACCCATCAGGCTTCAGTTTAAAAGCAGCGAAAATCCATATGCAGGTAAAAAAAATACCTTAACCAAACGTCAAGTTAATAAGCGTAAGCGATTAATGAAAAAAGTTAAAAAGCGTTCTTAGAGCGGTTAAAAATGATTAAGCGTAGTTAACGCTACTGCACTAACTGAGTTCTAGACACGGCTCTGGAGGTTTTGTCGTATACCGCAATAGGTTCGTTATCACTATTAGAAATAACAGCAAAGTCTAAGTTGCATTTTATTTGCGATTTATTGATGGATATCGAGCTGGTGTTTTTAAAATCAATTTCTTGAAGTGTTTTTATTATATAACACGGCTTGATATGTGTGAGTAATTTGGCTTCATTATATTCAGCAGAATCAAGCATGCTTTGATAGGCTTGCTCTTCATCTTTAAACAAGGTTAGTGACGGCTCACTATCAAAGTGGTGTTTTAAGTCGTTACCCGTTAAGGTTTTCGCACGAACAGTAGGCTCACCGATATTTTTTTTTAAAAATAAAAAATATCTACTGGTCGGTGTATACAGCTCTGATGATTCTAGTGGTGTTTGGCTGAGTGCAAAGTATTCATAGTATTTAGGCATGATGGTTTTCTTATTGATTATTGTGTCGTCGCTTGATCAGGAGCACCAATATTATCGATATCAGCCTCATCTTCTTTCGAAGGTAATGACTGTGCGTGTTTCTCAGCAAAGAAAGATGGCACCTCTGAAGATGATTTTTTCTTTGCTTGATGTTTATTATAAATGCTTTTGCCTATTTTAAAAGCAATGTAAGCAGCCAATACCCCCACACCAGCAGGCCAGCAAAACGACATGGTTAGAAGAATGGTTAATGGAGCAATGGTTTTTTCAGTAATCGAAAAGATAAGTGTACGTCTTGCTTTTGTTACTTGTTGCTTTAATTTAGCTATTTCCTCTTCTGGGGCGTTGTCATTTATGGCATGCTTTAATGACATTTTGGCTTTTTCGTAA
>JAUICE010000115.1 GCA_030428185.1 Gammaproteobacteria bacterium
CGAGAGAACAAACGTCACCCGTATTAATAGACCAAACTCCAAATCCTGCAGCGTTAGCAACGTTAATCACCCGGTTGTGCACATGAACGCCTTGTGGATTTTGGGCAGCAATGATGCTTGCTATTCTATCAACCAGCTTAAAACGGACTTGGGCCATTAATTCAGCTATGCTTTGTGGCATATTGAAGAGCGTAATCGTGAAGTTAACTCGATTAAGAAATCCTGGCGAGCATTGGTTCACATCCTCTTTTATCCTTAATGCAATCATCTGCTTTTGATTGTCGGTTGTTTCAGGGTGTTTAAAGATAACGTACAACGTGCCTAAGGATTTCAGTAGCTGAGACTTTAAAGAAAACATTGATTGTGACCCAGCGTGTCTGTCTAATTGTTTGAAAAACATCTCTTTTTCAGTCAAGAAAATCTGTCTATTTGTTTGATTATCATAGGCTTCGTGTTCTTTATCTATATCATTGAGCCCTAATTGTGTGCTTAAAAGTTCATAAAAGGCGGCTAGCCAATCATTAGGAAGGGCTTCTGGTATTTTGACAGATAAGCGCTGCCGCTCTTGAGTGTAGCATTTATCAAGGTTTAAAATCGGCATAAACTTACTCTCTATTTTTCTTAAATCTACCGAAACAATTGGCATTAATGGTTAAATTAAACGCAATTGAATTTAAAAAATAAAAGCATATACTTTGAAAATTAATCTTAAGCTCAATTTCTTGACCTCCATCACTTTAGCAACCTTCTTGCTCATCGCACTTTGAAATGTACCTCCTACTTTGTTTGTTGCTAACAAAATTAATAATTTTACTTTTATAAGTGGTAGCAATATGGGTGCAAGACAATCTAACATCTGCATCTGTTTTCTTCCTTAAAAATCAAATGCAGAGTCTACTTAGTTTTCAACATCTAGCAGGAACCTGTGCGTAAGATGGGTCAGCAATTCGATGCATGCATGCCCGCTCTTGTAAAAGCTTCTGTTCTTGAGTGTTTTTATCAGGAAAAAAAGTTTGCTCTAATACCTGTTTTTTTTCCTGAAAGCTTCTTTGCGCAGATGTATCATACTCCGTCACCTCTTGATCTGGAGTTTCAGAATCCTCTCCATTAGATAATAACTGACTCATTTTGACAGCATGACTGTTAGTTTGTTTCTCTTGATGTACATCTTCAGGGGTGGAGGCGGAAATATCATTTGTGACTGGTGGAATATAGTAATGTTTCCGTATCCAGTTTACTGCTCTAATTGTAATTAAAAAAATGGCACTACCAGCAACACTGCCTAATACTAATACCCCCAAAGGAGGGAAAATCATTGTTAGAGCCGACAATATCATTCCAATGCCGCTTGATATTAAAACAAAGTTCTTGCCAAAATTATTTAGAGTGTAAGAAGGACTATTATCGTCAGCAGTCATGCGAGCACTTCCCAAAAAGAATCCATAGAACGAGGCCCCTGAGAAAGCAGCGGGATTTGCTAAAATAGCTATAATAGAAGGGGGAAATGATACGTACATAATAACCACTACAAGAATAGTTACAACAATTGTACCTTCGCAAAAGTATAGTTTGAATAAGTCCCTCTCTACCTTAGTATCAGCCTCGTTGTTAAATGGATTTAGATCAGTCATCTTTTTCAGCCCCTAACGTTGTTGTACTTCGCAGTTGAATGAGGCTATTAAACACTATGACGTTGCGTAATACGCAAGCATTTTTTGATGGATTTATAGGCACTTTGGTGCTTTTATTACAGCTTAATGTGTTTTTATAGATTTTATTTACTG
>JAUICE010000071.1 GCA_030428185.1 Gammaproteobacteria bacterium
ATCTATTAGGTTGAGCACAGTCAAATGATTAAGGTTTGGATTTTTTGATAGAGGAATGGCTATTCCATTCCGATTGAAAAAAATACCAAAGATTGGTGATTTGACAAAGCTCAAAAACATGCATTGTGAGAGGATAGGGGTATACCCCTGTCCTTTCATAATGCATGTTTTAGACTTCAATATTCACTGTGGCTTAGAGAAATTGTCAAAGCAGCACATCATGCGTTCAGTTTTGCTTATTATACGTAAGCGTAGGATTAATGCTATTGGCGATGATATCAGTCGATCCGGTGATAGTAGTACCTAGCGGAATTACCTATGAAAGGATTGTATTAGATGAATGGATGAAAGAGCGCGGTGAAAATGGGAAAACGTGCCCTACAACTAGAGTCCCCAATTTGGCTTTAAAAAGTTTAATTTCAAAGGCAAAAGAAAATTTTATTCACCTGCAGAGTAAACCTACAAATGAGATGAAAATGGACTAAGGACCTAGTATACACTGTAGAAGTCGCGAACATATCGTACACAGTACTTAAAAAGTGGAGACATATTTTTTAAGGGATCTATGCTACAATGTGTCCTCCAAAAGCTGTTGTTATTGCTTATATATACAAATTCATCATGCGCTACTTTATCACCATTACAGATTTATGCTCGATATTTCGCTCTAGACTACTAGGTTTTCTTTGTTGTTTCATGTTATTACAAGCAAGTGCAAGCGTTATCCCTGCTGAAATTAATCACTATCAGAAAGCAATCGAGATCTATCAACATATAAAGCATAAGGATAAAACGTTACTTGTTTTTGATATTGATGATACATTAGTGACCACCAAGTCATATTTAGGTGGTCCAGCATTTTGGGATTGGCAGGTGAACTTGTTGAAAGGAAAGGAGCATTCACCGTATTTGCTTGCACATGATATTGAGTCACTCAGTGATATTGAAGCGTTCTTGCTATCAAAATCAGAGATGATCCCAACTGAAAGTACCTTAAAAGCATTTTTAGATTTAGCAAGCCACAATCAAAGTGATATATTATTACTCACAGCTAGAACGCCAGATATGTTAAAGCTCACCTTAACACATCTTCATCAAAAGGCGTTTTATTTACCTGATGGCCATTGGATATTAGATGAAAATGCGGTTAAATTAAATGACAAATATGCGCGTAGTGAGTTGTTTTGTTGTCCTCATTTTAAGTATCAGGCGCTATATAAGAGTGGGGTGTTGTTTGTTAGTGGTCAAGATAAGGGAACCGCACTACATTGCTTGTTAAATCGAGCAGATAAGCCGATAGAAAATATTTTATATTTTGATGACAGCAAAGAGAATGTTATTAACATGCAGCATGCGTTTGAACATAATAAGCATATTTTAATGAGGACATTTTTATATACATATGAGCGCGCAAAAGAGGAGTTATTTAAGAAGCATAAGTCTTTGCGTATGCGAGCATATCAAAAGTGGTTGCAGTTGAAAGGAACATATCGCTTGTATCGAGAAAAGCATCGAGTTAAACATTTCTTGTGTCAGGCAAAATAATCGACACGATATTTACATAAGGAAATGAATGTTTATGGAAACACGTAAGTACAGTATTACTTTTGGACTATTAACACTCTACTTGATTATTTATGGCTTGATAACAGCTAAGGGTTTGTTAATTCCTATGGTTATTGCAGTGTTTTTGTGGCATTTGCTTAATACCAGCGCTATCTTTATTAAGACAAAAATCCCTTTTGCAAAAAGCCTTCCATATGGTCTTTGTTTACTGATAGCAATTTTTATTCTTGTTTATTGTTTATATAAACTTGGAGAAATTATTACCAATAATGTCAATGATGTCATCAAAATGGCACCAAAATATCAAGAGAATTTATTAATGATCTTGAATAATTTCGGCAGTAAATTCCGGCTAAAAGTCATGGGAATTACTAATGAATTCTTCCAGCAACTGTCATTTCGCTCTTTATTTATAGGTGTATCTGGAGTCTTTACAACTATTACCAGTAATGCTTTTTTAATTATCTTATATGTGAGTTTTTTATTTTTAGAACAACAAGTCATGTGGCGAAAACTTGAAGCTTTTATGAAAAATAAAAGAAACTTAAAAGTAGCAACATCGATAATTAGTCAAATTGTTAGCGATATGCGTGTTTATATCGGTGTAAAAACGTCATTAAGTATTGTGACCGCGCTGACGAGTTGGCTCATTATGAAAAGTGTTAATTTAGATTTTGCTGAGTTTTGGGCATTACTTATTTTTTGTATGAATTATATACCTAATATAGGCTCTATCATTTCGACTTTTTTTCCATCACTTATAGCACTCATACAATTTAATGAGACTTTAGCACCTTTTGTTATTGTGGCAGGAGGGATCACGGTAACGCAGTTTATTGTCGGTAATGTTATTGATCCGAAATATTTAGGACGATCTCTAAACCTAAGTCCGCTGATTATTTTATTGTCTTTGGCTGTTTGGGGCAGTGTATGGGGTATTATAGGATTATTTTTATCGATACCAATGACTGTGATGATGATGATTGTGTTTTCTCACTTTGAGTCGACTAAGGGTATAGCAATATTACTCTCTGCTAATGGGTTGTTACGCAACCATTCGGAATAAAAAAACCATCTTAGCAAAATTATTGTTGTAATAATTTTGCTTTTTCTTTGAATATCGCCAGCGCCTTAGGATTGATTAGTGCGTCGATATTTTTTACTGTCTCTCCCATAATGGTTTGCTTAACCGCTAGCTCAGCTATTTTACCGCTAACTGTTTTAGGGATATCTGATACTTGAAGTATTACTTTAGGTACATGGCGAGGAGATGCGTTTGCTTTGATGGTTTGTTTAATCTGTTCGGTTAGTTGGTTATTTAGTGTGATACCATCCTTAAGCACTACAAATAAGACAATTCGTTCATCGTTTTCAAATGGTTGGCCAATGACAACCGAATCTAAGATACTGTCGATATCATCGAGTTGACGATAAATTTCAGCAGTGCCAATACGCACACCATTTGGATTTAAGATTGTATCTGATCGCCCATAGATAACGATACCGTGTGATAAGGTTATTTTTGCATAATCGCCATGTGCCCAAATATTCTTATATCTAGCAAAGTAAGCTTGATGATATTTAGTACCATTTGTATCGTTTAAGAAATAAATTGGCGCTGAAGGGAAGGGGCTTTGACAGACAAGCTCTCCTTTTTTGTTGATAAGTATTTTACCTTCGTCATCATAAATGGCAACGTCCATACCTAGTCCGATGCACTGAAGTTCACCTTTTCGAACCGGTAAATTCGGATTACTCAAGGCAAAACATGAGATAATGTCCGAACCCCCGGAAATTGAGGCGAGCAGTAGATCTTGTTTGATGTGTTTATAAACATACTCAAAACTATGGGGTGATAAGGGCGAGCCTGTTGAAAAAATCTGCTTAAGAGATTTCAATTGATGAGTTTTTTGTGGGTTAAGTCCAATTTTTTCTATCGAAGCTAAATATTTTGCACTGGTGCCAAAGGCGGTGATCTGCTCTTCATCGATAATATTAAACAATCGCTCATTTGTTGGTGAGACAGGGCTACCGTCATATAATACCAAGGTGGTGCCCAAACTTAGTGCTGAAACCATCCAGTTCCACATCATCCAGCCACAAGTTGTAAAATACATTAACCTATCTTTAAATGACAAGTTTGCATGTAAAGCGAGCTCTTTTTTATGCTGTAACAAGGTGTTGCCTACACCATGGACAATTCCTTTCGGTAACCCAGTCGTACCTGAAGAGAATAATATATATAAGGGATGATTGAACTCGGTAGGAATAAAAATTAATGTATCCGCGTTTTTTTTGAACTCTTCTACAGGTATCAGTTTAGATATATGAGATTTCTTGTTTAAATGAATATAAGGGATTTCAATAATTTTTGATAAGTTTGGCAAACTAGCGCCGATTTTAGATACCTTTTCGCGTATATCTATGGCCTTTTTATTATAAAAATATCCATCAACAGTAAACAATATATCTGGCTTAACTTGTAAAAATCTATCTAGAACACCTTGGGTGCCAAAGTCTGGTGAGCATGACGACCAAATTCCGCCGAGACTGGTCGTTGCAAGCATTGCAATGATGGTTTCAGCAGTATTTGGCATAAGCGCACAAACTTTATCGCCTTTTTTGAAGCCTAGCTCCAGGAGTCCTGCTTGATACTTTAATACTTCGTCACGCAATTCATCAAAACTCATCACCAAGCGCTCACCATTTTCTTTAATGGCTATAATTGCAGTGCTTTTGCCATGCGTTGCCAGTAAATTTTCAGCAAAATTTAACTTAGCACCTTCAAACCACAATGCGTTTTCTATTTGGTTTTCATTACGTAAAATCTGTTTAGGAGCTTTGTGTGCGATGATGTTTAAATATGTCCAACAAGCTCCCCAAAAAGTCTCTTTATCATTTACCGACCATTGATGTAGCTCAGAATAGTTAGAAAAGGTTAATCCGTGCGTTTTTTCAAGATAGATCTGAAACCTAGTCATTTGGCTGCGTTGGATAACTGAGAGTGATGGGCTATATAAAATGGTTGATTCTTCCATGAGATTAAGTGCTTCAATCGAATTGCCGGTATTAGGCCAAAATAACGGACTGATTGCAAGGGAGAGTCATACTTCAATGCTTTTCCATTGGGTATACATATCGTCATTTTTCTTGTAGCATCTTGGGCACAGTAGCGGCATAAAGGTTCCAGATAATACGATGGCTTCCTCCATGATTAGCGAAGAGCATATTGACGCGCTTTCTTTGTCCATAAAAGAGTTGACTGAGCTTGCCCAAAAAATGGGTATCGGAATGAGTGCGCATGAACTAATTAGGCTGCAAAAAGAGGTGTTAAAAAGGCCGCCTACAGTCACTGAATGTCAGTTATGGTCTATTCAAGGCTCAGAGCACTGTGCTTATAAGAGCTCCAAAAAATATCTTAAAGAATTACCTACCAAAGCACCGTATTTAATTGTTGGCGTTGGTGAGGATGCGGCTGTAATTAGCGTTGCTGAAGATAGCCAAGGTCTGCGCTATGGCATTGCCATGAGCCATGAGTCGCATAATCATCCATCGCAAGTTGTGCCTTTTGAGGGTGCTGCAACCGGTGTGGGAGGGAATGTTCGCGATGTTAACTGTATGGGCGCAGAAGTCATTGCGCTTTCTGATATTTTGCGATTTGGTGATTTATATAATGAAAAAACACAGTGGCTTAATCAGGAAGTGGTTAATGGTATTGCCTCATACGGAAATGCGCTAGGTATTCCTAATGTCACAGGAAACGTTTTTTATCATAATAGTTATCAATCAAACTGTTTAGTTAATATTGTAACCCTTGGGATTGTCCGAGAAGATAAGGTCATACACTCTTATGTACCAGATGATGCCGATGGGTATGTGTTGATTTTGGTAGGTAAGCCGACGGACAATAGCGGTTTTGGCGGGGCAAGTTTTGCGTCTTCTAATCTGGAGGATAGTGATGCAAATCGAGGAGCAGTTCAAGAGCCTAATGCATTTTTAGAGCGCCATTTGATTAAAGCAAATCTTGCTTTAATGAATAGACTCCATGAGCTTGGACGTATCAAAGATGTGGCGTTTAAAGATTTAGGCGCAGGCGGAGTAGGTTGTGCTAGCGTTGAGCTTGCTGACGGTAATGGCTATGGGGCAGAAGTATTTTTAGATGAGGTGCATCAGTCTATGGAAGGTTTGCATCCCAGTGTAGTCTTATGCGCTGAAACTCAAGAGCGCTTCATGTGGGCTGTGCCAAAAGACTTAAAAGATTTGGTTTTATCGCACTATAACGATACGTTTGCGCTGCCTGAAGTTTCATTTGGTGCTAAAGCAAAAGAAGTAGGGCGCATTACAAAAGAGCCGCAATATGTTGTTTGGTATCAAGGTAAAAAGCAAGTTGATGCTAAAGCTTCTGATGTGACAGCAGGACTTAGTGAAGATAGAGCAGTTGAAGAGCCAGATATAAAAGATGAGATCAAAGCAAAATATCTTGATGATGTACCTATCAAAGAAGCTTTTCTTTCATTATTGGCGCATGAAAATATCGCATCAGATAAAGCAATTTATATTCAGTATGATAAGCAGGTTCAGGGGAGAACTTATCTTGAGCGAGGACAAGGTGATGCAGGTATATTGCAACCGTTTAACAGTGACGAATATCCTTTAGAAATTCGTAAAAAAGGGATAGCTCTTTCTGTAGCTCAGTCACCATTAAAAAATATATTAAATCCTTATCAAGGTGGAATAGAAGCAGTATGCCAAGCGATAGAAAAAGTTAGCGCCGTTGGTTGTAGTGCGATAGCTGTGACCGATTGTCTTTGCTATGGCGACCCGACGATAGCGTCACATATGTGGGCCTTTAAAGAGGGTGTTTTTGGCATCAAAGATGCCTGCACTGCATATCCAGTGTATGATTTGGACGGTGTGTCACTACCGGTAGTTGGTGGTAATGTGTCTTTATATAACACGGATGGGACTCAATCTATTGCACCAAGCCCTATGGTGAGTGCACTAGCGGTTATTAACGATGTTGAAAAAACCATAAGCTATCGGTGTGAGGAAATTAACGAACCTGTCTTTGTTCTTAGAGACAACAGGCTTAGTTTAGCAGGAAGTATCTACCAAACACTTTATCCGACCACAGATAAACTACACCCCATTGATATGAATGCGTTTCACAATCGAGTTTACTTTATGCTCAAAGCAATCGAAAAAGGCTTGGTTCGTGCCGCATCACATATTTCATTTGGAGGTTTAGCCAAAGCCTTAAGTCATTTATATCTAGCAAGTAACGTGGGTTTTAACATTTGTTTCAATAACGCTAATGAACGTGCTCTAAGGGCTTTATTGTTTGCTGAAACTGGAGGTTTTGCTTTGGTTGTAAAAAAAGAAAAAGAGGCTGAATTTTTAGCGTTAAGCAAACATTATCACTCATTGCCACTTCTTGTTGGAACAACAACAAAAGATGATACATTTTCAGTTCAAGATATTTTTGAGTTGAGGAGAGATGAGTTGGCAAAAATATGCAGTCAAACTTTAGAGCGAGCATTACTATGAATAGTATGAATTATCAAAAAGCAGGCGTTGATATCGAAGTTGCAGACATGATTGTTGATGCGATAAAAGACAATATACATAAAACACATAGTAATGCTGTACTTTCATCCATTGGGGGATTTGCAGGCCTTTATGATTTAAAAGAGATTATTTCTTCATATAAAGAGCCTATACTGGTTCAAAGTATTGATGGCGTTGGTACTAAAAGTTTAGTTGCCTCAATGAGTAATCAATATGAGTATATTGGCCAGGATTTAGTATCCGCAACGGTGAATGATATTTTAATTACAGGCGCTAGGCCATTAACGTTATTAGACTATGTAGCTGCGAGCAAGCTGTCTTATGAGTCAACTACAGAAATTATTAACGGAATTGCACGCGCATGTCGTGATGCAGATATATCATTAGTTGGTGGCGAAACGGCTGAAATGCCTAGTGTTTATGCCGATAAAGCCTACGATGTCGTTGGTATTGTTACCGGTGTTGTTGAGAAAAGTGGGCTCATTGATGGTCGGCGTATTGAAACTGGTGATAAGGTATATGTGTTGCCTTCATCAGGGCTGCATACGAATGGCTACTCGTTAGCAAGAAAAGTGTTGTTTGATATAGCTAAGCTTAATGTTGACACGATGGTTGACGATTTAGGCATGACAATTGGTGAAGCCTTACTGGTTCCACATAAAAACTACTGCCGAGCAGTAAGCACGCTGTGTGATACAAATATTGATATTCACGGAATGGCACATATTACAGGCGGTGGTATTAAAGGCAATTTATCACGAATTTTACCAGATGCCGTCGATGTAGTTTTGTCGTTAAAATCTATCGATATCCCACCTATTTTTCACTTAATTCAAACCTTAGGTAAGGTGTCACTTGAAGATATGTACCAAGCGTTTAATATGGGTGCTGGCTATATCATCATCACAAGTTCAGATGATGCCTCATGCTTAGAGAAAACCTTAACTGATGCTGGTGAGCCATTTGTTTTAGCTGGTGAGGTTGTCGTTGGCGACCAGTTAGTGAGGTTTGCTTAATGAATAAAAAGCGAATTGCGATTGTACAGTTTCCAGGCTCTAACTGTGAGCGAGAGACCGCTATGGCAGTGAAACGTGTTGGAATGCAGCCTTGTGATGTGTTTTGGAATACTAAGGATGATTCGTTAAGTGAATTTGATGGTTTTGTTTTAGTCGGTGGATTTTCATATGAGGATAGGCTTTCTGCGGGCGTGATTGCTGCTGTAAGTCCTCTTATGAAGCAAATCAAAAAAGAAGGCTATCAAACCGTTGCCGTCGAGCAGACAGACAAAAGCGTCATGTTACAAAATTTTGAAGCTCAAAAAGATGAAAAATATGCTTTTGTCTTTGGAAATGAAGTATTCG